>JBDHZW010000198.1:0-9822 GCA_039812105.1 Nakamurella sp.
AGTTCTCAGTGCTGGGAGCGAGCCTCCAGCTCGTCGTGCTTCATCTCCTCGATCGGCTCGTCCCCGTAATGGAGTTCGCCGGTCGTGTCGGCCGGCTTGATCCAGCCCGGGACGGCGGCGCCGGCGGAGCCCAGCTGGTTCATCCGCTTGGGCACCGGGGCGCCCTGGTAGGCCAGCGGCACCGGGTGGCCGTGGTCGTCGACCGGGCCGAGCGGCTGGTGCACCTCGATGAACTCGCCGTTCGGCAGCCGGCGCAGGATGCCGGTCTCGATGCCGTGCTCCAGCACCGCCCGGTCCGCGTGCTGCAGACCGAGGCACAGCCGGTAGGTCACCACGTAGGCGATCACTGGGCCGATGATCGACAGCACCCGGCCCACCCAGGTCATCACGTTCAGCGAGATGTCCAGCTTGAACGCGAACAGGTCGTTGGCGCCGTTGATCAGGTTGACCAGGTAGAAGGTGATGAACGCGACGCCCAGGGCGGTGCGCACCGGCACGTCCCGCGGTCGCTGCAGGATGTTGTGGATCGCGTCGTCCTTGGTGAACGCCTTCTCGATGAACGGGTAGGCGATCACCAGGATCATCAGCACCGTGGCGGCCAGGATCGACGGGAAGAACACGGCCGGGACCATGTAGTGCCCGAACAGGTTCCGGATCTCCCAGTTGGGCCAGATCCGGACCATGCCGTCCAGGAAGCCCATGTAGAAGTCCGGCTGTACGCCGGCGGAGACCTGGGACGGGTTGTACGGGCCCAGGTTCCAGATCGGGTTGATCTGGAAGATGCCGCCCATGATCGCGATGACGCCGAACACGATGCCGAAGAAGCCGCCGCCCTTGGCCGCGAACTTGGGCAGGATGCGGATGCCGATGACGTTGTTCTCGGTCGCCTTGGGCGCGGCGAAGTGGGTGTGCTTCTGGAACCAGACCAGGGCGACGTGCACCGCGATCAGCGCCAGGATGATGCCCGGGATCAGCAGGATGTGCAGCGAGTAGAACCGCGGAATGATGATGTCGCCGGGATAGTCGCCGCCGAACACCGCCCAGTGCATCCAGGTGCCGATCACCGGAACGGACAGGATGAACGCGCTGACCGCCCGCAGGCCGGTGCCGGACAGCAGGTCGTCGGGCAGCGAGTAGCCCAGGAAGCCCTCGGCCATGCCCAGGATCAGCAGCAGCGCGCCGATGATCCAGTTGACCTCACGCGGCTTGCGGAACGCGCCGGTGAAGAAGACGCGCATCATGTGCAGCATCATCGAGAACAGGAAGATCAGCGCCGCCCAGTGGTGGATCTGCCGGATCAGCAGTCCGCCGCGGACCTCGAACGAGATGTCCAGGGTGGAGGCGTACGCCATCGACATGGGCACGCCGCGCAGCTTCTCGTAGACGCCCTGGTAGACGGTCTCGGCCATCGACGGGTCGAAGAACAGCGTCAGGTAGACGCCCGAGAGCAGCAGCACCAGGAACGAATACAGCGCGGCCTCGCCCAGCATGAAGGACCAGTGGCTGGGGAAGACCTTGTTCAGCTGGGTGCGCAGCGGGCGGGCACCGTGGTAACGGATGTCCGCGTTGTCCAGCGCCTTCTGTAGGTGCGACGACCCGGCCGAAGCCTTGCGCGGAGTGGTCAGCCTACTCATGACGCCCCCTCTCCCGACGTCGAGGTGCCGTCATGGTGCCGATGAATCGCTCGGAGGGCCTCGCTCATCCCGTTGCCTCCTTGGGCTCCGAGTACCACGCCGGGAACTTGCCGTTCTCCCAGAACCCCGGGCCGACCGCCTCGATGAAGTCCTTGGCCGCGACGAAGTAGCCCTCGTCGTCCAACTCGATCGGCAGCTGCGGCAGCGGCCGGGTGGCCGGGCCGAACACCGGGAACATGCCCTCGTACAGGTTGAACTGCGACTGGTGGCACGGGCACAGGACCCGCCCGGTCTGCTGCTCGTACAGCGACACCGGGCAGCCGACGTGCGTGCAGATCTTGGAGAAGGCGTAGTAGTCGCCGAACTGGAAGCCCTGCTGACCGTCCCGGATCCGGATGACCGAATCGGACCGGACCCGGAACAGCATGACCGCGGCGTCCGAGGCCTTCGAGCCACCGGGCACGCCCGGGAACACGGTGGCCATCGAGCCGGCGTCCAGATCCTCCGGCCGGACCGGGGTGCCGTCGATCTGGGTGAGCCGGACCTTGGTGCCGTCGGCCAGCGGCGCCCAGGGGGTGACCCACAGGGGCGAGTCGGCCCGCTCGGCCCACGGGTTCTTGATCAGCGCACCCAGGATCGGGACGGCGGCGACCAGCCCGAGCGCGCCACCGGCCAGGGCCAATGAGCCCTTGATCATGCCGCGCCGCTTGAGGCCGGCCTTGTCCACGGTGTCCATCACCTGGGCGGCCAGCGTCTCCCGGTCGAACTCGGCGGACATGCCGATGTGCCGCTGCTGGATGGCGACCTCGTGGGCGAAGATCTTGCGGGCCATCTGGACCACACCGATGCCGAAGCACAGGATGGCGCCGCCCATGGTGGCCCCGATGATCGGGGTGTACAGGGCGTAGGCGAGTTGGCCGTCCTGGTAGGCCGGCACGTACTCGTGAGGCCACCAGATGAAGGCGACCGCGAAGGCCAGGCCGAGCAGGCCGGCCAGCCCGAACCACATGGCCACCCGGCGCTCGTTGCGCTTGTCCATCGGGGAGCCGGGGACCGCGACCGGGCCGTACTCGTCGAGCTCGACGTGGTCGACCGCCAGACCGGCGGTCGTCTTCTCGTCCCGGGACATCCGGGCCAGTTCGGCCGCGTCGGGAAGCGTGTGTTCCGTCGTCATGCCGCCACCTTCCCGGGGCGCCTCTCAAGCTCGGCCGCCCCGCGAAGGGCGCCGGAATGATCGTGTTGATTGTTCGCTCTGTCGACGGGCCCGCCCGCCCACCCTGCGCTCATCAGGCCCGCGCCCCCATCCACAAGGTGGCCGCCACGATGGCGCCCATGCCGACGAGGAAGGCGATCAGGCCCTCCGGTGCCGGGCCGAAGCCGCCCAGCGGCAGGCCGCCCGGATCGATGGTGGCCTTGTTGTTCTGGATGAACGCCACGACCGCGGCCTTCTCCTCGGGGGTCAGCTGGCCGTCGCCGAACTTCGGCATGTTCTCGGGGCCGGAGAGCATGGCCCCCCAGATCTGCTCGTCGGTCGCCTCGTCCAGGTTGGGCGCGTACTTGCCCTGGGACAGCGCGCCGCCCTGGCCGGTGAAGTTGTGGCAGGACGCGCAGTTGAGCCGGAACAGCTCACCGCCCATCGCGACCTGCGACTCGTCGCGCAGCCCGGACGTCGGGATCTCCGGGCCGCCGCCGTTGGCCTGGATGTAGGCGGACAGGTCGTCGATCTCCTCGGCGGTGAAGAACGGCTCCTTGCGCGGCATCTGCGCCTGGTTCTCCACGGCCGGCATGCGGCCGGTGGACAACTGGAAGTAGGCGGCCGCCTGGCCGACCCCGACCAGCGACGGTCCGCGGTCGAGCACACCCTGCAGGTTCGAGCCGTGGCAGCTGATGCAGGAGTTGTTGTAGAGGTCCTGACCTCGCTGGACCTGGGCGGCGTCGGCACTGGCCACCGTCGCCTGGGTCGACTCCTTGGCCGATGCGGTGAAGGCGGCGAACGTGAAGCCCAGTGCGGTCAGGCCCAGCAGGAGGGCGAGCATGCCGGTGATCCGGCGCATCGCCTTGGATCGGCGCCGCGGGAAGCGGCGACGCGAACCCGACCCGCTGGGCGATCGACGCGGCGGATCTTCGGCCGGCGGTGTGTCGTTGACCGACATTCTGGTGGACACCTCTGCTCGTGTGGCGGCGGCTTGACGAGTGGAACTGCCGGTTGTTCTAAGTACTGTAGAAGCACTTGGGCCGGATGCGCGCCCCGATCATCGAATGATGTAGATCGTGGCGAACAGGCCGATCCAGACGATGTCCACGAAGTGCCAGTAGTAGGACACGACGATCGCGCTGGTGGCCTGGGCCGGGGTGAACTTGGAAATCTTGGTCTTGCCGATGAGCAGCACGAACGCGATCAGCCCGCCGATCACGTGCAGCCCGTGGAAGCCGGTCGTCAGGTAGAACGCGGTGCCGTACGGCGAGGACGAGAGCGTCGTGTCGTGGTGGGTGACGAGCGTGTGGTACTCGTTCGCCTGCCCGATGACGAAGATCAGGCCCATCACCAGGCTGATGATGTACCAGCGGCGGAGGGCGAACACGTCGCCGCGTTCGGCCGCGAACACGCCCCACTGACAGGTGAACGACGACGCCACCAGGATGATGGTGAAGATCAGCGCGTAGCCGATGTCCAGCTCGGTGGGCGCCGGCGGGAACTCGCCCTGGTACTGGCCGCGGATCGTGAAGTACACGGCGAACAGGCCGGCGAAGAACATCAACTCGCTGGCCAGCCACACGATCACGCCGACACTGACCATGTTCGGACGGTTCAGTGTGTGCACGCGTGCGCTGAACGCGGAGGGCCCGGCCGGGCTGGTCGCAGTCGTCACACGAGGATTATGGACTGCCCCCGACGATCATGCCGCTGCGGGCCACCCACCGGCGGGTCGCCGCTCCGCCGTCAGGATCGTCCACCCAGCTCAGCGCCCGCTCGGGGGCGGATGGGAGAGGCCTGGGAACCGGTCGGCCGGGCGATCCGGAGGCGTCGGACCCGGGCACTACGATCGCATCGTGAGCAACCCCGTGCTGCTGGTCTACAGCAACCGTCCGGAGGTCCGGGACCGGATCATCACCGCGATCGGTCGACGCCCGGCCCCGGACATCGGCCGGGTGGACTACCTCGAATGCTCGGCCGTGCACGAGGTGATGACGGCGACCGAGGGCCGCGAGGCCGACGTGCTGATCCTGGACGGCGAGGCGCAGCCCACCGGCGGCATCGGCATCAGCCGGCAGATCCATCTCGAATCCTCGGTGATCCCCCCGGTGATCCTGGTGGTGCGCCGGGCGGACGACCGCTGGCTGGCGACCTGGGCCGGCGCCGACGAGATCCTGGTGTACCCGCTGGACCCGGTGACCGCGGCGGAGTCGGTGGCCGGGGTCCTGCGGCGCCGCGCCGGTGGGCTGCTGCCCTCGGTCACCCAGGCCCGGTGAGCGCGCCGACCTCGGGCGCGCCGACCTGGCCCGGTCTGCTGACCCAGTTGCTCGCCGGGCAGGACCTGGCCCGCGCCGACACCGAGTGGGTGATGGACCGGGTGATGTCCGGCGAGGCCAGCGAGGTTCAGCTGGCCGGGTTCACCGTGGCGCTGCGGGCGAAGGGGGAGACCCCCGACGAGGTCACCGGCCTGGTGTCGGCGATGCTCGCGCACGCCGTTCGGGTGCAGGTGCCCGGCCGGGCGGTGGACATCGTCGGCACCGGCGGCGATCGCGCCAACACCGTCAACATCTCGACGATGGCCGCGGTGGTGATGGCCGGCGCCGGCGCCACCGTGATCAAGCACGGCAACCGGGCGGCGACCAGCAAGTGCGGCGCGGCCGACCTGCTCGAGGGGCTCGGCGTGGCCATCTCGCTGCCGGCCGCGGCGGTCGAGCGGACCGCGGCCGAGGTCGGCATCGGGTTCTGCTTCGCGCCCGTCTACCACCCGTCCTTCCGGCACGCCGGCGCCGTGCGGCGGGAGCTGGGGGTGCCGACGGTGTTCAACTTCCTCGGCCCGCTGACCAACCCGGCCCAGCCCGCGGCCGGCGCGATCGGCTGCGGGAACCCGCGGATGGCGCCGGTGATGGCGGCGGTGTTCGCGGCCCGAGGGGCGGACGTGCTGCTGTTCCGCGGCGACGACGGGCTGGACGAGCTGACCACGACCACCACCTCGACGATCTGGGAGGTGCGCGGCGGCGCGGTCCGGCAGACGACCCTGGACCCGGCATCGTTGGGCATCGAACCGGCGCAGCCGGCCGACCTGCGCGGCGGGGACGTCACCGTGAACGTCCGGGTGGCGCGCGACCTGTTCGCCGGGCAACGGTCCGCGGTGCGGGACGCGGTGGTGCTCAACGCGGCGGCCGGTTTGGCCGCGCACGCCGGGTTGACCGGCGATCTGACCGCCGATCTGGCGGCGGGGGTGCGACGGGCGGAGCAGTCGCTCGACTCGGGCGCCGCCGCCGAGGTGCTGGATCGCTGGGTGGCGTTGGGCCGGCAGCTGACCCCGGCCTGACCGGAATCCCGCATCGTTGCGGAACGTGCGGTCGTACCGGGTCCGCCGCCGCGCTCAGGTCCGCCGCCGCGCTCAGGTCCGCCGCAGCGCTCAGGCGGCCAGCGCCAGCCGGTCCGCGGGGTGCTGCCGGCCGTCGGCAAGTTGCGCCACCGTCGCCGGGCCCGCCGAGACGCGCACCGGCTCCGCGCCCACCGCCACCCGCAACGCGTTCACCAGCGGGACCAGGCGGTGCGCCGGGCCGACCTGCGCGACCCGGATCACCAGCGTGTCGCCGTCGGCGACGATGCCGGTGACCGCGGTCCGCGGCAGCCGCACCGCCCACCGCTGCCAGCCGGCCAGCGCCGCGTCGGCGTCGGCCGCGGCGAAGGTCAGCTCGGCCGCCGCCAGCGACGGCTGCGGCACCAGGTCCAGGGTCATCGCGACGACCAGGCCGGGCGCGGTGCGGCCCTGGCGCAGCGCGTAGAAGTCCGGGCTGTCGGGCCCGACGACGCGATTCGCGCCGGTGGCGGTGACCACCTCGAACGAGCGGATCCGGTCGGCGGCGAAGGCGAAGACGGTGGCCCGGGGGGCCAGCGCGTCGGCCGCGGCGGACAACGCGGTCAACCCGAACGGCTCGGCGGCCTGCAGGACCTGCCGCCAGCTCGCGCCGATGCCCACCGTGGCGGTGCGCCGCTCGGCGTCCACCCGCACCCTGGCCAGCAGCCGGGTGACCAGCAGCACGGTCCGTTCGGCCGTCACGGTCGTCGGGCGCCCGACGGTCTGCGCGACCACCCGCCGGCCGGTGCGCCCGGCCAACGCGACGGTGCGGGCGACGTCGGTGGCGTCGGCGGCGACCACGACCAGTTCGGGGGCGGCGCCCATGACGCCGAAGGTGGCGGCCGGGAAGCTCGGCTCGTCGGCGGTCACCACGTCGCCGCGGATCGACGCGGACATGGCGGCGGCCAGTTCGATGGTGCTCAGCGGGCCTGCGGTGATCATCTGGGTCTCCGATGGGGTCGAACTCGTGGTGACCCGTTCATCTGATCGGCGACCGCTTAAGGCTGACTGAAGGACCGCTGTACCCGGCTTGAATCAGGCTTGGGCAGGCTGCGGGACGTTGCTGGCCGCAGCCGGCTCGACCCGGCTCGGCCGGGGCGGTTCAGGCGCCCATGCCGATCGAGAAGGCGTCGTCGGCATCGCGGCTGGAGTACTCGCGGAACGCGATGTGGGTGATCGTGCGCAGCACGCCGGGCACCTTGGAGATGTGGCCCGGCACCAGCTCGGCGATCGCCTCGTGCGAGGTGGTGCGCACCACGGCCACCACATCGACGTCGCCGGCGCAGGAATACACCTGATCGACGCCGGGCAGGTCGGCGATCTCCTGGGCGGCCTCCGGAATCCGGTCCGCCTCGATGTCGATGAGCACGATTGCCGTCACCATTGGGCGATGCTATGTCGACGCCCGCAGCGGCGTCGCGACCCGGGTGCTGCGGGCCACGTCGGCCGCCTTCATGAACGGCCGCCACCGGCCGGCGCCGGCCGCCGGGCTGGCCCACGGAGCGGTGCTGCGGACCAGCCGGCTGCCGGGCCGTTCGATCCAGCGCAGCAGGGTGCCGGTCTCCTCGGCCGAGGCGGCCGGCAGCGGCCCGGCTCCCGGTTGCACGGTCTCCGCGGACGCGATCATCGCCTCGACCACCGGCATCGGGTCGACGCCGCGCCGGGCGTGCGCGGCGGCCGCGAACCGCCCGTACCGGACAGTGGTCAGTTCCCAGCCGCCGCGCTCGTCGGGCCGGGCCACCACCAGCTCCCGGATCGCCGCCAGCGTGCCCAGCCGCTGCCGCCGGTCCACCGCCGCGGCCAACGCGGACAGCCGGTCCCGGGCGACCGCGGCCTGGTCGAAGCGGCCGTCGCCGGACAGGGCCAGCAGCCGGTCCCGCAGTGCCCGCAGCGCCTCGTCGGAGCGGCCGTCGACGAGCGCGGCGATCCGCTCGACGAGCCGGCGATACGAGGACTCGTCCTGCCGCCCGGCGCACGGTGCGCCGCACCGGCCGAGTTCGGCCAGCACGCACGGGGTGCCGTCGGGGGCCCGGCGGCGGATCCGCACGGTGCACTGCCGGATCGGCACGACGTCCTGCAGCGCCTCGATCGCAACCTGCGCGGCCGCCCGGTTGGTGAATGGGCCGATGCACGCCGCCGACCCGCGCGGCGGGCCGCGGACGATGGACAGCCGCGGGAAGGCCTCGTCGGTCAGGGCCACCCAGCACACCCCGCCGGGTCTGCGCGACCGTCGGTTGTATGGCGGTTGGTGGGCGGCGATGAGCCGTTGCTCCCGGATGTGCGCCTCCAACGCGTGGGCGCACTGCACGTGATCGACTCGCCGGGCCAGGCCCACCATCTGGTTGATCCGGGGCCGGTTCTCCGCCGCCGAGAAATAGGAGCGCACCCGTTGCCGCAGGTTGCGCGAGGTGCCCACGTACAGCACCTCCTCGTGCGGGCCGCGGAACAGGTACACGCCGGGCGCCTCGGGCAGGTGGTCGGACATCCAGCGTTTGCGCCGCCGGTCGGGCGCCACGTCCCGGGCGGCGTCCTGCAACTCCGACAGGCTGTGCACGCCCAGCGAGCCCAACCGCTCGAACAGGGCGTGCAACACGTCGACGGTGGCCCGGGCGTCGGTCAGGGCCCGATGGTCGGGCATGGTCCGGGCCCGCAGCAGGGTCGCCAGGGCGGACAGCCGGACGCTCGGCGCCTCCGCCCGTGGCAGCACCGTGCGGGCCAGGCGCACGGTGTCCACCACCGCCGGACCCGGCCATGGCAGTTGCAGCCGGGCGCAGGCCGCGCGCAGGAAGCCCACGTCGAAACGGGCATTGTGGGCGACCAGCACGCTGCCGCGGATGAACTCCAGGAACATCGGCAGCACGGACTCGATCGCGGGCGCGTCGAACACCATCGTGTCGGTGATCCCGGTCAGCATGGTGATCTGCGGCGGGATGCTGCGCCCCGGGTCCACCAGGGTGGCGAACTCGCCGAGCACCTCGCCGCCGCGCACCTTCACCGCGCCGATCTCGGTGATCGAGTCGGTCGCCGCCGAGCCGCCGGTGGTCTCCAGGTCGACCACCACGAACGTCACCTCGCGCAGCGGCTCACCCAGCTCGTCGAAGCTGCGCTGGCCGCCGGCGGCCGCGGTGACCACCGGGTCGGGTCTGGTGTCGATCATGGCCGGCATGCGCCGAACCGTAGAACGTAGGTACGACAGTGTGGTCTTGCGACTCGCGCGAGCGCTCGCGACGTTTCCGCGGAAACGTCATTCCGGACGAAACCGGCGCCCGGGTGTCACGGGCGGATCGGGGCCGGACCGCCCGGTGTCAGGATGGCGGCATGACCGGTGTCGGGGATGCCGTCGAGCACCCCCTCGACACGGAAGGCGAGTCGGCCGCCTGGGTTGCCCTGCCGGCGTCGGTGCGTGCCCGCATCGTGCAGTGGGCGGCCGACGTCGTGGGCACCGCGGCTCCGCGCGACCTGTCCCCGGCGTTGCAGAAGGTGGCCCGGTTCGCCCCGGTCAAACGCGCCCGCCGGGCCGGGCAGGTGCTGGCCGACGCCGCGCAGCACGACGAGGTGTTCCGGGCCATGCTCGCCGAGCACGCCGCGCGGCTCGACCTCGACGGGCGCCCGGATCCCGCGGCCGC
>JBDHZW010000199.1:0-9776 GCA_039812105.1 Nakamurella sp.
GAGCACGAGCTTGGCGAGGTTGTCCGCCTGCTCGGCCGTCGTGATCGGTGGCATCGGCTGCATGATTCGAACGCTAGACCAGGGGTCTGACACTGCCCGAAAACCAGCCGGGCCGGCCCCGCCCAAAGACCCCCGCCACCCGCGAGGCATCGCGGGTGGCGGGGGTTCTGGAGTCAGGAATCAGGCGGCGACGCGCTGCCGCTCGTCATTGGCCTGCGCAGCGGCCCGCTCCGCCGGGCCGAAGGTCTCCCGGGTGACCAGGGTGGCGATCAGCCCGACCAGCCCGTAGAAGCCGAACAGGCCGGCGGCGCCGATCCAGCCGAAGCTGGAGTACAGCAGGGTGACCACGAACGGGGTGAACCCGGAGACCACCGCGGAGAACTGGTAGGCCAGCGACGCCCCGGAGGCGCGGGTGTTGGCGTTGAACAGCTCCGGGAACCAGGCACCCTGCGCGCCGGCCAGGGAATTCTGGCAGACGGCGTAGGCGATGACCACGGTGACCACGATCAGCACCGCGACGCCGGTGTTGACCAGCAGGAACATCGGGACCGCGAAGATCACCATGACCGCGGTGCCGAGCAGGTAGACCGGCCGGCGGCCGATCCGGTCGGTGAGCTTGCCCCAATGGTAGGTGGCGAAGATGCCGATGCCGGCGGCGATGCAGATGGCGGTGAGGGTCAGCGTGTTGTCGGCCAGGTGCTCGGACTTCAGGTACGACAGCATGAAGGTGATCGCGACGGCGTACCCGGCCGTCTCGGCGACGCGCAGGCCGATGCCGCGCAGGATGTTCCGCCAGTCCTCGCGGAGAACCTGGGCGATCGGGTTCTTGACGATCTCGCCGCGCGCCTTGACCTCCTCGAACACCGGGGACTCGGGCACCTTGGAGCGGATGATCAGGCCGACGATGACCAGCACGATGGACAGCAGGAACGGGACCCGCCAGGCCCACGTGCCGGGCAGGTGCACCGAGACCAGGAAGACCAGGTTGGCCAACAGCAGGCCGACCGGGAAGCCGGACTGGACGATGCCGGTGTACTTGCCCTTGGATCGCCAGGGGGCATGCTCGTAGGTCATCAGGATCGCCCCGCCCCATTCGGCGCCGTAGGCCAGGCCCTGGATGATGCGAACGACCACGAGCAGGATGCCGGCCCAGATGCCGACGGTGGCGTAGGTCGGCAGCAGCCCGATGCAGAAGGTGGCCAGGCCCATCAGCATCAGCGAGGCGACGAGAACGGGCTTGCGACCGAGCTTGTCGCCCAGGTACCCGCCGATGACGCCGCCCAGCGGGCGGACCGCGAAGCCGACGCCGAGGGTGGCGAAGGGACAGCAGGGTGCCGGTCAGCGGATCGCCGGCCGGGAAGAAGTCGGTGCTGAAGTACAGCGCGGCCGCGGTGCCGTAGCCGATGAAGTCGTAGGCCTCGATGGTGGCCCCGATTCCCGAGCTGATGGCGACCTTCCGGGTGCTGGTCGTCCCGGAGGCGCTGCCTTCCAGTGAGTGCGAGTGCGAGGTGCTCACCGTCGAGGCTCCTTGTCTGACCCGCGTCTTCGCGGATCCTCGGTGCGCTGGCTGCAGTCCCGGGATTCGGTGACTGTTAACAGTCAACAGCGACTGAGGAAGAACTATGGAGGACCGCACCGTTGACTGTCAACAGTCAACCAAAACTTTCTTGGCGATGGCCGATAGGGCCGATGGGCGCCCCCGTTACCCGGCCGCGAGCGCCTGGTTCTTGGCCAGTCCGGCCGACAGGTTGGCCATCGCCTCCTGCATGTGCCGCTCCACCACCTGCCGGGCCAACCCCGGGTCGCCACCGGCGACCGCGTCCACGATGTTCTGGTGCCGGCGCACGGACATGTTGGTGATCGCCGAGTCCGCCCCGGCGAACATGATCGACATCCGGATCGAGCCGGCCAGCGACTCCCAGGCGTGCAGCAGCGTGCTGTTGCCGGTCAGCACGCACATGGTGCGGTGGAAATTCAGGTCGATCTCGACCATCTCGTTCACCGATCCGCTCGCCGCAGCCAGCTCGTCCAGGGCCTGCTGCAGCTGCCTGACCTGCGCATCCCGGTCGGCAGAGACCGCCAGCAGGGCGGCGGCCAGGCCCTCGAGGGCGGCCCGCACGATGAACATCTCCTCGATCTCGGCCACCGACAGCGAGCGGGCCCGCAGCCGCCCCCGTTCGCCCGCCTCCACCAGGCCCTCCTGCTGCAGCTGGCGCATCGCCTCGCGCAGCGTGCCCCGGGAGATGCCCAGGGTGGCGGACAGGTCGGTCTCCACCAGGTGGGTGCCCGGCGCGATCTCGCCCGAGGTGATGGCGTTGCGCAGGGCGGCCAGCGCCTGTTCCCGCAGGCTGGTCTTGGCCAACCCGCCCAGCCCGGTCCCGCTGCGGGCCACCGTCGCGCGCGTCATCTCGTCCCCTTTCGCCACCCCGCAGCATATCGTTCTCAGACAACTGTTGACTGTTGACAGTCAACGTGTCAGGATCACTGCACACGCCAACCAGCGACGATCGGAGTCATCGATGACGACCACCAGCACAGTCCAACGAACCGCCGTGATCACCGGGGTGGGGGCGGAGCGCGGCATCGGCCGGGCCACGGCGCACCGGTTCGCCCGGGACGGCTGGGCGATCGTCGGCCTGGACCTGGACGGCGAGGCCGCCGAGAAGCTGGCCGCCGAGCTGACCGAGCGTTACGGGGTGCCGGCGTTCGGCGCTCCGGTCGACGTGGCGTCTGCGGAGTCGGTGGAGTCCGTCCGAAGGGCGATCGTCGCGGCGAACCTGCCGACCGTGGGCGCCGTGCTCAACATCGCCGGCATCACCTCGCCGGTGCCGTTCCTGGACACGACCGTCGAACTGTGGAACCGCATCTTCGCGGTCAACGTGACCGGCACCTACCTGGTCACCAAGGCGTTCCTGCCCGAGATGATCGAGGGCGGGTACGGCCGGGTGCTGAACATGTCCTCGGTGTCCGCGCAGCAGGGTGGCGGGGTGTTCGGCAAGACCCCGTATTCGTCGGCCAAGGCCGCGGTGCTCGGCTTCACCAAGGCGCTGGCCCGGGAGCTCGGGCCGACCGGCGTGACCGTCAACGCCCTGGCCCCCGGCGCCGTCGACACCGACATCCGGGTGCACGGCACCACTCCCGAGATCGAGGAGGCCATCGTCCGGTCGATCCCGCTGGGCCGGCAGGCCGGTGTGGACGACGTCACCGCCCTGTTCGCCTTCCTCGCCTCGGCGGAGGCCGGGTACCTCACCGGCACCACCCAGAACGTCAACGGCGGCTCGTACTTCTCCTGACCCCCAGACCAGCACACAGCAAAGGACGGACATGCAATGACGCAGACGATCGATCGGACCGACACGGTCGCCGAACTGGCGGCCGCGGCCGACCGGATCCGCCACCACATCCTGGACATGGGCCAGGTGCAGGGGCAGGGGTACGTGGGCCAGGGCCTGGGCTACGCCGATGTGCTCGCCGTGATCTACAAGCATCTGGCCACCTACCGCCCGGAGGATCCGCGGTGGGCGGGCCGGGACCGGGTGCTGCTGTCCATGGGGCACTACGCCATCGCGCTGTACGCGGCGCTGGCCGAGGCCGGCATCGTCCCGGTGCCGGAGCTGGAGACCTACGGGTCCGACGACTCCCGGCTGCCGATGTCCGGGATGAGCACCTACACCCCGGGCATGGAGGTCTCCGGCGGCTCGCTCGGCCACGGGCTGGGCGTCGCCGTCGGCATCGCGCTGGGACTGCGGTTCCAGGGCAACGGATCCCGGGTGATCAACATGATGAGCGACGGCGAGCTGGACGAGGGTTCGACCTGGGAGGCGGCGATGGCCGCGGCCCACCACGGGCTGGGCAACCTGCTGTGCGTGGTCGACATGAACGGCCTGCAGGCCGACGGACCGACCGCTGGCGTGCTGCGCACCGAGCCGGTCGTGGACAAGTGGCAGGCCTTCGGCTGGCGCACCGTCCGCGTCGACGGCAACGACATCGCGGTACTGGTAGACGCTTTCGCCTCGGTGCCGGCCGGGGACGAGCCGGCGGTGGTCATCTGCGACACCCGCATCGGCCGCGGCGTGCCGTTCCTGGAAAACCGGGAACGGTCGCACTTCATCCGGATCGACGAGCACGAATGGGATCTCGCCCGCCAGGCGCTGCGCGACGGCTGGGCCGCGAAGAACGGGAGCAACTGACCATGAGCGCGACACTGAAGACCCGCCCGAAGACGTCCGCGATGATCGCCAGCATCGCCGAGCCCGGCCAGCGGACCGCGCCGGCCCCGCTCGGGCACGCGCTGGTCGAGCTGGCCGAACAGAACCCCAAGGTGGTCGGCCTGTCCGCCGACCTGGCCAAGTACACCGACCTGCACATCTTCCGGGACCGCTTCCCGGAGCGGTTCTTCCAGGTCGGCATGGCCGAGCAGGTGCTGCTCGGCGCCGCCGCCGGGCTGGCCGAGACCGGGCTGATCCCGTTCGTGTCCACCTACTCGGTGTTCGCCGCGCGCCGCGCCTACGACTTCCTGTGCCTGGACATCGCCGAACCCAACCTGAACGTCAACGTGGTCGGCGGCCTGCCCGGCCTGACCACCGGGTACGGGCCCAGCCACCAGGCGACCGAGGACATCGCGATCTTCCGCGGTATGCCGAACCTGACCATCGTCGACCCGTGCGACTCGGTCGACATCACCCAGGCCGTCCCGCAATTGGCCGCCGCGGAGGGACCGACGTACCTGCGGCTGCTGCGCGGCAACGTGCCCACCGTGCTGGACGAGTACGACTACACGTTCGAACTGGGCAAGGCCAAGGTGCTGCGCCCCGGCAACGACGTCGTGCTCATCTCCAGCGGCCTGATGACCATGCGCGCGCTGGCCGCCGCCACCGCGCTGGCGGCGCACAAGGTGGACGTCGCCGTGGTGCACACCCCGACGATCAAGCCGTTCGACGCCGAGACGGTCCTGCGGGAGCTGAACACCGACCGGCTCGCGCTGACCCTGGAGAACCACACCATCCGTGGCGGCCTTTTCGAGACCGTCGCGTCGGCCGCGGTTCTCGCCGGGGTGACGAAACAGGTCACGCCAGTGGCGCTGCCCGACGCGTTCCTGGACGCCGGCGCCCTGCCCACCCTGCACCGGCGGTACGGGCTGGACGTCGACAGTATCGTCACCAAGGTCCTCGACGGTCTGCAGTAGGGAGCCACCAGCGATGACCGGCCCGATCTACGTGTCCCGGCTGCTCACCGATCGGGCCGTGGCGCACGTGTGGCCATCGACAACGTCGCCGCCGTGCCGGCCGGGAAGCCGGCGCTGGCGCCGGTGCGACCGTCAACCATCCTACCGTGGTAGTAGAGTAACCTCATGCCCCGCGGACGACCGTCACCCAAGCTCGCGATCACGGTCGATCCCGACACCGCCGAGGCGGTGGTCCGGGCCGCGGCCGAGGACGGCGTCAGCGTGTCGGCGTGGATGACCGAGGCCGCGCGCCGGGCCCTGCAGATCCGGGACGGTCTCGCCGCCATCGCGGAATGGGAGCAGGAGCACGGTGAGTTCACCGCGGCCGAGCTCGCGCAGGCCCGGGAGCGGGTCGCGCGCGAGCAGGGTCGGATCGCCGCCGGATGACGACCGCGTACGACGCCGGTGCCCTGATCGCCGCCGCGTCCGGCGACCGCACCTTGTGGGCGGACCACCGGGTCCGGATCGAGTCCGGAATCCGGCCCGTCACCACGGCGCCGGTGGTCGCCCAGGTCAGCCGCTCACCCCGTCAGGTGCAACTACGCCGATTCCTCCGCGGATGCGAGGTCCGGCCGATGACCGCCGACCACGCTCATCCGGTCGGAGCGCTGCTCGCCGCCACGGGTACCAGCGATGTCGTCGACGCGCACCTCGTCCATGTGGCCGGCACCGAAACCGTCACGACCATTCTGACCTCCGACGCCGGCGACATCGGCCGCCTGGTGGACGGACTGCGGACGCGGCGGATCGAGGTCCGATCAGTCTGAAACCGCGCGGCCTGCCCGTTCAGCGCTTGCCGGTGACGGCCCGGACGGTGCCGGCCAGCAGCGAGGCGTCCGAACCGATCCCGACGAAGGTGAACCCGGCGTCCAGGCACTGGTCGGCGTGCTCGCCGTCGCGGGCCAGGATGCCGGCGGCGATGCCGGCCTTCCTGGCGGCGCCGATCACCCGGGCCGCCGCCTCCTGGAACAGGTCGCTGGACAGCTGTCCCGGCACACCCAACGCGGTGGACAGGTCGGCCGGTCCGACGAAGACCACGTCGACGCCGTCACCGGCCGCGATCGCCTCGACATCGTCCAGCGCGGAGAGGGTCTCGATCTGGATGATGCCGACGACGCCGGCGTTGACCTGTTCGGCGGTCAGCCCGTCGCTGCCGTAGCGGCGGGCCCGGTTGTAGCCGGCCACCCCGCGGTCGCCGGCCGGCGGGTAGCGCAGGTGGGCGATGGCCGCGTCGACCTGACCGACCGATTCGATGCGCGGGAACATGATGCCCGCCGCCCCCAGGTCCAGCGCCCGGCCGGCCCGGATCCGGTCGTCGGTCTCGGTCCGCACGAACAGCGGCACGTCGTGCACGGTGGCGGCCAGGATCTGCCCGAGCAGGGTGTCCTCACCACCTCCGCCGTGCTCGAGATCGGCCAGCAGCCAGTCGAATCCGCTCAGCGCACAGACCTCGGCGGAGGCGGCGGAGCCCAGCCCGAGGAACGTGCCGATGGTCGGCTCGCCCGAGTGCAGCTTGTCCTTCCAATTGGTGCCCATCAGTTCTCCTCCTTGCCCGACAGCCGCAGCACACCGCGCAGCAATGCCGAATGATCCAGCCCGCCGTCGCCGTTCGCGCGGGCGGAGGCCATCAGCTGGGCGACCACCGCGCCGAGCGGGATGACCACCCCGGCCTCCCGGGCGGCCGCGGTGACGATGCCCAGATCCTTGTGGTGCAGGTCGATCCGGAAACCCGGCGGGAAGCTGCGGGTCAACATGTTGGTGCGCTTCTGGTTCAGCACGGAGCTGCCGGCCAACCCGCCGCCGAGCACGGTCAACGCCGCGTCGGTGTCCACGCCGTAAGCCTCCAGGAACACCACCGCCTCGGCCAGCAGCTCGATGTTGCCGGCGACGATCAGCTGGTTGGCCGCCTTGACCGTCTGGCCGGCGCCGGACGGTCCGACGTGCACGACCGTCTTGCCGACCGCATCGAGAATCTGCTTGGCCGCGTCGAAGTCGGCCCGCTCGCCGCCGACCATGATCGACAGGGTGCCGGCCACCGCGCCGGCCTGGCCGCCCGACACCGGCGCGTCCAGCAGCCGGATGCCGCGCTCCCGGGCGGTCGCGGCCAGCTCGGTGGTGACGTCCGGCCGGATGGACGAGAAGTCGATGACCAGGGTACCGGGCCTGACCGCGTCGAAGACGCCACCGGACCCGACCAGCACGTCCCGCACGTCGGGCGAGTCGGGCACCATGACGGCGACGACGTCGGCGCCCCGGGCCGCCTCGGCGGCGGAATCGGCGGCTACGCCGCCCTTCTCGACCAGGGCGGCGGTGCGCTCGGGCGAGCGGTTGTAGCCGACGACCCGGTGACCGGCGTCGACCAGGTGGCCGGCCATGGGCAGGCCCATGATGCCGAGGCCGATGAATGCGACGGTGCTCATGTTCGGGGATCCTCCGTGAGAAGTGGTCAGATGGTGTAGGTGTCGACGGTCCAGGCGCGGGCCTGGTCGGACAGGGTGAAGCCGAGCCCGGGCCGGTCGGACAGGTGCATCCGGCCGCCGGAGATCTCCAGCCGCTCGTTGAACAGCGGGTCGAGCCAGTCGAAGTGCTCCACCCAGGGTTCGATCGGGTAGGCCGCGGCCAGGTGCACGTGGATCTCCATCGCGAAGTGCGGGGCGATCTCCAGCTGCTTGGACTCGGCCAGCGCGGCCAGCTTGAGGAACTGGGTGATGCCGCCGATCCGTGGGGCGTCCGGTTGCACGATGTCCTGGGCGCCGGCCTCGATCAGCCGGGCGTGCTCGGCCACGCTGGCCAGCATCTCCCCGGTGGCGATCGGGGTGTCCAACGACCGTGCCAATGCGGCGTGGCCCTCGGCGTCGTAGGCGTCGAGCGGCTCCTCGATCCAGACCAGGTTCTACCGCTCCAGCAGCCGGCCCATCCGCTGCGCGGTGGCCCGGTCCCACTGCTGGTTGGCGTCGACCATCAGCGGCACGTCGTCGCCCAGGTGCTCGCGCATCCGCTCGACCCGGGCGATGTCGGTCTTCCAGTCGGGCAGGCCGACCTTGATCTTGATGCCGCCGATGCCGGACGCCAGCGCCTGGGTGGAGTTCTGCACCACCTGCTCGATCGGGGCCTGCAGGAAGCCGCCGGAGGTGTTGTAGGTGCGGACCGAATCCCGGTGCGCGCCGAGCAGTTTCGCCAGCGGCAGGGCGGCCCGCTTGGCCTTGAGATCCCACAGCGCGATGTCGAACGCGGCGATCGCCTGGGTGGCCAGGCCGCTGCGGCCCACCGATGCGCCGGCCCAGACCAGCTTGGTCCAGATCTTGCCGATGTCGCTGGGGTCCTCGCCGATCAGCACCGGCGCGATCTCCCGGGCGTGGGCGAACTGGCCGGGCCCGCCGGCCCGCTTGGAGTAGCTGAAACCGATTCCCTGCTGGCCGTTCTCGGTGGTGATCTCGGCGAACAGGAAGGCCACCTCGGTCATCGGCCGCTGCCGGCCGGTGAACACCTTGGCGTCGCTGATCGGGGTGGCCAGCGGCAGGGTGATCGAGGACAGGGTGACGGACCGGATCCGGTCCAGGGTGGCCGAGCCGGCCGGCCGGGCGTATGGGAGGGGATGCGAACCATTGAGGGTGTCTGCGGAACCGACGGTCATGAAGAGCTCCTTCGCTCGTGCGGTTCACCCACCGTAGGAGGCCGGCGTGATGCGCGTCCAACACTGATTTGGCATCCTGAGATGCGTCTGGCGCATCACAGGAGGCGAAGGTGTTCACCATCGAGCAGCTCGAGGGGTTCGTGGCGGTGGCCGAGGAGCTGCACTTCGGCCGGGCCGCGCGGCGCCTGCACATCACCCAGCCGCCGCTCAGCCGGCGGGTGCAGCAACTCGAGGAGCAGGTCGGGGTGGACCTGCTCGACCGGGACCGGCGCGGGGTGCGGTTGACCCCGGCCGGTCGCGGGTTCCTGGCCGACGCGCGACGGATCCTCGGGCTGGCCGAGCAGGCCACGCTGTCCGCCCGCCGGGTGCCGCGGGGCGAGAAGGGCACGGTGACCATCGGTTTTACCGCGGCGATCGCCTACACCCGGCTGGACCGGGTGGTCGCCCGGGCCGCCGAGCGGCTGCCCGACGTCGATCTGGTGCTGCGGGAGATGGTCACCGCCGCCCAGGTCGCGGCGCTGCGGGCGGGTGCGATCGACGTCGGGATGCTCCGCCCGCCGGTCGGTGGGAACGACCTGCGCAGCCGGCGGCTGTTCGCCGAACCGCTGGTCGGCGCGTTCCCGACCGGTCATCGGTTGGCCGTGCGGACGGGAGGCCCGGCGCTGGCCGACCTGGACGGTGAGCCGATGATCGGCTACTCGCCGGCCGAGGCGCGCTACTTCCACGACCTGCTCATCCGGGTGCTCGCCCCGGCCGGGGTGGCGCCGGACTTTGTCCAGCACGTCACCCAGGTCCATACGGTGTTGGCGCTGGTCAGCGCCGGTCTGGGGGTCGCCCTGGTGCCGGCCGGGGCGACCCGGCTGCACTTCGACGGGGTGCGGCTGCGGCCGCTGACCGACCTGCCCGACGAGTTGGTGG
>JBDHZW010000200.1:0-9765 GCA_039812105.1 Nakamurella sp.
CGGCGCCGCGCCGGCCGGTGACCTGGCCGCCGCGCTCGCCCTGGTGCTCGGTGCACCGGCGGCAGTCGAGCCGCCGGCCGTCCTCGAGCCGGCCGGGTCACCGGAGGCCGATCCGACCGACCGGGCCGCGGAGCCGGCATCGGCCCGACCCCCGGCCGGGCCGATGACCGTCCGCTGTCTGGGCGGATTCGAGATCGACATCGGCGGCCGGACCGTCGATCTGGCGTCGCTCCGGCCCCGGGCCCGGGCGTTGCTGCGGCTGCTGGCCCTGACCCCGAGCCGGGATGTGCACCGCGAACGCCTGGTCGACGTGCTGTGGCCGGGCGTCGACCTGGCCGTCGGCACCCGCCGGCTGCAGGTGGCGGTGTCCAGCGTGCGGCAGCTGCTGGAGCAGGTGGGGCTGTCGGGCACAACGGTGCTCGCCCGCAACGGGGACGCCTACCGGCTGGCACTGCCGGCCGGTTCGATGGTTGACGTCGAGCTCTTCGAGCGCGGCCTCCGCGACGCCGACGCGGCCGGCGGCACGACCGACAGCGCCCTGGACGGCGCCGTCACCACCGCCGTCGGCACCGCGGCGGTGGCCGCCCGGGAGAGCGCGCTGTCCTGGTACCGGGGCGACCTGCTGCCCGAGGACGGGCCCGCCGACCATGTGGTCGAGGAGCGGGAACGGCTGCGGCTGCTGGCGGCCGCGGCCGCCGCCACCCTCGCCCGGGAGTACCGCGACCTCGGTCAGCCGCGGCCGGCGCTGGCCGCGGCCCGCCGGTCGGTGCAGCTGGACCGCTACCAGGACCTGGCCTGGCAGCTGCTGGCCGACCTGCACCGGGAGGTCGGGGACGACAGCGCGGCCGCCCGGGCCCGCCGCGATCACGCCGCCGCGCAGGCCGAGTTGGAACTCGACGAGGTATGACCCCGGCCGTTGGTCGGGCCGGCGGTCGGGTCAGCGACGGCTCAGGTCGGCGGACGGGCTGACGCCGAACCGCCGCCGGTAGTCGGCGGCGAACCGGCCGGTGTGGGTAAATCCCCAGGCCAGGGCCACATCGGTGACCGAGGGTGCGTCGCCGTCGGTGAGTTCCGCGCGCACCCGGTCCAGCCGTACGTCCCGCACGAACTCGCGCGGGGTTACCCCCAGATGTTCCTGGAAGCCCTCCTGCAGGCGGCGCACACTCACCCCGGCCGCCTCGGCCATCTGCGCGGTGGTCCACGGACGGGCCGGGTCGGCGCGCACCGCGTCGACGACCCGGTTGACCGTGCGCGGCCGCAGCATCGACTGCTCGTCCGCCTGCTCGGGCAGCGCGGCCAGCGCGAACATCGTGGTGATCGCCCCGGCGAGCTGCTCGGCGGCGATCCGGTTGGCGTAGGCAGCCGGGTTGCGATGCACCTGGCCGGCCATCGTGCGGACGAAGTCCAGCCAACCCTGCCCGGCGGGCGAGGTCAGGTCGACGTGGAACGGCAGCGTCAGCCCGGGCCGGCCGAAGATCCGGGCCAGCTCCCGGTCCAGGTACTCGTGATCGATCTTGACGCCGAGGTTGGCGCAGTCGGCGGTCCACCGGCGGATCATCGTCGGGGTGTCCGGCGGGTGCACGGTGGCGTGCCCGGGCGCGATGTCGGCCTCGTCGCCGGCCAGCGTCGATTCCATGTGCCCGGACACCGGCACGTTGATGCCGTAGGCGCCGGCGTGCTCGGTGGCCACGGACACGTCGGCGCCCCAGTCGATGTGCGCGACGGTCAGCGGGCCCAGCCGGACCGTCCGGAACTGCAGTCGAGGTCGCGTGCCGGCCAGCAGCGGCCGCAGCACGTGCGGGAAGTACTCGTGGGAGACCAGGCGCTGCGCGTCGGCCCAGTCGGCGGGGTCGGCCCCGTCCTCGTCCGGCACCCCCACCTCCGCGTCGAGTCGGGCGGCAGATCGTGAAGAAACTCGCCGCGCTATGTGGATATCCACCGCGCTGCGCGGATCGTCGGCGGACCCGGATGCGGCCTACGGTACGCCATCCCCGGTCACCGACGATCAAAGGAGAACGACATGGGCGTCATGCGTCTGGGCTATGTGCACGCGAAGGTCACCGACCTGGAGGAGGCCAAGCGTCACTACGGGTACACGCTGGGCCTCAAGCCGATGGGCGAGGAACCCGGCCGCGCCTTCTTCAAGGGCTGGGACGAGTGGGACCACCACTCGCTGGTGCTGGAGGAGGGTGGCGTCGGGCTGACCAAGATGGGCTACAAGGTGGCCAAGCCCGAGGATCTGGACATCTACGAGAAGCGGGCGGCCAACTTCGGTTGCATCACCCAGCGGATGAGCAAGGGCGAGAACCCCGAGGTGTCCGACGGGGTCCGGATCTTCCTGCCGTCCGAGCACGTGCTGGAGCTCTACCACGACATGACCCTGGTCGGCACCGAGGTCGGCGCGGTCAACCCCGAGGTCTTCCCCCGGCACCTGCTCGGCGTCGGCGCCCCGCACATCGACCACCTGCTGGTCACCTGCAACGACGTCAAGCTGATGGATCGATTCTTCAAGGAGGTCCTGGACTTCTACGCGGTCGAGCGGGTGTGCACCTCGCTGGACGACAACGCCGACTACATCGGCACCTGGATGTCGACCGGCATGCGCCCGCACGACATCGCGCTGATCGACGGGCCGCAGGGCAAGCTGCACCACTTCGCGTTCGGCCTCAAGGACTGGTCGGAGGTGCTCCGGGCCGGCCAGCTGTTCAGCATGGACGACGTGTCGGTGGACATCGGCCCGACCCAGCACGGCATCACCCGCGGCGAGACGATCTACTTCTTCGACCCGTCCGGCAACCGCAACGAGGTGTTCGCCGGCGGCTACGAGGCGTTCCCGGACCGGCCGACCGTCACCTGGACCGTCGATCAGCTCGGCAAGGGCATCTTCTACATCGACCGCGAGCTGAACGAGCGGTTCACCACCGTGCTGACCTGAGCGACGATGCCCACCATCACCGTGCTGCCCACCGGCACCGAGATCCCCTGCCACGACGGGGAACCCGTGCTCGCCGCGCTGGTCCGCTCCGGGTTCCTGATGAAGTTCGGCTGCCGCCGCGGCGGCTGCGGGGTGTGCACCGTCCGGCTGCTGGACGGGACCATGTCCTACCAGCGGCCGGTGGCCGAATCGGCTCTGGACATGGACGAGCGCGCGGCGGGCGTGTGGTTGGCCTGCCGGGCGGTGCCGGACGGCGACGTGACGATCGAGCTCCGGGCGGATGACACGTTGCGGCTGGTGTCCCCGATGCTGCGGGACGCCGCCCGCCGGGGACGGGAGGCGCGGCGAGCGCTGGTCAGCTGATCTCGACCCGGTGCGGGACGTGCGCCGGTTTGGCCATCTCGACCAGCGCGTCCAGCCGGCGGGCGTCGAACTCCTCCGGGTTCGGCACCCGCAGCCGCACCAGCAGTTCAGGCGCCTCGGTACCCGGCAGCGCGGTGCCGGTCCGGGTGGACTGCGCGGTGCCGCCGGACTCGACCAGCTCCGGCTCCAGGTCGAACAGCGCCCGGACGGCCGCCCGCACCCCGCGGGCGGTGCCCCGCCACTGCAGCAGCTCCACCCCGATCTGCACCAGTTCCCGCTGCCGTTCGGCGCTCTGGTGCCCGTCCAGGGCGATGCCCATCCAGCCGGCCAGCCAGGGCAGCAGGTCCTCGGGCGCCGTCGCCGGGTCCAGGTAGGCGGTGAAGGAGTCGAGGGTGGCGACGATCGGAGCGACCACCTCGTCCAACGCCCCGCACCAGCGTTGGGTGAACGAGTCGCCGCGGAACACCGCCGGCAACGTGTCGCCGATCGGGTACGGGCTGGCCAGTCCGGGCACCAACCCCCTCACGACGAGGTGCCCCGGACCCGGACCTGGTGCTCGTAGGAGAACACCAACGCGGTGGGCGACAGCGGGATCCGCTGGGCGGACTGCCCGCGCCGCCCGGTGGCGGCGTCGGCCGGGAACAACTGGACGTTGACCTCCTCGGCCATGTCCACTCCCGGGATCCGGGCCAGCACCGCGTTCACCTCGTGCGCCTGCACCGCCCGGCCGAGCGGCCAGCCGGTGCCCTCCGGGCCGCCGACCAGCGGGTCGAACAGCCGGTACACCCCCGCCAGCACCTCCCGGCGGACGTCCTCCGGCCGGTAGCGCGGGCGGGCCCGCACGCTGATCACCGCCGTCACCCCCTGGTACTCGGGCGGCTCGATGACCAGCCGGGTGCCGACCAGCCGCCGTTCGTCCAGGTAGCCGGCGATCCGGGTGAGCGACTCGGACAGCGGCACCAGGTCGTCCCAGCGGATCCGGCCGACGTCGTCAGTGGCCACGAACGGCACGACCAGCACCCGCACCCCGCCGCCGTCGACGCCGATGCAGTGCACCCGGGCGATCTCCGGGGCGACCTGCTTGGTCAGCTCGACGTAGTCCTCGGCGGTGACCGCCCGTCCCCGGGAGCGCAGCACCAGCGGGCCGCGCAGCTTGGCGTCCTCGATGTCCTCGGCCCGGGCGCCGCCGACGGCCGGCGTGCGGTTCTCCACCCGGGCGACGTACGGCACGCTGGTCTTGAGCACCCGCACCTGCCCGGTAGCGATGTTGCCGCGCACCCCACCACCGGTCCGGTACACCGACAGCCGCAGGTGGGCTCCCTTCGGCGGCACCGCGCCGTACTGCCGCAGGCTGCCGTCACCCTGCCGGACGGCCGGTCCGAACTGCACCTCGCCGGCGAACGAGTCGATGTGGAAGCACTTCTCGTCCGGATCGGACTCGGCGAAGTGCTCGACCGGCGCCCAGTCGGTGACCCCGTCGTCGTCGATCACCTGGAGGACCCCAGGCTCCTCCCAGGGCACCACCGGCCGCCGCTGGAGGGCGAACCGCTGCCCCGGCGTGCCGTCGGAGACCCCGAGGTCCTCGTTGCGGATCACCTCGGCATGCACCATCCGGGCGGTGCCGCCGATGGTGAACGCGGAGACCGACAGGATGCGCGGGGAGGCGGTGTAGGTGGGTTGCCCCTCCTCCGGCACCAGCAGCCGGCAGCGGATCCAGCCGGCCCGGTTGCGGGCCAGGATGGATGTCTCGTGGTTCTCCGGCAGGTGCAGGACGACGTCGCCGGCCTTGTTGAAGCCGCCGGTGTCGTCCCGGTCGACGTCGCACGGCGACCAGCCGGATCCGGTCCAGGCCTCCCAGATCAGCGGCGGCCAGTCCGGCCGGACGCCGACACCCCGGACCCGGCAGTCCATCCGGAGCACGACGGCGCAGGACGGCACCGCGTTGGACAGGCCGATCAACAGGCAGTCGCCGGGCTGGGGCGAGCTCTGGAAGCATTCGAACTCGCCGCCGGAGCGCAGCGCGACACTGTGATCGACAGCCTCCCCGCCGGCCGGCATCGCCGCCGCGCGGTCGAACGAGCAGGGCACGATGTCCAGGTCCCGGACGGTGGAGAAGACCACCGGGTCGGCGACATCGGTGCGGGGGGTGGCCACCTCGGTCTCCCGGCGGACCACCACCGTCTGCGGCTGCGGGGCGGACAGCCAGAAGGTGACCCGGCCACGGGCCGCGGCCGGCGGGCGCAATTCGACCCCGATCAGTTCCAGGAACTTGATGTAGTGCCGGTCGGGCACCCGGTTCAGCCGGTAGATCAGCTGGTCCACCATCTGCGCGAAGGCCTCGATCAGGGTGACCCCGGGGTCCGACACGTTGTGGTCGGTCCACTCCGGGCAGCGTTGCTGCACCAGGCGTTTCGCGTCGTCGACGAGATCCTGGAAGTGCCGGTCGTCGAGGTTGGGGGCGGGCAGCACCATCTCGTCAGCCCCTTCGTTCGGCGGCCGCGAGCGCGGCCGGGATGGCCGGGGCGGCGGCGATGGTCAGCGGCTCGGGCTCGTCGGGGATCACGTAGAACGGGAAGACCAGGTTGCGCGGGTCGTTGACATCCCTGATCGAGTAGTGGATGTCGATGTACAGGGTGCCCTGATCGGCCTGGTCGAAGCTGACCAGCACGTCCTGCACGGTGATCCGGGGTTCCCACATCTCCAGCGCGTAGCGGACGTCGGAGGCGATCGCCCCCGCGGTGGAGGCGTTGATCGGCGCGAAAACGTGGTCGTGCACCCGGCAGCCGAACTCGGGGCGCATCGGCCGCTCCCCCGGCGCGGTGGCCAGGATCAGCCGGATCGCCTCTTCGATCTCCCGTTCCCGGGCGACCAGGGCGACCCCACCGGTGGCGTCGGTGGCCAGCGGGAACGCCCACCCGGCGCCGACGAAGTCGATTCCTCCCACCGTCAACCTCCGATCAGCACGGTCGGCGCGCCGACGACAATCGGCGCCCCGCACGCGGACAGGTCGCCCATCCGGGCCGCCGGCAGGCCGCCGATGAGCACGGTCGGGCAACCGGGCGGCACGATCGCGGTCGGCGGGTGCACGGCCGGCGGCGGGAACGAGCAGATGTGCGGGGTGCCCACGGTGGCCGCGGGCATGCCGCCGATCAGCACGGTCGGCACCCCGGGCGGCCCGATCACTCCCGGATGGCCGGTCGGGTCGCCGACCCGGGCGGCTGGTGGCATATCCGTCACTCCCATCAATTGATCTTGACCAACGAACCCTGGATGGTCAGCACGCCGCTGGCCTTGACCTCGGCCGTGCCCTGACCCTCGAGTTTGGCGGTGGTGCCCTTCATCGCCAGCGGGCCGTTGGTCTGCACGTCCACGCCGCCGCTGCCGCCGTCGATCTTCACCCCGCTGGTCGAGGTGATGGACACCTCGCTGCCCTTGAGTTCGAGCTTGCTGCTGGCCGAGTCGATCATGATGCCGCTCTTGCCCTCGATGAGGATCTTGCCGTCGCTGTGCACGGTGATCTTGGTGTCCACCGAATCCATCTTCAGCTGCAGCTTGTCGCCGGTGGTGGACAGGGTGATGCCCTCGGTGCGGCCGTCCTCGTCGATCAGGTCGATCCGGTGGCCCCGGCGGGAGACGAACGAGCGCCGGTTGATCGCGCCGGAGCTGCCGTCGATCAGGTCGGGCTTGCCGGCCGGCGCGGTGTCGACGCCGTTGAACAGCCCGCCGAGGACGTACGGCCGGCGGATGTCGCCCTGCTCGAACAGCACCAGCACCTCGTCGCCGACCTCGGGCAGCACCAGCGCCCCGCGGTCCTTGCCGGCGCCCGGCTGCACGGTGCGGGCCCAGTCGCTGACGTAGGTCTCGGACAACCAGGGGAAGGTGAGCTTGACCCGGCCCTGTTCGAGCGGGTCCTTGGCATCGCTCACCTGGGCGACCACCGGACCCTGGCCGAGCCGGCCGGTGCCGCCGCCGTTGGCCAGCCCGTACAGGCTGCGTTCGGACCGCCCGGTGACCGAGAACATCGTGGTGTAACCGGTGTTCGGGTCGTAGCGGTGGTGGCTGGAGGTGATGATGTACTTCCCGTCGAACGGCGCGCCCACGTTGTCCACCGAGATCGAGGCGCCGGCATGCAGTTTCGGGTTGCCGCGGGCGATGCCCTCGAACTCGGCGAACGCCCCGGCGATCTGTTCGGCGATGGCCGCGGCGGCCGTGTCCACCTCGGCCTGGCTGCGGAAGGCGACGTCGGTGGCGACGTAGACGGGGTCGCCGAACTTCTTGGCGATGTCGACGGGGTTGTAGGTGGGCAGCACGGCGGCGGTGGTCTTGGCCGGCGCGGTGGCCACCAGGGCCTTCTTCTGGGCCAGGTCCCAGCCGCGGGCCTGCACCTCCTTGACCTGTTCGGCGGCGGTGATCAGCGACCGGAAGCGCAGCAGGTCGGTGCCCAGCCGCAGCACCAGCGGGTTCTGCTGCTCGGGTCCGCCGCCGCCGTCGGGGGCGGTGTCGGCCTTCTTCGGCTTGCCGAAGAAGAACTTGCCGTCCCGGACGGCGACCTCGTACCCGATCTCCCGGGCCAGGCCGTCCAGGAATTCCCAGTCGGTGACGCCGCCCTGGGACAGGTGCTCGTACACCGTGCTGGTGGATTCCACCTCGCCGACCGGCAGGCCGGCCCGCTGCGCGACCTTGGTGGCGACGTCGGAGGCGGTGCTCTGGGTGTACGACTCGGTGCGACGGCCGCGCAGCAGCCGGTTGGCCTGGTCGTAGCCGCGGATGACGGTGTAGGTGCCGGTGGCGTCGTATTCGGCCTCCAGCGCGGTGATCTCACCCTCGATCAGTTGCTGCGGGCTGGGCGTGGCGTCGGACGCGACCGAGACCTTCACCTTGGAACCGATCTTCGCACCGGACTTGGTGATGACCAGCCGGTCGGGGTCGCGGAACCGGAGCAGGAAGAAGTCCGGCAGCCGCAGGCTGTCGTCCACGACGGCGGACACCAGCAGCGCCTTGGCGTCGGCGGCCAGCGGGGAGCCGTCGATGTCGACCAGGAAGCTGGAGGAGGTGGGCGCCATCTAGTTCACCACGGGTTCGAGCAGTTCGGCCGCCGACGGCAGCATCAGCGTGCTGCCCAGCGGAAGCCGGGCCGGGTCGTCGACGCGGTTGAAGTGGGCCAGCGGCCGCCACAGTTGCGGGTCGCCGTACTCGCGGTACGCGATGGAGGCCAACGTGTCCCCGGTGACCACGGTGTGAATGGTGCGCGCGGCAATGGATCCCGATGTGGGGTTCTGCTTGCCCTTCTCCTGGGGCATCTCCTGCAGGGTGACGGTGCACACCGCGCGGATGGGGGTGCCCTCCGGGGTGAACAGCGTGTACTTGGCGCTGACCTGGGTGACGTAGGCCGGGAAGCTCTTGATCGCACCCCACTGGAACACGACCAGCGGTGGGGTCGGCTTGTTGCTGGCGTGCGACTTGTCGGTGGGAGTGGTGCAGGCGAAGAGCTTGTCGACGGCGGCCACCACCGATCCGTCGTGTTTGGCGGTGGCGTCGAAGAACATCTCCAGGGTGAGCTGTCCGGGTTCGGGGCCCTTGAACTCGGGGGGCGGTGCCTTCTTGGCGCCGTTGGTGGACTTGCTCTCCCACTTGGCCTTCTTGGCGATGGTGAGTTCCTTGGGATTGAACTGGAACTCGATGGTGTCGATCTCGCCGTCCAGCTTGCGCCCGCCGGTGGCCGGCGACGAGTCGTACATCGTCAGCTTGGCCTTCTCGACCTTCTGTGGGGTCTTGTCACCGCTCGGGGACGGCTGGGTGAGCTGGCCGCCGCCGCCGGACAGGGAGGAGGTCATCAGGCACCGCCGGGCAGGATGCCGTGGTGGGCGACCTCGAGGGTCTCGGTGGCCACCTTGGCCGAGTCCAGGTTCAGGCTGGGGCCGGTCCACCGGACGGGAATGACGCCGTGCAGCGACCATTCGGCGACGACGGTCTCGTCCGCGGTCATCGCCGAGATCACCATGGTGGTCGGCTTGACGCCGCTCATCATGCTGGCGAACCAGCTGGTCAGGTGCTTGCTGTCCTCGCCGATCGGCCGGGTCAGCTTGACGTTGGTGAACTTCATCCGGGTCGGCAGCTGCCAGACCATGGCGTTGTTGCCGCCCTCCTCGCGCTGTTCGATGACGATCTCGCAGCCCAGTCCCTCACAGCTGTTGAACATGCCGAGCGGGAACTCGTCGATCTTGACCTTGAAACAGACGCTGACGGCGGGATCCTTGAACTCGGCCATCGGGTTTCCTCCTCACTTCCGCTATCGCCGGAGGTCGGTGACCATGCCGGCGCGTTCCCGGTCCATCCACAGCTCGGACTTCAGCCGGGCGGACAGCGGGTCGAACAGCCGGCGGGCCAGCTCGTCCAGGTTGGTCGGCAACGCGTCCTGACCAATACCAGCGGCCGCACCGGCGGCTCCGGCGGCCGCCGCGCCGGCA
>JBDHZW010000201.1:0-9668 GCA_039812105.1 Nakamurella sp.
CGGGTCAGCGCAGCGACCCCAGCCGGCACCGGGTCAGCGCAGCGACCCCATCTGACGCTGGGCGACGACCAGCAATTCGTTGCGCATCGTCTGCGACGGCGCCTCGGCGATCGCCTTGTTGATCAGTCGACGGGACCTGCGCTCGGCAAACCGCTCGGTCATCGACTTGTGACTCTTCCTCATTGCTCGGCGCTCCTTCATACGCGTCGTTGATTGTTCTCATATGTAACGACGCCGTGACCGGCCCGAAAGATGCCCGCAACGCGTGTGAAACGACTCACCCCGCCCGGTGCACCGGTCAGCCGGATCGGGCGAGCACGTGGAAACCGACCCACCACCACAGGATCAGCACGACGACCCGCCCGGTCCGGCGGCGCATGGCCGCGTCGGCCAGCTCGGACACGGTGGCCACCCGCGACGGGGCGCGGTGCGACAGCACGACCAGGGCCAGCAGGGCGAGGCCGACGAGCACGTAGCCGGCCAGGAAGACGGTGCGGGTGCTCATCGGGCCAACCGCCGCACCAGCCACCAGCCGGCGGCGAACCAGATCAGATAGCCGGCGAACCGGATCCACCACTGCGACCCGGCCAGCGGGCTGACGATCGAGCTGATCGTCGGGAAGTCGTCGCGCGGGGACCGGAACAGCGCGATCAGCTCCCAGGCGGTGCCGGCGGCGACCACCGCCGCCCACGGCAGGATCCGGCGCCGGCCCGGGCCCGCCGCCACCGGCCGGTCCGCCCGGCGGTTCGGCGGGTGGTTCGGCGGTTGGAGGGCCACCGCCAGGGCCACCGCGAGCGGGGGCAGCGTGGCCAGCATCGCGGGCCAGCCCAGCGGCGGCAGGAGCGCGGCGAGCGCGGCGTATACCGCGCCGATCACCACCCAGGGCACCGGCCGAGGGTACCGGCGAGCGTCGGGCTGCGGTTCGTGGGGAACAGGTGACAGACTTTCACCCGACCGGCAGCCGTCGTCGACCGGACGGCGGTCGGTCACCCGCGCAACGACGAACGCACAGGGGGTGCGATGACGCGGCCCAGTTGGGCACCGCCGGAGATCGACCTGAACCGGCCCAGCGCGGCCCGGGTCTACGACTACTACCTGGGCGGGTTCCACAACTTCCCCGCCGACCGCGCGATGGCCCAGGAGGCCATCCGGATGTGGCCGGAACTGCCGGTGATGATGCAGGCCAACCGGGCGTTCCTGCGCCGGGCGATCCGCTACGCGGTCGGCCGCGGCATCAGCCAGTTCCTGGACATCGGCTCGGGCATTCCCACGGTCGGCAACACGCACGAGGTCGCCCGGCAGGTGGACCCGGATTGCCGGGTCGTGTACGTCGACATCGACCCGATCGCCGTCGCGCACAGCCGGGCGATCCTCGGCGACGACCCGGCCACCATGGTGCTGCAGGCCGACCTGCGGGAGCCCGAGACGATCCTGGCCGACGACCGGGTGCGCGGGCTGCTGGACCTGGACCGACCGGTCGCCGTCCTGCTGGTGGCGCTGCTGCACTTCGTGCCCGAGGCCGACGACCCGGCCGGCGTCATCGGCCGGCTCGCGGCCGCTCTGGCCCCGGGCAGCCTGCTCATCGTCTCGCACGCCAGCTCGGACGGGCAGCCCGAACTCGCCGCCCGCCATCAGCAGCTGTACGCCCGCACCCCGACGCCGATGACCATGCGGTCACGGGACGAGATCGCGGCCCTGTTCACCGGTTTCGATCTGGACGAGCCCGGGGTGGTGCCGATCCAGCAGTGGCATCCGGAGCCGGCGGTGGACGGATCCCCCGAGATCGAGCGGATGGTCGGCTTCGCCGGGGTCGGCGTGAAGGAGGCGACACGCTAGGACATCCGCCCGACACCAGCGACGAGGCGGTCCGGGCCTTCGCCGCCGAATGGGCGCGGACGATCGCGGGCACCAGCTACGTCCCGTACGGTCCGTCCGAAATCGCCGACCTGCTCACCGATCTGACCCGCACCCTACTGGCCGCGCTGACCGCGCGACCGTTCGATCCGGCGCCGGCCGCCCGGATCGGGGCGACGCTGGTGGACCGGCACTTCACCCATCCCACCAGCATCGCCCGCACCATCGCGCTGCTGTCCCGGTCGTGGGGTCGCTCCGCCGACCCGGACCGGCGGGACCGGCTCGCCGACCTGCAGGGGGCGCTGGCCGCCGGGTACGCCGAACGGCTGCAGGAACGCACCTTCGCCGAGCAGGACGCGATCCGGGCGGCCGCGATGACCGCCCAGGACGAGGCCGAACGCACCGCCCGGGCGCTGGAGGCGCGCTTCCGCGCGGTGTTCGCCGGGGCCGCCGTCGGCATCGGGGTCGGCGACGTCGACGGCCGGATCCTGGACGTCAATCCGGCGCTGCGCAAGATGCTCGGCTACTCGGTCGACGAGATGCGCGCGCGCAACGTCGGCGAGTTCATCCACCCGGCGGACACCGCCGACGTGTGGCAGCTGTACCAGCGGCTGATCGGCGGCGAGATCAACAGCTTCCGCATCGCGAAGCGGTTCGTGCGCAGCGACGGCGACACCGTGTGGACGCAGCTGACCGTCTCGCTCATCCGGGACGACGCCGGCCGGCCGGAGTTCCAGATCGCCGTCATGGAGGACGTCTCCGACCTGCGCCGGCTGCAGAGCACCCTGGAGTACCAGGCCCATCACGACGCGCTCACCGGGCTGGCCAACCGGGCCCTGTTCCAGTTGCGGCTGGAGCAGCTCACCGGGCCGCCGCCGGCCACCCGGCCGCCCACCGGGTCGCCGGCCGAGCGGATCGGCCTGTGCCTGCTGGACCTGGACGGGTTCAAGGCGATCAACGACAGCGTCGGGCACGCGGTCGGCGACCGGGTCCTGGTCGAGGTGGCCTCCCGGCTGGGCCGGGCTTTGACCGGCGACGGGCGGCTGGTCGCCCGGCTCGGCGGCGACGAGTTCGTGGTGCTGGTCGAGGGCACCACCGACGCGCAGGACATGGTGGCGGTGGCCGATGCTGCGCTGACGGCGGTCGCCCGCCCGGTGGTGGTGGCCGGCGGCGTGTACAACGTCACCGCCAGCGCCGGTCTGGTCGAACGGGCGGCCGCCGGCGCGGACCCGGCGGAGCTGGTGCGGGCCGCCGACATCACCCTGTACTGGGCCAAGGCCGAGGGCAAGGACCGCTGGGCGCTTTTCGACCCGGAGCGCAGCCTGCGCGAGGTCGACCAGTACACGCTGGCCCAGCTGCTGCCGACGGCCCTGGAGCGGGGCGAGTTCCGGCTGCACTACCAGCCGCTGATCTCGTTGGCCGACGGGACGCCCACCGGTTTCGAGGCGCTGCTGCGCTGGGACCACCCCCGGCTCGGGCAGCTGCGCCCGGACCGGTTCATCGCCGCGGCCGAGGAGACCGGCATCATCGTGCCGATCGGTCAGTGGGTGATCGACGAGGCCTGCCGGCAGGCCCGCAGGCTGCTGGAGTCGACCGGCGTCCGGCCGTGCGTCAGCGTCAACGTGGCGATGCGGCAGCTGACCGGCGGCCGGCTGCTCGACGACATATTGCAGGTGCTCGACGCCCAGGGCCTGGCCGCCCACCAGCTGCAACTGGAACTGACCGAACGGGCCGTCATCGGTTCGGACAACGAACCGTTGGCGGAACTGCAGGCGCTCGCCGGTCTGGGCGTCGGCATCGCCATCGACGACTTCGGCACCGGCTACTCGAACATGACCTATCTGCGCCGGCTGCCGATCACCGGGCTGAAGCTGGACCAGTCTTTCGTGGCCGGCCTGCGGCCCGGTCAGCCGGACCAGACCGACACCAAGATCGTTCGATCGATCCTGACGCTGGCGCACGACCTGGGCCTGACCGTCACCGCCGAGGGTGTGGAGACGGCCGACCAGGCGCAGGCGCTGCGCGAGCTGGGCTGCGACCAGGCCCAGGGCCTGTACTTCGGCGCCCCCGGTCCGGCCGAGCAGCTGGCGCGGGTCTTCGGCGCCCGGAACGGGCCCACTGTCGGTGCCGATGAGTAGCGTCCCCGCCGACGGTCAACCCATCCGACCGTCCCCGTCCCGGAAGGAACCGCGATGACCACCCTGAACCCCTACCTGAACTGGCGTTCCTCGGCCCGCGAGGCGATGGAGTTCTACCACTCCGTCTTCGGCGGCGAGCTGACCGCGAACACCTTCCAGGAGTTCGGCATGCCGGTCGACGCCGGCGAGGAGAACCTGATCATGCACAGCCAGCTGGTCACCCCGGACCTGACGCTGATGGGCGCCGACACGCCCAAGCAGATGCCGCTGGCCGAGAACCCGAACGGGAGCGTGTCACTGTCCGGCGGATCCGAGGACGAGGCGCAGCTGCGCGGCTTCTGGGACGGCCTGGCCGCCGGCGGCACGGTGACGGTTCCGTTGGAGAAGGCGCCGTGGGGCGACTACTTCGGCATGCTGGTGGACAAGTTCGGGGTGAACTGGCTGGTGAACATCGCCGGCTCGGCTCCGTCGTCGGGGTCGTAGCTCCCGCGTCGATCGTCCGGGACCGTCGACGTAGAGTGCGCCGATGGCCCTGGACGACTTCCCCCGTTATCCCCTGCTCTTCGGACCGAGCCCGGTGCACCGGCTGGACCGGCTGTCCCACCACCTCGGTGGCCCCTCCATCTGGGCCAAGCGGGAGGACGTGAACTCCGGCCTGGCGTTCGGCGGCAACAAGACCCGCAAGCTCGAGTACCTGGTGCCCGACGCCCTGGCCAAGGGCGCGGACACCCTGGTGTCCATCGGCGGGGTGCAGTCCAACCACACCCGGCAGGTGGCCGCCGTCGCCGCCAACCTGGGCCTGCGGGCCGTGCTGGTCCAGGAGAAGTGGGTGGACTGGGACGACCCGGTCAACGACAAGGTCGGCAACATCCTGCTGTCCCGGATCATGGGCGCCGACGTGCGGCTGGACCCCAGCGGCTTCGGCATCGAGTTCAAGGACAGCTGGCAGCGGGCGCTGGACGACGTCCACGCCGCCGGCGGCGTGCCGTATGCGATCCCGGCCGGCGCGTCCGACCACCCGCTGGGCGGCCTCGGCTTCGCCAATTGGGCGCAGGAGGTGCAACGCCAGGAGGCCGAACTGGGCGTCTTCTTCGACACGATCATCGTCTGCAGCGTCACCGGCTCCACCCACGCCGGGATGATCGCCGGATTCGCCGGCCAGGACCGGCCGCGCCGGGTGCTGGGCATCGACGCGTCGGCCAAGATCGACGCGACCCGGGACCAGGTCGCCCGGATCGCCCGGAACACCGCCGAGCTGATCGGCCTGGGCCGGGACCTGCGGGACGACGAGATCACCGTGCTGGAGGGGTGGGCCGGCGACTACTACGGCATCCCGGTGCAGTCCACGATCGACGCGATCACCCTCACCGGCCGGCTGGAGGGCATGATCATCGACCCGGTGTACGAGGGCAAGTCCATGGCCGGGCTGATCGACCTCGTCCGGCGGGGCGACATCGGGCCCGAATCCACTGTCCTGTACGCCCATCTCGGCGGGCAGCCGGCGCTGAACGCCTACTCCGGCATCTTTTCGTGACGGTCGGGCCGGCGGGTCCGTACCCGACGGTCCGGCAGACGGTGCTGGACTGCCCGGACGCCCGGGCGCTGGCCGAGTTCTACCGGCAGCTGTTCGGGCTGCGGTACCGGCCCGGCGACGAGCCCGGCAGTGGAGCCGGCAGCGAAACCGGGGCCGGACCGGGCGCCGCGCCCGGCCACCCGGACCCCGACTGGCTGGTGCTGCGGCATCCGGACGGATCCCGGGCGCTGGCGTTCCAGCAGGTCGCCGACTACCGGCCGCCGACCTGGCCGGACGGCCCCCGTCCGCAGATGCTGCACCTGGACACCGTCGTGCCCGACGTGCCGGAGCTACGGCGGCAGCGCCGGCGGGCGCTGGCGCTGGGGGCAACCGAACTGCTGGACCGGTCGGCCGACCCGGAAGAACCGCTGTACGTGTTCGCCGACCCGGCCGCCCACCCGTTCTGCATCTTCGTCGCCGACACCGCGACGGTGCCGACCGGCGGGCATCTGCGGCTGATCTGGCCGCAGTGGCAGGGCGTCGGCACGCCCAGCGTGATCGAGCTGGCCCCCGAGTTCCCCTTCGACGTCGGCCGCCGCGGGTACGCGGTCGGCGCCGCCGTGCTCGGCGCGGTCCTGCCACTGCACGACGGGCCGACGGCGACCGTCCCGGTGGGCATGGGCGACGACGGGCTCGACGTCCGGGACGGCGTGGAGGCCAAGGACGCCGTGCTGACCCAACTGGCGGAGGCCCTGCGGATCATCGGCGAGCACGACCCGGCGCGGATCACCACCATCGGCGGGGAGTGCTCGGTCAGCGTCGCGCCGTTCTCGGCCCTGGCAGATCGGTACGCCGACGACCTGGCCGTGCTGTGGATCGACGCCAACCCCGACGTGGGCACCGGCGCGTCCAGGTACCCCGGCTACCACGCGATGGCCGTCTCTGTGCTGACCGGGCACGGTGACCCGGAGATCCAGGCGGTGCTGCCGGCGACCATCGGCACGGACCGGGTCGCCCTGGTCGGTCTGCACGCCTGGGCGCCGGACGACTACCCGAACGTGGCCGCCTGGGGGCTGCGCGCGTTCGGTCCGGACGAGCTGCGGGACTCGGCCGGCCCCGTCCTGGACTGGCTGGCCGGAACCGGATGTTCCCGGGTGGCCATCCATTTCGACGTCGACGCGGTCGACAGCAACGAGATCGTGCTGGGCCTGGGCGCCGACCCCGACGGGCTGACCAGCGCCCAGGTGCGGCGCGTCGTCGCCGGGGTCGCTGCGGTGGCCGACGTCGTCGCCCTGACCGTCGCCGAGTACATCCCGCGGCAGGTCATGCACCTGCGGCGGATCCTGGAGGGCTTTCCGCTGCTGACCGATGCCCGTCGATGATGTCGGCCCACTCCGGCTCGGCCAGGCGCCGCCGGTAGGCGGCCGGGCTCTGCCCGTACTCCCGGGTGAACGCGGCGCTGAGCGCGAAACCCGAGGAATAACCGACCCGGCCGGCGATCGCGTCCAGGGTCAGCGCCCGCTCGGCCAGCAGGTCCCGGGCCAGTGCGAGGCGCCACCGGGCCAGGTAGCGCAGCGGTGGTTGACCGACCAGCCGGTTGAAGCGGGCCGCCAGCGTCGCCCGGGACACCGCTCCCAGCCGGGCGAGATCGGCGACCGTCCAACCGTATTCGGGGATGCCGTGGATGGCCCGCAAGGCCGCGGCCACGGCCGGGTCGCTGATCCCGGCCAGCCACGGCGCCTCCCGCGGCGGGTGCGCGGCCGCCCAGCACCGGATCGACTCGATCGTCACGACGTCGATCAACCGGTCCAGGACCACCTGCTGGCCCCACGCGTCCCGGCCGATCTCCCGGTGCAGCTGGGCCGTCAACGCCGGGTCGACGGTGCCGGCGGGCAGCACGGCCACCCCGGGCAGCACGTCGGTGACGAAGCGGCCGACACTGCCGGCGTCGGCGTAGGCCGCGACGATCACCCGATCCGGCCCGTCGGCGTCGTTGCCCCAGTGGCGCAGCCCGTGCGCGAGCGACTGGTGCAGGGGGCGGCCGTCCGGCGTCACGCACCGCTCCCCCGGTTCGATCCGGGCGGCCAGCGGACTCGCCTCGGCGTCGTCCACCCGGTACGGGTCGGGCCCACGGACCAGGGCGATGTCGCCGGCGCGCAGCGTCGCGGAGGCCGGACCGGACCGGACGGCGAGCCGGCCGGCGGTGACCACCAGCACGGTGAGCGCGGCCCGATCGGCCACCTCGATCGCCCACGGGCCGCGCATGGTCATCAGCAGGGCGAACACGCCCTGCGCCCGAGGGTGTGCGAACAGCTGGGAGAGCGGATCCACAGTCCGCAACGTTAGACGATTGGGTATGAAAGCGCGAGCATTCATGATTCAGCGTCGCGGTCGGCTGGGGTTTTCTGAGTCCATGACAACCACCTTGATCACCGGCGGAACCGGACGCACTGGCCGCCGGATCGCCGATCGGCTGCTCGCCCGCCACCTCGCCGTCCGGGTCGCCTCGCGATCCGCCCGCGTGCCGTTCGACTGGCACGACGAGCGCACCTGGGCAGCGACCCTCGACGGCTGCTCGGCCGCCTACCTGTGCTACTCGCCGGACCTCGCGCTGCCGGGCGCCGACGCCGTCGTGGACGGCTTCGTGCGGGCGGCCGCCGCCCGTGGCGTGTGCCGGGTCGTGCTGCTGTCCGGCCGGGGCGAGGACGGCGCGCGGCGCTGCGAGGAGCTGGTGCTGGCCGCCCCGCTGGCGGCGACCGTGGTCCGCTGCGCCTGGTTCCAGGAGAATTTCAGCGAGCACTTCCTGCGCGACGGAGTGCTCGGCGGCCGGATCGCGATCCCGGCCGGCCGGGTCGCCGAGCCGTTCGTCGGCCTGGCGGACGTGGCCGATGTCGCGGTGGCGGCGCTGACCGACGGCCGGTGGGCCGGCCGGGTTCTCGAGCTGACCGGTCCCGAATCGATCACCTTCGGCCGGGCGGCCGACCTGCTGTCCGTCGCCGTCGGTCGCGAGATCGCCTACCACGACGTCACCGTCGCCCGGTTCGTGGCCGATCTGACGGACGCCGGCGCCACCGTCGACGAGGCGCAGGGGCTCGGGTGGCTGGTCGGGGAGGTCCTCGACGGGCGGAACTCGGGCACCACCGACACCGTCGAACGGGTCCTCGGACGGCCGGCCACGACGTTCGCGCAGTACGCCCGGCGGGCCGCGGCCGCCGGCGCCTGGACCGTCGAGCCGGCCGTGGGCCGGCGGTGAGTCGCCCCGTCGTCCGGCCGCCGCCCGGGGTCGGGATCGGGCACCGGATCAGATGGTGGCGCCCAGGTCGTCGATGACGTGGGACCAGGCGTCGACGTTGTGGATGGCGTCCGGGACCGGGCACTTCTCGGTCCTGCTGGCCCCCTGGCTGCAGTACAGCTCCATCCACGGCTTCTCCGCGTCGGCGTCGAGCCGGGCCAGGTGGGCGGCCTCGTGGATGAGCATCCGGACGGTGCCGGCCACCGGGTGCAGGTCGGGGTTGAAGAACTGTTGGCAGAGCACGATCATCGTGCGGGCCTCGTCGACGTGCGCCACCGCGCCGGTGTTGCAGTGCTCGTCCTGGCAGGTGCCGGCCCGGATCGGCGCCTGCGTCAGCGCCCGCTCGACCGACCGGATGGCCCGGACCAGCGCCCGCCGCGTCCGGCCGGTCATCTTCACCGTCACGCCGAAGTAGTCGCGGGCGATGCGGATCACCGACGATTCGTTGCCCGGCATGTCGACCGCCACGGCCGCGGCGGCACAGACCCTGATGGCCGACTGCCGGACGATCCGCACCACCTGGGCCTGGGCGGGGGTGAACTCGGTCAGCCCGCGCGCCGCGTCCACCGGCTGACCGACGCACAGATCCTTCTTCGCCCGCTCCCGGTCGATGTCGCGCATCAGCACGCCGACGGCGCGGTTGCCGGCGGTGCGCTGCAGGGCCAGCAGCCGCGCCGGCGCGGACCCGGGCGGACCGGTGGGCGGACGCCGACGGGCCGGCGCCGCGGTCGGTGCGCCTGCCCGGGCCAGCTGGGCCGTCATGCCGGTCATCGGGTTACACGGTGCGACTCCCGGCCGGACGGGCCAAGGTCCGGGCGGGCAACCCTTCGGGCACCCCGGAGTGCCCGAACGGGCAACCCGTGGTCAGGTC
>JBDHZW010000202.1:0-9545 GCA_039812105.1 Nakamurella sp.
GCGGCGCTCGGGCTGACCGCCCTGATCGCGTCGTCGCCGTGGGCATTCCCGGTGCTCAAGTACGGCGGAGCGGCCTACCTTGTCGTGCTCGGGACCCGGCAGCTGCGGCGACGTCGGATCGACTTCGGCACCGAGACCGGCGCCGGTTCGGTGTCCCGGCTCCGGCTGTTCCGGGACGGTGTGCTCGTCGACCTGCTGAACCCGAAGACCGGGCTGTTCTTCCTGGCCTTCTTACCGCAGTTCGTCAACCCGGCCGCCGGGGCATTGTCACTACAGATCGTGCTGCTCGGCGTCGTGTTCGTGCTGCTGGCGGCGATGACCGACGGCGCATATGCGCTGCTCGCGAGCACCCTGCGCGACCGGCTGACGCGATCGGGCCGGGCCCGACAGCGGCTGAACCGGACGACCGGTGGCGTGTATGTCGGCCTGGGGGGTCTGGCAGTGCTGGTGTGAGCGGCCGTCGTTCGGCCGACGGAGGAGTATGTGTCGGAGCGCCGGGTCCCGGAGCGCCGAAAGTCCTCCCTGGATGCGAAGCCGGTGCGGATGCGGCAGGTTCGACGGGTGGACTCCTCCGATCGGCACTTCGCGGCCCGGGTCGACGACGTGTTCAACGCGGTCCGCAACCGGCTGTTCCGGCGCCGGGGCTGGCTGCCGCGGATCGTCCCCTACACCGGCTACGGGTCGACCCGGCGGGTGCGGGTGCTGGCCCGGGTCCTGCTTGCCCCGCCACCGGACGGTCCGCCGCCGGACGCCGAGACGACCGCGGTCCGGCAACGGGCCACCCGCGGCTGGCGTCGGTTCCTCACCACCCCGATTCCCGCGACCGCGGTGGAGGTGGACGCCGGCGGACGCACTCACCATCTCGTGACCGACCGGCGGGGTTATCTGGACGCGCCGATCGACGCCGAGTTGGCCCCGGGCTGGCATGACTTGCCGATCCGGGTGCGCCACGGCCGACCGAGCGAGCTGCGGGTGCGGGTGGTCGGGGACGAGCCGACGCCGGGCATCGTCAGCGACATCGACGACACGGCGATGATCACTCACCTGCCGCGCCCGCTGCTGGCTGCCTGGAACACGCTGGTGCTGCGCGAGTCCGCCCGCGTCGCCGTCCGCGGGATGGCCGAGCTGTATGGCGCCGTGTTGGCCGAGCACCCCGGCGCGCCGGTGCTCTATCTGTCGACCGGCGCCTGGAACGTCGCGCCCACCCTGACCCGGTTCCTGGCCCGCAACGGCTTCCCCGACGGGCCGTTGCTGCTCACCGACTGGGGCCCGACGAACTCCGGCTGGGTGCGGTCGGGCCGGCAGCACAAGGAGAACAGCCTGCGCCGGCTGGCCCATGACCTGCCCAACGTACGCTGGCTGCTGGTCGGGGACGACGGGCAGCACGACCCGGAGATCTACGACGACTTCGCCGCCGAGCGTCCGGATCGGGTCACCGCCATCGCAATCCGCCGGCTGACCGCGACCCAGCAGGCGTTGACGACGACGCCGACCGTGTCCCGGGCGCCGACGGCGGCCGTGCCGATCGTTGCCGCGCGGGACGGGTTCGGGTTGGCCGCGCAGTTGCGGGCCGCAGGCTTGCTGCCACGGCCCTGACGTCGCTCGGCTACAGGGTGACGGTGCCGCGGATGAGGGTGGTGCAGGTGCCGCCGACCCACACGGTTCCGTCAGGGTCGGCGTCGATGTGCACGACGCCGGCCCGGCCCAGCCGGGTGCCCTGGGTCGCGGTGTAGCTCGCCGGGGCCTGCCCGGTCCGGATCAGCCACTGCGCGACGGAGGCGTTGAGGCTGCCGGTGACCGGGTCCTCGTCGATACCGGCGCCGACGGCGAACCCCCGGATCTCGAACAGGTGCGGCGACCCGGCGGAGTGGTCGCCGAGCACGCCGACCATGACGTCCGGCAGCGCGGCGAAGTCGGGCTCCAACTCCAGCACCCGCTCGGCCGAGGCGAGCCGGACCGCGACCCAACCGGGGCCGTTGTCCACCCACTGATGGTCGAGGATCTCCGCTCGGTCGATGCCCAAAGCCCGGGCGACGTCGGCCAGCAGCTCCTCCTCGGCCGGTCCGGTGCGGTTGGTCGGCGGTGCGGCGAATGCGAACCGGCCGTCGGTCAGCCTGAGTTCGACGAGCCCGGCCGTGCAGTCCTGCACCACGATGCCCGGCGTTCTGGGCACTCCACCGTGCTCCAGCCAGGCGTGCGCGGAACCGAGGGTCGGGTGCCCGGCGAACGGCAGCTCCCGTTCCGGGGTGAACACCCGCCACCGGTAGTCGGCGTCCGGCCCGCCCGGGAACAGGAAGGCGGTCTCCGACAAGTTGGTCCAGTTCGCGAACGCGGCCATGTCCTCGTCGGACAGGCCCTCCGCGTCCAGCACGACGGCCACCGGGTTGCCGCGCAGCGGAATCTCCGAGAACACGTCGACCTGGGCGAAGGCGCGGGGGCGCGGTGCGGCCATGGGCGCAAGTCCATCACGGCCCCGCTTGACCGCGGAAGCTCGGCAGGCCGGTCGCCTGCGAATCTTCCGCAGTCAGGCTGGCGGGGCCGTCGAGGTCGGCGGGGCTGGTGGGGTCGGCGACGGTGGTGCCGGCCGACGGGCCTGCCGGCGGGCCGCAGCCCCGCCGGCCAGCACGGTGACGACGACGGTGATCAGCGCGCCGAGGATCATCGCCGGCGCCTCGCCCGGTCCGAGCAGGCCGAGCTGCGTGGCCAGGGTGGCGGCGGCGACCGGCACGCCCATCTGCGCGCAGGACAGCGCGGCCATCGACACCGGCTGCCGGGTCAGCACCCCGACCACGTGCACCAGCAGCGCGCCCACCCCGAGCAGCACACCCAGCAGGATCAGGCTGGGATGCTGACCGAGATCCCGCACGTTCAGCGACGCGCCGAGCCACACGAAGAACAGCGGCGCGAAGAAGCCGTCGCTGATCGCGAACAGTTGCCGGGCCAGTCGGCGAGGCCGGCCGATCGCCGCCACCGCCAGGCCCAACGCGAACCCGGCGAGCATGATCGAGACGTGCGACCAGGTCGCCACCGCGGCCAGCGCGAACAACGCGAGCAGGCTGAACCGCAGCTCGAGAGCGAACTTGCGCTCCTCGGAGACCCGGTGCAACCGCCGCCGCAGGCCGGACCGTTCCCCCCACCACAGCACCGCGAAGACGACGACCGCGAACGCGATCACCGCCGCGGCGCCCAGCCCGGCCCGGCCGGCCCGCTCCGGATCGATGACCAGCGGCAACGCCACGATGCAGGCCGCGTCGGCCACGGCCACCTGAGGCAGCAGTTGCAGCACGGGCCGGCCGGTCAACTCCAGCGAGTCGACGATCGGCAGCACGATCGCCGCGGACGACGACGCCATCAGCACGGCGTAGATCGCGCCGTTGCCGGTGCCGAACGCCGCGGCCAACCCCAGTCCGGCCGCGGCGGCGACCACGCCGACGAGCGCCGCGCGGGCCAGCCCGAGGCCGGCGCCGTGCCGCAACCGTGGGTCGAGCACGGGAACGTGTGACCCGGCGACGAACATGACCAGGGCAAAACCGATGTCAGCCAGGAAGGTGAAGGTCGGGTCGGTGGTGTCCAGGACCTGCAGGCCGGTCCGGCCCAGCAGGACCCCGGCCAGCAGCGCGCCGACCACCGTCGGGATGTGCCAACCCTGCCGGGCGGACAGCAACGGACCGAGCAGTCCGGCGGCAACGATCAGCGCGAGGGTGCCGAAATCCACCACGACCTCCCGTTGCCCGCGTCCACCCAGCTCCCGCCGTTCCTCGACGCCGTCCCGAGGCCCCGACGCTGCTCGGCGATGGCTCGACGCGGCACCGAGGTGGGCCGGCCGGGCGTCGCACCGCCCGATCGGCGACGATAGTCGGCGTGGAACTCAGCGACGCGATCGACTTCGTCCGCACCCATGACCGGACCGTGCTGTCCACCCGCCGCAAGGACGGCAGCCCCCAGATGTCGGCCGTCAACTCCGGCGTGGTCGACGGCCTGATCTGCATCTCCAGCCGGGCCATGCTGGCCAAGGTCCGTAACATCCGCCGCGACCCGGCGGTGTCGCTGCTGATGCTGAAGGAGGAGTTCTACGGCGGCTGGGTGCAGATCGACGGCACCGCGGAGATCGTCGACCAGCCCGAGGCGCTGGAGTTGCTGGTCGACGTCTTCCGCTCGATCCGCGGCGAACACCCGGACTGGGACGACTACCGGGCCGCGATGATCCGGGACGAGCGGGTCGTCATCCGGGTGACCCCGACCCGTGCGGTGCGGGGCTGAGCCCGCGGCGGGTCAGGAGCGGCTGCGACTCGCCCCGGTGATCAGGTTGATGATCAGCAGCAGGCCGATCGCGCCCAGGCAGGCCACCCCGAAGCTGGCCCAGTCCCAGTCGAACGTCCACGCCTTGCCGGTCGTCCACTGGTAGATGAAGCCGGCCAGCACGGCGCCCAGGATGCCGACGATCATGTTCATGATGCAGCCGCGCCGGTCGCGGACCACGAGCGAGGCGATCCAGCCGGCCAGGGCGCCGAAGATGATCCACGAGAACCAGCCCATCACTGTTCCTTCGTCGGTTCGGGCGCCAGCGCGTTGACCGTCGCCAACGCCTGCACCGGGTCGGCGCCGCGACCCACCGCGATGCCAAGCAGATAGCAGGTCAACGGCCCGGCGATCCGGGCGACCCCGTGCGCGACCTCGCGGGTCAGGTCCAGCAGGGCATCCCGCCGGTCGCTGGGTATCGAGTCCGCCGGTAGCTCCAACGCGGTGCTGACCTCGGCGATCCAGTCGTCAAGAGTGCTCATGCTCCGAACGTAACCGCAGCGGTGCCCGCGCCGGATCAGGGTTCCCCCGGATCACCGGGCGTCGGGCTGCTCGTCGCGGTGCGGGTGGGCGCGTAGCGACCCCGGGTGGGCCTTGAGCGTCGGATCCTGCCGCGTCTTGATCAGCGACGCCACGGTGGTGATCGCCAGCACCACCACGATGACGACCAGCGACGCGTTCGTCGAGACCGTCGGCACCCCCGGCCAGATGCCGTGCGCCCAGTGCAGCACCAGCTTGACGCCGATGAAGGCCAGAATGATCGCCAACCCGGTGGACAGGTACACCAGCCGGTCGAGCAGCCCCTTGACCAGGAAGAACAGCGCTCGCAGGCCGAGCAGGGCGAACGCGTTGGCGACGAAGACGATGTACGGCTCGGCCGTCACTCCGAACACCGCGGGGATGGAGTCGAGGGCGAACAGCAGGTCGGTGCTGCCGATCGCGATCAGCACGATGAACAGCGGGGTGGCCATCTTGCGGCCGTCGATCCGGGTGAACAGCTTGCCGCCGTCGTACTCGGTCGTCACCGGGATGACCTTGCGGGTCAGCTTGACCAGACCGTTCTCCTGTACGTCCGGATCCTGGTCGCGGTGCCGGAACAGCTGGATCGCGGTGAAGATCAGCAGCAGCCCGAACAGCAGGAACATCACTGCGAACAGGTCCAGCAGGGCGGCCCCGACGACGATGAAGATGGCCCGCAGGATCAGCGCGATGATGATCCCGAATGTCAGCACCTTGTGTTGGTGCGCCTCGGGCACCGCGAACGTCGTCATGATGATGACGAAGACGAACAGGTTGTCGACGGACAGGCTTTTTTCGACGATGTACCCGGCGAAGTACTGCGCGCCGAAGTCGGGGCCCGCGTACCACATGAACGCCAGGCCGAAGGCGACCGCGATCAGGATGTAGAACACAGACCAGCCGACCGCCTCCTTGAACCCCACGGCGTGCGGTTTGGCGGCCGCGAAGATCAGGTCGAAGGCGAGCAGGCCGACGATCACCACGATGGTGATCACCCACCAAAGTGCGCTGAGCTCGAGCACGCGGGTTCTCCATCGTCGAGGGACGGGCCGGGCGGTTCCGTCACCATGGGTGGGCGAGGCACTGCGCTCTGGCAACTTCCCGGGTCGCCCGCCGGTTCCCCTCCTCCGGGTCGGGTAACCGGACCGAAACCTGCCGGGACCCGGGTCAGTTCGGCGGTGACGTCATCGGCGGTGGCGTCATCGGCGGGGAGCCGGTGACGGACCCGTCGAGGGTGGGCCGGACGCTGGTCGGGACCGGGTCGGCGGTGGTGGCCGCTGAGCCGTTCGGGGTGGTGCTCGGCGGCGCGGTGGTCGGCGCGGAAGTGGTCGGCGGGGTGCCGGTCTCCCCGGACTGCGTGGTGGTCGTCGATGTGGTGGTGGTCGATGTGGTGGTGGTCGGGTCCGGTGCCGGGCCCCAGGGCGGGACGGCGGCGGTCACGGTGATCGTCGTCGTCGTTGCCGGGAACGGGGCGTTCGAGAGGATCAAGAAGCGGACGACCGCGCCGGATTCGCCGGGCGGTGTCGTCAACGACTGTTCCTCGGGACCGTCGGAGGATTGGTTTCCGACGGCACTGGTGACGGTCTGCCGGTGAACCGGCGTCGGCGAGTCGGCGTTGGGTGCGGGCGGCGATGGCCGGCTGTCGAGACGGTCGGTCGTGCGGCCGACCGGGTCGGTCCACAGGACGACGGCCGATGAAACGGCGGCGACCAGGACGGCGGCGGAGCAGGCCAAGGTGAGGACCCGGGCCCGGGCCCGGGCCCTGGATGGCGGTCGGGGCGGTTGGCCGGTCGGCGGGTCCGGGCGGGCCGTCGAGATGACGGTGACCGCGGTGCGCGCGTGATGGTCGTCCGGCAGCAGGCCGGTCAGGGTGCGGGCGACCGCAACCGCGGTGGGCCGCCGGTCCGGGTCCAGGTCGGTCATGTTGCGCAACAGGTTCGCCCAGTCGGGCGGCAGGGACGTGGGCAGCTCGGGGTCGCGGACGAGCCGGGTTACCGCGCTCTCCAGCCCGGACCCGGGGAACGCGGGAGATCCGGTGAGGCATTCGAGCAGGACCAGCCCGAGTGAGTAGACGTCGGTCGCCGGGGTCACCCGGCGGCCGCGGGCCTGTTCCGGGCTCAGGTAGCGGGGGGTTCCCATCACCTCGGCGGTGAAGGTCACTCGGGCTGAGTCGATCAGCCGGGCGATGCCGAAATCGGCCAGCTTGGCGGCTCCGGTGTGGTCGAGCAGGATGTTGCCCGGCTTGATGTCCCGGTGGATCATCGCGGAACGGTGCACGACGGCCAGCGCGGTGGCGAGCTGTCGCCCCAGGTCCGCGGTGGTGTCTGGGCTGAGGACCGCGCCGCCGATGAGCCGGCGCTCCAGGCTGCTGCCCTCAACGAGTTCCATGACCAGGTAGGAGGGCTCCAGTGGCGCCGCGTCGGTGGTGGTGATGTGCGCGTCCAGCAGAGCGACCAGGCCGGGGTGGCTGAGCCGGGCCAGGAGGTCGACCTCGGCCCGCCGGCGATGCGGCGCCCGGGAGTCGGCCATCGACGGCTCGAAGATCTTGACCGCGACCGGTCGCCCCAGCCGGGTGTCCAGGCCGCGGTAGACCGTGGCGCTGCCCCCGCGGCCGATCAGTTCGCCGATTCGATAGCGGCCGCCGAATAGTTCACCGGTCCAGGGCCCGGGCCGCGCGACCGGGGTGGTCGTTGCGGCCGGATCGTGCGCCGCGCTACCCGGATCGGCGGGGCGGGCCAGGACGGCGGTCGGCCCGTCCAGCAACGCGCCGGTCATCGAATGCGGACCGGACGGTGCCGTCACCACCGGTGGGCAACGTCGATGACCAGGCGGGATCCGGCTCCGGGACCGGGCAGAACGAACGCCTGGAAGGGCAAATGGGCCCGAACCCCGACGCCGATGGTGGTGTACCCCTCGAAACTGCCGCCCCAGGCCACCTGCCGCAGCGTCGACCAGCCTGTGACGGCCACCAGTTCGTCGGGGTCGTCGGGGGTGTAGGTGGCGGCGCCGGTCATCAGGTCGTACGCCGAGGTTCGGACGACCACCTCGATCGCCGCCCCGCCGCGCAGCGCCAGGGATTCGCTCTTGGCTTGATGGGGCACCGCCGGCACGTACCGGGCGCTGTAGCGGGCGGCCGGGCCGCTGAAGTCGATGACCAGCCGGTCGTAGCAGTCGTGTCGACCAGCCCGCACGTTCGTCAGGGTTCCGGCGCCGGGCGCCGGCAAACCCGACCCGGCTTTGTCGGTCGATCCCCAGGTGATCCCGCAGTAGGGCGCGGCGGCGGCCGTGGCCGGGCCGACCAGCAAGCTGCCGGCCAGCGCAACGACGACGGTGGCGCCGATGGTCATCTTTCGCATCTCCATGTCCGGTCCTCCTCGCCATGGTGCGGCCGCGAACCAGGGGTTCCGGCCGCCTGGGTGGCACCCGTTCGGGCGCACAGCTTTCCGATCCGGCCGGGAGGGGCCGAATCCGAGATCCGTGCACGGAGGGCTCGGCATCCGCGCCCGCCGGCAGGCGGACAGTTCGGGTGATCGATCTACCCCAGAGACGCCCGGGGGTATGTGAGGTTCATCCCATTTGCGACCAGTTCCGCACGTGATCGAACGCGGCGGCGGGAACTGCCGATGCCGCCTGGGTGACCCCAGCGCGGACCGCTAGTGCGCGAGACCTTCGACGAGGTCCGCACGTCAGGGATGCGCGGACGCCGAGCGTGCGCTGGCCGGTGGGCCGTGCGGGGTCGTGTGCCGTGCGGGGTCGTCCGAGAAGCCGGCGGATCCGGCCCGGTCGTCGTCAGGCGTGGTCGTCGTGGTGACCCTGCAGGTGGGCGTCCTCGTCGGTGTAGCTGTTGGTGCCGTCACCGGGCCGGGACCACTCGGCCGGTTCCACCGGGTACCGCAGCTTAGCCGGGTCCGGGCGGGTGCCGGGCCGGGTGACCTCGCCGCCCTCCTTCTCCCGTTTCTTGGTGGCCAACGCACCCAACGCCTCGAGGATCACCCGATGGGCGTTGTTGACGGTGTTGTCGGCGTGGTCGTATGGCGGGGACACCTCGACGACGTCCATCGCCACCAGCGGCGTCTCCAGCGCGATCTGACGCACCGCGCGCAGCAGATCGGCCGGGTTCATCCCGCCGGGCTCGGGGGTGCCGGTGCCAGGGGCGAACCCGGGGTCGAGCACGTCGATGTCGACCGACAGGTACAGCCAGTCGCAGCCGTCGCCGGCCCGGGCGATGGCGTCGGCGATGACGGGACGCATGCCCCGGTCCCACACGTCGTGCATGAGGTGCCAGGTCATCTCCTGCTCGCGCATCCAGTCGAAGACCTCGGGCGGCGGCCAGTAGCCGCGGAGCCCGACCTGGACGAAGTTGCGGCCTCGGATGGCGCCGGATTCGATCAGCCGGCGCATCGGTGTGCCGTGCGAGTGCAGGTGCCCCTCGATCGAGTCGGCGGTGTCGGCGTGGGCGTCGAAGTGCAGCAGCCCGACCTTGCCCCATCCGTACTTGCGGGCCACCGCGGTGGCGCACGGGTAGGTGATCGAGTGGTCGCCGCCGATGATCATCGGGAAGGCGTCGGCCCGCAGCACGTCGGTGACCTTGGCCTCGATGTTGCGCTGCGACCGCGCCGACTGGCCGTGCGGGCAGTAGGCGTTGCCGGCGTCCACCACGTCCAGCCACTCGAAGATGTCCAGACCCAGGTCCAGGTGGTAGGTGCCGGGGTCATAGGCGTTGGACC
>JBDHZW010000203.1:0-9542 GCA_039812105.1 Nakamurella sp.
CCAACTACGGCAACGCGGTGGCCACCTACACCGTGATCGCCCTGATCTACATCGTGGTCGACACCATCCTGGTGCTGCTGGCGAACCGGTCGCAGCGCTGGATGAACCGCCGCGGCGGCGGTCGCCGGGGCGGCCAGTTGGCCACCACCGGCACGATGGCCGAGACCGAACTGGGCGCGCCGGGCGTGGACGAGACGATGCTCGGCAAGGGCGGCACCTCCGGGCGGTTCAGCCAGCTGCGCTGGGTGCTGACCCACCCCTGAGAGCCGGACGGACCGGGTTCAGCGAGCGATCTCGGTGGCCCTGGACTCCCGGATGACGGTGACCCGGACCTGACCCGGGTAGGTCAGCTCCTCCTCGATCTGCTTGGCCACCTCGCGGGCCAGGATGTGCGCTTCGACGTCGTCCACGACGTCCGGCTTGACCATGACCCGCAGTTCCCGGCCGGCCTGCATGGCGAACACCTTGTCCACGCCCTTCTTGGCCCCGGCGATCGCCTCGATCCGCTCCAGCCGCTGGACGTAGGACTCCAGTGATTCCCGGCGGGCGCCGGGGCGGCCGCCCGAGCAGGCGTCGGCGGCCTGGGTGAGCACGGCCTCGACGGTGGTCGGCGGCACCTCGTCGTGATGCGCCTCGATGCAGTGCACGACCTCCTCCGACTCGCCGTACTTGCGGGCCAGATCGGCCCCGATCAACGCGTGCGAGCCGGGCACCTCGTGGGTCAGCGCCTTGCCGATGTCGTGCAGGAAGGCGCCGCGGGTGACGACGGTCGGGTCGATGCCCAGCTCGGCGGCCATGGCCCGGGCGATGTGCGCGGTCTCGACCAGATGGCCCAGCACGTTCTGCCCGTAGGAGGTCCGGTACTTCAGCCGGCCGATCAGCGACACCAGCTCCGGATGCAGGTCGGTGATCCGCACGTCGAGCAGGGCGTCCTCGGCGGCCCGTTGGCAGAGCACCTCCACCTCGTCCCGCGCGCGTTCGTGGGCCTCCTCGATGCGGTGCGGGTGGATGCGACCGTCCTCGATCAGCATCTCCAGGGTGATCCGGCCGATCTCCCGGCGGACGGGGTCGAAGCAGGACAACAGCACCGCTTCGGGGGTGTCGTCGATGATGACGTTCACCCCGGTGACCGTCTCGAACGCCCGGATGTTGCGGCCCTCGCGGCCGATGATGCGACCCTTCACCTCGTCGGCGGGCAGGTGCACCACGGCGACGACGGTCTGCGCGGTCTGGTCGGACGCGACCCGTTGGATCGCCTCGGCGACGATCTGCCGCGCCCGTTGCTTGGCCTGAGTGTGCGCGTCGGACTCGATCCGCCGGATCATCATCGCGGCGTCGCGGCGGACCGCCTCCTCCTGGCTGGCCAGCAGTTCCGCGCGGGCCGCGTCCACGGTGAGCCCGGAGATGCGGACGAGTTCCGCGCTGTGCGCGGCGTCGGCCGCGAGCAGGTCCTTTTCGCGCAGGTCCAGCGTGGCGGCCCGATTGCGAAGCTCGGTCTCCCGGTCGACGAGCGCGGCCGCCTTCGTCTCCAGGGACCGCTTCGTCGTCGCGAGCTCGGACTCCTCCGCCCCGATCCGCCGGCGGTCGGCGGCGAGGGCGCGCTGCTCCTCGGCCAGCGCGTCGCTGGCGGCCCGCAGCCGCTGCTCGGCCTCCTGCAACTCCTTGCGGTCCTGGGCCAGCGCCGCGGTCGCCTCGTTGGCGATCCGGTTGCGCTCGCCCTCCAGGCCCGCCCGCAGGTCCGCGGCCTGCGCGCGGGCGGCCGCGATGGTCCGTTCGGCCTCGGCCTGGGCATCCTTGCGGACCTGTTCGGCGTCCCGGCGGGTGCGGTTGGACAGCTCCTCGGCCGCCTCCGCGGCGGTGCGGCGGACCGCGTCGGCCGCGTCCGCGGCGGCCTGCGCCTCGTGACTGAGCAGCGCGAAGCGACCCAGGTCCGGCTCGGCGGCGGGCTTGGCCTCGGCCGCGCTGCGGCTCACCGCCTCGTCCAGCAGGCGGCGCAACGACTCTTCGTCCACCGCCGGCGGCGACCCGCCCGGCTTGCGCCGGGCCAGCGCCACCACCGCCCCGACCGCCACCAGCAGGGCGAGAATCAGCGCAATGACGAGAGCGTCGGACACGCCACGGCCTCCCCTCGTCAACGCCGTCGCGGGACGGACGCCCGGGCGGGCGGCCGTCATGGTGGACGGCAGGAGGGTCGCCGACATCGCGCGACGTCGGTGCGTCGAGCAAATGCACTCGACGTGCTGGTTCGCCGGGTACACGAACCTCCCGGCCAGGCCGGTGCGGGGTGCGGCAAACAGAACCGCTATCGACCGCGCAAGCTCGGGCGTGCGCGTGTGGTGACTCTCCTGTTACATCCGAGGTTAGGGAGCGCCGTGGCGGGGGTCAAGCCGACCCGCGTCGGCGTGCGCACCCGGTCGGATTCGGCCGTCGCCGGGCCGGCCGGGGCGGATGTCCGCGGGCCGGTCCACTGCCGTCCACCGATGCCTGGTCACGACCAGCTGTCGTCGACGTCGCTGCGGTACTGACCGATCACCTCCCGGACGACGCGCTGGGACAGGTCGGCCGGGTAGCCGCGGCGGGCCAGCAACCCCAGCAGGCGGCGCTGCGCCGTCTCGGGCCCGTGCGCCATCGCCGAGTCGACCCGCCGTTGCAGCAGCGTCCGCGCCCGCTCGTACTCGGCGTCGCGGTCGACCACCGCGACCGCCGACGCCGCGGTGGCGCCGTCCACGCCCTTGCGTTTGAGTTCCTCCCGCAGGGCGCCGGCGCCGAGCCCGCCGTTGCGGTGCCGGCTGGCGACGAAGGCCTGGGCGTAAGCCTCGTCGTCGATCAGGCCGACCTCGGTCAGCCGGTCCAGCACCCGTTCGGCGACGTCGGCCGGGATGCCCTTGCGGGCCAGCGCCGCCGCCAGCCCGGCCCGCGGCCGGGCGGCGCCGGTGAGCAGCCGCAGGCAGATCGCCCGGGCCACCGCCTCCGGATCGCCGGGGTCGTCCTCCGGGTGACCGGGCGCCGGGGCGGACGCCCGGGCGGCCCGGGCGCTCCCGGATCCACCCACGACCCCGGACTCGGGTCCCCCTCGGGCCCCAGGGCCGCCGCGGGACCCGCTCCCGCGCCGGGACCCGCTCCCGCCCCGGCGCCCGGGCGAGCCTCGGGACCCGGTCGGATCGGCGACTCGTCCTGGGGACGGGGGCGTCGTTCCGGCCTGCGGTACGGGTGGGGTGACGATCTGCCGCATCTGGTCGGCCAGGCGGGCGACCACCTCCGACCGGTCCCGACCCGGATCATCGGCCGCGTCGCCGGGCCGTTCGTCGCGGTTCACGGCCGGTCAGAAGTCGACCGGGGCCGGCAGCGGCTCCTCCTGGTCGATCCGGGCACCGACCCCGAGCTTCTCCTTGATCCGCTTCTCGATCTCGTCGGCGATGTCCGGGTTCTCCCGCAGGAAGGTGCGCACGTTCTCCTTGCCCTGGCCCAGCTGCTCGCCGTCGTAGGTGTACCAGGCGCCGGCCTTGCGGACGAGGCCCTGCTCGACCCCGACGTCGATGAGCGAGCCCTCTCGGGAGATGCCCCGCCCGTAGATGATGTCGAACTCGGCCTGCTTGAACGGCGGGGCCATCTTGTTCTTGACCACCTTGACCCGGGTGCGGTTGCCGACCACGTCCGTGCCGTCCTTGAGCGCCTCGATCCGGCGGATGTCCAGGCGGACCGAAGCGTAGAACTTCAGCGCCTTGCCACCGGTGGTGGTTTCCGGGCTGTTGTGCACCAGAACCCCGTCGACGAAGTAGTTGTGCGCATCCTCGACCTCGATGTCGAAGCGGTGCATCGACCGGGCCTTCGGCATGACATGCACGTCAAGGACGCGAGCCGGCACCGGTCGGGTCGTCGGCTCGACGAACTGCGGTTCGACGTCGAACCGACCGCGTTGGCCGGAGAGCAGCTTGTAGTCCATCGACGGGTGAACGTAGGGCGCGACGAGGTCGAGGAATCGCCGCGACGACGCGGCGTCAAAGGTGAGCACGGCCTTGCCAGCGACACCCGACGTCCGCCATGACACGGCGAACCCGTGGGTGTCGCGAAGGTAGTCGGCCAGCCGGTCACGTGAACCCGGCGTCATCGCCTCGACGCAGAACTGCACCCGTCCGCTTCCGCCGGCCGTACGTTGCTGTAGACCCTGGGATCGCATGGTGAACGAACCGTCGTCCATGAACCAGATGGCCAGGGCCAGCGGGGTCAAGGCCTTCAGGTAGTCCCAGCTCAGCGTCTTCCTGCCGTCACCGAGATAGACCGACCGCTGGAGTTCGCCCAGCTCGGCCAGCGGCGTGAAGTCGGCGAACACGGCACCTCGCGCGTTCTCCCGCCGGGAGCATCCGATGTTGCCCAGCAGCGAGACCTTCCAGTCCAAGTAGTCCCGTTGCCGGGCGTCGTGGCCGAGCCGGAACCGCACGCCGCGACGACCCCGCAGATTCGGTGAGAGATTCCCGTCGCCCATCAGCGACCCCAGCACGACCTGCCACTGCTGTTCACTCAGCCGCACCGGCTCGGCCACCATGACCCGATCGCCCGGCATCAACTTGCCGGCCTCGCGCCACCCACCCGGGGTACGGATCAGGTGGTTCTCCGTCGCCGCGAACCGGGACCTGCCGTTGCCACCGGACTTCTCCACGGTGAAGGCGAGGAAGCGCTCGGTGACACCGTTGTCGAACCAATTGACCACGCGGCGTGGGACGACGGCGTCGGCCGCCGGATCGTAGGCGAGGACTTCGACGTCCATCTTCTGGTTGACGATCTTGCCGATCTTCTCGGTGGTGCCGTCAGCCAGGGTGACCCGGGTGTTGTAAGAGAAGCACCCGAACATCACTCCGATCTTCTCCCGGAGCTGGTTGATGAAGATCATCGTGGTGTTGGTGCTGTTCAACGCACCGGCGATCTTGCGCAGCGCCTGGGACATCAGCCGGGCCTGCAGGCCGACATGGCTGTCGCCCATCTCGCCCTCGATCTCCGCGCGCGGCACCAGCGCGGCCACCGAGTCGACCACCACCAGGTCGATGGCGCCCGAGCGGATCAGCATGTCGGCGATCTCCAACGCCTGCTCGCCGGTGTCCGGCTGGGAGACCAGCAGCGCGTCCGTGTCCACCCCCAGCGATCGCGCGTACTCCGGATCCAGCGCGTGCTCGGCGTCGATGAACGCGGCGATGCCGCCCTCGGCCTGCACGCTGGCCACTGCGTGCAGGGTCAGCGTCGTCTTGCCGGAGGACTCCGGGCCGTAGATCTCGATCACCCGGCCGCGGGGCAGCCCGCCGATGCCCAGCGCCACGTCCAGCGCGATGGACCCGGTCGGGATTACCTCGACGGGTGCGCGGCCCTCGTCGCCGAGCCGCATGATCGAGCCCTTGCCGTACTGCTTCTCGATCTGCGCCAGCGCGATGCCGAGCGCCTTCTCACGATCCGGTGCCGACATAACCCACCCCGTGCCTTTCTCGCCAGTTGGACGGTGCCGCTGTGTTTGACTGCCTGTCGGGTCCGACGCTAGATGGCGGCACCGACAGTCACCCCGAACCTGGCCAGAATGTGGATGGATCCGGGCATGGGGACAACTCTAGACGTACACGTGTTCGAGCAGGAAACTCTTGGTCCGCGTGTCGCCGGACACGCCGATCTGCTGCCGACGGGACGGACGGGACTGGCGTCGGCGTCGGCGTCGAGCAAACTGGCGGGATCGCCTCCCCGATCGGTCCGCTTTCGGCGGGTGTGGGCAGCAACAGCGGAGGATCCGACCGTCCCCGGCGTCCCGATGTTCCGCACACATCCCGGAGCCGCCCCCACCGGCCGCCCCTACGACGACTCGCGGAAGATCCGACCGCCCACGGCGTCCCGATGTTCCGCACCCACCTCTCGGCCTCCCCGACCCGGGCCGCACTCGGCCAGCAGGTGTGCAGGATCCGGAATCCCCGGGCACCGGACTCAGTCGGGCAGCCCGTGCCGCAGCGACTCGGGCACGTCGAAGTCGTCGCAGACCGCGAACCACACCCGCTTGGGGTCCAGGCCGGCATCCAACGACTGATCGACCGTGCGGCCGCCGAGCGCGGAGAAGACGTGGTCGGCCGCGACCGATGCCGCCCGGGCCGGGCCGAACTGAGCCGTCATCAGCTCCCGGAACTGCGTCAATTTCACCGGCCCACCCTACTGACCGGCAGGAGTTGCGGACCCCGGTCCACCGGTCGCCGCCCCGGAGAAGGCCCACTGTCGCACCCCGCGGGCAGACTGCCCACCATGGATCCCACCGGCCTGTCCAGCCCCGTCGGCCAGCTCGTCATCGCCGCGGGCCTGCTCGCCGCGATCGTCGTCGGCATCATGGCGCTGCGCCGGCGGAAGTGAGCGGCCATGATTGCCATCCCGGCTGCGCGATTTCGATACGAGACGGTTGCGTTTCGCAATAACGGGGCGCAGAATTCAAGACGGCACCGGATCCCGGTCCCACCACCCACCAGAACCGGCACGAGCAACGATCCGTCCGCGGACGGGCCCAGCATCGCCATCACCGAAGGGCATCGACATGTCCGACGCACCCGTCACCACCAGTTCCGCTCCCCCGACCGCGCCCACCGGGGCGGCGTCCTGGCCGGGCGGCATCTACCCCCAGCGTTGGAAGGCCCTGGCCGTCCTGGTCGTCGGCCTGCTGGTGGTCATCCTCGACAACACGATCCTCAACGTCGCGTTGAAGACCATCCAGATCGACCTCAACGCCACCCAGAACGAACTCGTCTGGGCGATCAACGCCTATTCGCTGGCGTTCGCCGCTCTGCTGTTCACCTGGGGTGTGCTGGGCGACCGGTTCGGTCGCAAACGCATCCTGCTGATCGGCCTCGTCCTGTTCGGGGCGGCATCGGCACTGTGCGCGTTCGCCGACAGCCCGGGCGAACTGATCGCCTTCCGGGCCCTCATGGGCATCGGCGGCGCCTCGGTGATGCCGATTTCCCTGTCCATCGTCACGGTGATCTTCCCGCCGCAGGAGCGGGGCCGGGCGATCGGCGTCTGGTCGGCCGCGGTCGGCGGCGCCGTGGCCATCGGCCCGGTGCTGGGCGGCCTGCTGCTGGAGCACCCGAACTGGTTCAGCTGGCTGACCGGCAACGACTGGGGCTCGGTCTTCTTCATCAACGTGCCGATCGTCATCGTCGGTGCCATCGGGATCTTCTTCCTGGTCCCGGAGACGAAGAACCCGCGACCGGGCCGGCTCGATCCGATCGGCCTGGTGCTGTCCGTGGCCGGCCTGTTCACCATGGTCTACGGCATCCAGAACGCCTCCGAGGTCGGCTGGGCGGCCCCGTCGACCTGGGGATTCACCCTGCTCGGCCTGGCCGTGCTGGTCGCCTTCGGCCTCTACGAGCACCGCAGCACGCACCCGTCGATCGACCTGTCGCTGTTCCGGATCCGCTCCTTCTCGGTGCCGCTGACCGGCGTGACGCTGGCCTTCGCCGCCATGCAGGGAACGCTGCTGTTCCTGACCTTCTACTACCAGATCGTCCGCGGCTGGACCCCGCTGCAGGCCGGTCTGCTGGTGCTGCCGTTCGCGGTCGGGCAGCTGCTCGGCGCCCCCCGCAGCGCCGGGATGGTCAAGCGCTTCGGCGCCCGCGTGGTGATCCCGGTCGGCCTGCTGTTCGCCGCCGCCGGCATGCTGTTCTTCACCTTCGTCACGCCGGACACCCCGGTCTGGATGCTGATCGTGCTCGGGGTCGTGTTCGGGTTCGGCCTGGGCAACACCATCGCGCCGTCGACGACCCGGATGACGCTGGCCACCCCGCCGGAGCGGTCCGGGTCCGGATCGGCCGTGCAGAACACGGTCCGCCAGGTCGGCGCCGTCTTCGGGGTCGCCATCCTGTCGTCCATCGTGAGCACCGTCTACAGCAACAACATCACCCCGTTGCTGGAGGGCAAGGGCCTGCCGGCGGAGGCGTTCAGCGCGGCGACCGAATCCATCGGCGGCACCAACGAGGTGGCCGACCGGCTGGCCGCCGCGGGGGCCGCCCCGGCCGCGGCGATCGAGCAACTCAGGCAGGCATCGGTCGATTCGTTCATGCCGGCGCTGCACACTGCCACCCTGTTCTCGGTCGGGCTGCTCACGGTCGCGATGCTGATCGTCGCGGCCTGGCTGCCGACCAAGGCGCAGGCCGCCGCCTGGGGTGCCGCCGGCGCTCCGGCCGGCGATGCGGCCGGTCCGGCGAACGAATCGGCGCAGCAGCAGGTGCACACCCTCGACGAAACCGGCGGCCGGGTGCCGGCGACGGCGGCCCCGGCGGCGGCTACCGCCGGCCACCACCGAGCGGCGCGCGCCGCGCCGCCCGCCGGGCCGAGCACCGCCTCCGACCCGGCACCGGACTTGACCGCGAACCGCAACGGGGGTCACGGACGGCACGCCGCCGACGGCGATGCGGCGGCGCCGGCAACCGTCCGGCGGGGCCGACACGCAGCGCCGGATCCGGCGGACGGCGAACCGAGCGGGCGATGACGACCACGGCCGAGCCCGCGGCGGCCGAGCCCGCGGCTGGCCCCGGTGACGTCCGGTCAGCCGATCCCGACTCCGCCGAGTCCGACTCCGCCGAGTCCGGGGCCGTCGACACCGGGGCCGTCGAGTCCGGGGCCGCCGACACCGGGTCCGACACCGGGGCCGCCGAGCCTGGGGCCGGATGCGCCCGCCGCCCCGGGCGCCCGCGGGAGCGGCGGGTCGATCGGGCGATCGTCGCCGCGACCTTGGAGATCTTCGCCGACGACGGATACCACGCGCTGTCGATGGAGGCGGTGGCCGCCCGCGCCGGGGTCGGCAAGGCCACCATCTATCGCCGGTGGCCGGGCAAGAAGGAGCTGGTCATCGACGCGCTGGCCACTCTGAACGACGACCTGCTGCCGGCCCGGGAGTCGTTGCCGGCGCGGGCGGACGACCGGATCCGGGCCATCCTGCGCCATCTGACCGACCGGGACAGCGACACCCTGATCGGCCGCATCACTCCCCGGATGCTGGTGTACAGCGTGAGCCAGCCCGACCTGTACGCGGACTACTTCGACCGGGTGATCATCCCCCGCCGGCGGTGGTTGCACGAGATCCTGCGGGAAAGCGTCCGGCGCGGCGATCTGCGTTCGGACCTGGACGTCGAGGCGGCCGCCCTGGCGCTGGTCGGGCCGACGCTGATGCCGGCCCACAGCCTGGGTCTGGACACGAACACGGATCCCGACGGTCACCACGACCTCGCCGATCGGCTGTTCGACGTGTTGTGGTCCGGGCTGGCCGCGGCGCCGACCGATTCTCGGGTCGACGAACGGCAGGCGATCAGGCGGTGATCTCGCGCATGCCGGCGGCCAGGGCCCGCAACCGCTCGATCGCATCGGCCAGGTCCGGATCGTCGGCGGCACCGGAACGAGCCGCGGTGTCGGGTCCGGCGGGAGTGCCCGCTGGGGCCGGACCACGGGTCGAGCCGGCAGGCCCGGCACCCGGCGCCGCGCCCGAGGTCGCGCCCGCGCCCGACAACGAGCCCGGGCCGGACTGCACGGCCGATCCC
>JBDHZW010000204.1:0-9536 GCA_039812105.1 Nakamurella sp.
TTTCCGACCCGCGCAGCACCAGCGAGACCAACGACTTGGACACACCGGCGAGGTGGGCGACGTCGTAGATCGTGGGCCGGGCGGGCGGCTCGGCGGCCTGGCTCACTGCCGACCCCGTGGCCGGCCGGCCCCGTTGGGGCGGCGCTCAGTACGTGGGAGCTCGGCGCCCGGGCGCTCGGTGCGCGGGACTCGTTGTTCACGGGGAAGATCCGGTCGCGTGGGGCGACGCGAACTTCCCCGGGTGGGGGCCGCGGCGGGTGGGGCGGGGTGCGGCCGGCCGAGAGGGGCTCGCGCGGGTCGAGTGAACCCCAGTTGCGCACACCGCGACCGGGGTGCGCAACGGCGGTTCACTCGGCGGGGAGCGCCCCTACCCGGGTGCCGGCGGAGCGCGGCGCCGGCCGAACCGAGCGCGGCCGAACCAAGCGCGGCCCAACCAAGCGCGGCCGACCCGAGCGCGGCCGAACCGGGCACCGCGAAACCGGGCACGGCGGAATCGACCGGGAGCAGGCCGCCGGCCGTGCGGCCGGATTCCCCGGAACCACCCGTTGACATCTGCACGCCGCTCACTCTACATTGTTGGAGCGCTCCATTGGAGCGCTCCACTAGTCACCGAAGCCCGAGACGTTCGGGCCGGATCTTTCAAGGGAGAAGGCATGGCTGACTACCGCGAGCGCGGCATCGGGGTGGCCGTCATCGGCGCCGGGATGGCCGGAAAGGCGCACGCCGCCGCCTACCGCAGCGCAAGCGCCGTCTACGACCCGACCCTGCCGCCCATCCGGCTGGTCTCGATCGGCGACGTGAACGCCGAGTTCGGCTCGCTCGCCGCCCGCCGCTTCGGCTACGAGCGCAACGACACGTCGTGGCAGGCGATCGCCGAGGCCGACGACATCGACGTGGTCAGCGTCGTCATCGCCAACAAGCTGCACCGCGAGGTGGTCGAGGGACTGCTGGCCGCCGGCAAGCACGTGCTGTGCGAGAAGCCGCTGTCCGACACGATGACCGACGCCCGCGCGATGGCGGCCGCGGCCGACGCCGCCGCCGAGCGGGACGTGCTGGCCCGCATCGGGTTCACCTTCCTGCGCACCCCGGGCATCGCGTTCATCAAGCAACTGATCGACGACGGCACGCTGGGCCGGCCGCTGCACTTCTCGGGCCGCTACTGGACCGACTACGGGTGCAGCCCCCACGCCCCGATGAGCTGGCGGTACCAGGGCCCGCAGGGCTCCGGCGCGCTGGCCGACGTCGGCAGCCACCTCTCCTACGTCGGTGAGTTCCTGGCCGGCCCGGTGCAGGAGGTCTCCGGAGGCACGCTGAGCACTGCGATCACGTCGCGTCCGCTGCCGCTCGGCGCCGTCATGGGGCACGACCACGCCGCGGTCAGCGATACCTACGAGCCCGTCACCAATGACGACTATGCCGCCTACAACGCCCGTTTCGCGAATTGTTCGGGTTCGCTGGAGGTGTCCAGGGTGGCCGCCGGCCACGCCAACGGGCTGACCTTCGAGGTGTTCTGCGAGAACGGCGCCGCCCGCTTCGATCAGAACCGCAACGCCGAGATCGGGCTGTACCTGCACGAGGACTCGCGCACCGCCGGCTACCGGCAGGTCGTCCTCGGCCCGCAGCACCCGTACCTGGCCGGCGGGATGGCCATGGACGCCGCGTGTGTCGGCTTCGGGCAGAACGACGCGTTCGTCTACCAGGCCAGGGCGTTCCTCGATGAACTCGTCGGCGCCGAGAAGCCGCTGCCGGCCTGCGCCACCTTCCACGACGGTGTCCACAACATGGAAATCCTGGCCGCCGTCACCGAATCCGCCGCCAATGGCGGCTCCCCCGTGTTCGTTTCGTCCGAGAAGGGTGCCAACTGATGAGCCTGATGAAGCTGGGTGTCTACAACGCCATCCTGCACGACCGCCCCCTGCCCGAGGCCCTCAAGGTGATCGCCGACCTGGGCCTGACCGGCATCGAGATCAACTCCGGCGGCTTCCTGCCCGCCACCCACATCCCCACCTTCGACGACATCCTGACCAGCGACACCGCCCGCGACGACTACCTGGGCATCTTCGAAGGCACCGGGGTGTCCGTCGCTGGACTGAACTGCAACGGAAACCCGCTACACCCCAACAAGACCATCGGCGACAAGCACGCCGAGGACATCCGCCGCTCCATCCGGCTGGCCCACCGGCTGGGTCAGACCCGGGTGGTGACCATGAGCGGCCTGCCCGGCGGCGAGCCCGGGGCGCAGCACCCCAACTGGATCGTCAACGCCTGGAACTCCGCCGCCCTGGACGTCCTGGACTACCAGTGGTCGATCGCCGCCCCGTTCTGGAAGGACATGGACAAGCTGGCCGCCGACCACGACGTCAAGGTCGCCCTGGAGCTGCACCCGCAGAACCTGGTCTTCAACACCGCCGACGTGGTCAAGCTCGTCGAGCTCACCGGCGCCACCCACGTCGGTGTCGAACTGGACGCCTCCCACCTGTTCTGGCAGCAGATGGACCCGGTCCGGGTGGTCCGGGCGCTGGGCCCGCTGGTGTTCCAGGCCGCCGCCAAGGACGTCCGGGTCAACGAGGAACATGCCGCCCTCTACGGCGTCCTGGACAACCGGTTCCGCCGGCTGTCCCCGGAAGAGCCCCGGGTGAACCTGGGCGGGGACGAGTGGGCCAACGAGTGGCCGAAGGAGTCCGCCTGGGACTTCGTCGCCCTCGGCCGCGGTCACGACACCGCATTCTGGACCGAGTTCCTGCGCGCCCTGTACGAGGTCGACCCGAACATGCTGGTCAACATCGAACACGAGGACGTCTCGCTCGGTCGGATCGAGGGCCTGCAGGTCGCCGCCAAGGTGCTCACCGATGCCGACGACGCCCTGGCCACCTCGATGGCCTGATGTCATCCTGACGGATCCGCCCGGGCCCACCAAGGTCCGACGGATCCGATCTGACCGTATGTCTTGACAAATGTCGCCGCCTCGCAGAGACTGCTTCACGAACTAAAGCGCTTCAAGAATCAACGTCTCTCATTGAGGAGAAGCACATGAGCGATCGGTCCAAGCTGGTGGTCGGCACCGCCCCGGACTCGTGGGGGGTGTGGTTCGACCGCGACGACAAGCAGGTCGGTTGGAAGCAGTATCTGGACGAGGTCGCGCTGGCCGGGTACGTCTGGACCGAGCTGGGCCCACAGGGCTTCATGCCGCAGGACCCCGCGCAGCTGCGGGACGAGCTGGCCGCGCGTGGGCTGCAGGTCAGCGGCGGCACCGTGTTCGCCGGCCTGCACAAGGGGGCCGACGCGCTCAAGGAGTCCATCGCCGCGTTCTCCCGGGAGGCCAAGCTGCTGTCCGAGGTGGGTGCGAAGTACCTGGTGCACCTGCCCGAGCAGTACACCGACCTGCACACCGGCGCCGCACTGGAGCCCGGCCAGCTGGACCCGGAGCAGTGGAAGAACCTGGTCACCGGCACCAACGAACTGGCCAAGCACATCTACACCGAGTACGGCGTCGAATTGGTCTTCCACCCCCACGCGGACACGCACGTGGACACCCAGGAGCGCATCCTGCAGTTCCTGGCCGACACCGATGCGCAGTACGTCAACCTGTGCCTGGACACCGGTCACGTGGCCTACTGCGACGGCGACAACGTCGAGATCATCCGGCAGGCGCCGGAGCGGATCACCTACGTGCACCTGAAGTTCGTCGACCCGGCCGTCCGGGCACGGGTGCAGGCCGAGGGCCTGTCCCTGGCCGAGGCGGTCCCGCTGGGCGTCATGGTGGAGCCGCCCTACGGCGAGCCCGCCGTGCCGCCGCTGCTGGATGCGCTGTCCAAGCTGGACCGGGAGATCTTCACAGTGCTGGAGCAGGACCTGTACCCGGTCGCGCCGGAGTACCCGCTCGGTATCCAGGCCCGGGCCGCCGGCTACCTCACCGGCTGCGGCCTTGGCCCCATCCGCCGCTGGCCCTACCCGCGCTGACCCGCCCCTCTCCTCCCCCGTTGGCCAGGTTCGGCCCTGATGACGCGTCAGGAAGGGCCGAACCCGGCCAACGGGCGGCGACCCCCCGCCTGCTGACTCCGCCCACGACCATGACCCCGCGACCATGAAGGACCCTTCGATGGTGAAGATCGCGCTCGACCCCGCCATGTACCACGCCGACCTGTCCGTGGCCGACGAGCTGCGCAAGGCCGCCGACCTGGGCTACGAGTACCTGGAACTGTCGCCCCGCCCGGACTGGTTCTTCTGGCACCGCCACCCCAAGGCCGACAAGGCCGCCATCGCCGAGGCCAAGAAGGCCGAGAAGGAAACCGGCGTCGAGATTCTCACCCTTGTCCCGGTCTTCAACTGGTCGTCCCCGGACCAGACCGAACGCGCCTTCCAGGTCCGCAACTGGCGCCGACTGCTGCAGATCGCCAACGAACTCGAACTGGACGTGGTCAACAGCGAACTGTCCGGCGACCCGAACAAGCCGCTGCAGTCCGAGCACTCCTTCTACCTGTCCATGGAGGAACTGACGCCCGACTTCGAGCGGTACGGCATCCGGCTGAACCTCGAGGCGCACCCGTACGACTTCTCCGAGACCAACGACGACTGCGTGCAGATCATCCGCGGGCTGGACGTCGACTGGGTCGACTACGTCTTCTGCGCGCCGCACGCCTTCCACCTGTCGCAGGGCAAGGGCGATCTGGACCGGATGATCCGCTACGCCGCCGACGCCGGCAAGCTCGCCCACCTGCACGTCGCCGACTGCTTCAACCACCTGGCCAACGTCGGCAACCGCTACATCATCAACCCGCCCGGCGTCGACGCCCGCATCCACCAGCACAACGAGATCGGCCACGGCGACATCGACTGGGATCAGTTCTTCACCACCCTGCGCGACGTGAAGTTCGACGGCATCGCCACCGTCTGCGTGTTCGGGTGGGAGGAGACCGCCGACGACATTCACCGCCGCATGCTCGAGCGGGTCGGCAAGGAGCTCGGCTGACCTGGCTCAGAGGCGGCGTTGACGCACGTCACTCAGGTGCTGCGCGGCGGTTTCGAAATCCCGGTCGTCGTGCAACACCAGACGTCCACTCTGGGCAGCAATACCGCAGAGCAACAGATCGACGAGTGAGAACGCGCGGATCGCACCCGCCCGGGCGAGCACATACTGCGCGGAATCCGTCCAACGCCAGATGCTTTTCGGTACTGGAACATCCGGATAGTGCAGGGCGAGATCCCGGCTCATTTCTTCGAACTCGGTGGCACCACGAGCCGATCGGAGCAGCTCGATCCGTTGCGGCGCGCACGAGCCCACATCTCCGTCCTCGATGGCGGGACGCCAACGCTCGCGGACCATGGGATCTCGCTGAATGCGCCACAGGGCCGAGGAATCGACGAGATACACCTCAGAATGCCTCCTTGTCCCGAGCACGCAGCTCTTTCCAGCCTTCGTAGTCCCATTCCTGAGCTCGCCGGATGTACCCGTCGAATTCGGCGGCGCGACGCAGTTTGGCTGCGTAGTCACGAAGCGCCTCGTTCACGGCGTCCTTCTTCGTCGTCAGGCCCGACCGGCGCATGATCTCGGTCAGCGCCTCATCATCCACATCGATCTGGGTCACCGTCACGGGCATCTCCGATGTTGGTCAAGTGGGTCGCTGACCAACAATACCCCTATCGCACAGCGACCGTCCCCAAGCGGGAGCGCATTGCGTCAGCCCAAGAACGCCGACGTCGTCCCCCGCACCACCAGGTGCGGTGCGACGATGACCTCGCGCCGACTGGACCGGCCCAGGTCCAGCCGCTCCAGCAGCGACGTCATCGCGCTGTCGGCCAGCGCCCGGGTGTCCTGGGCCACCGTAGTCAGATCGATCTGCGGCAGCGCGGCCTCCGGGCTGTCGTCGAACCCGATCACCGACACGGCGCCCGGCACGTCGAAGCCGGCCCGCTCAAGCGCGTCGATCAGGCCGAGCGCACTCCGGTCGTTGAACGCGATCACGCCCGGCGGCGGCGGGCCGGACCGCAGCATCGCGCCGGCCGCCCGGATGCCTTCCTCCTCGACGTCGCCGCCCTCCACGAACTCCACGAAGTCGGCCAGACCGCTGTCGCGCATGGCGGTTTCGTAGCCGGCACGCCGAAAGTCGGTCACCGTGCCGGTAGGTCCGCCGACGTAGGCGATGCGCCGATGCCCCAGGTCGGCCAGGTGGCGGACGGCGGCCGCGACGCCGTCGTCGTCGGCCGTTCGCACCACGTCTACCGTGCCGGCCGGCACGGACCGGCCGACCACCACCACCGGCAGTTCGTCGCCCAGCCGGTCCAACGACTGCCGTGAGCCCTGCGGGCCCAGCAGCACCAACGCCGCGCATCGCGAATCGAGCAGCGTCTCGATCGCTCTTGCCTCGTCGTGGCTGCGGCTGAGCGTGCTGAGCAGCAGGCTGTACCCGGCGCGTTCGGCGGCGTCGTACAGGTCCAGCACCAGCCGGCCCTGGTAGGTGTTGCTGACGTCCATCAGCACCCCGACGGTCCGGCTGCGCCGGCTGGCCGGCGCGCTGGCCGCCCGATCCGGCCGGTAGCCCAGGCGGGCGGCGGCCGCCAGCACCCGCTCCCGGGTCGCCGCGCTCGGCCCGGCGACGCCGCGGAGCACCAACGACACCGTCGCCGGCGACACCCCGGCCTCCGCGCCGACATCGCCCAGCCGGGGGCGCCGGTTGGGCTCGGGTGCAGCGGCCACGCGGCGCCTCCTCGGATGCGAGTCGGAGACCATCTTAAATCGCTTGAAGGCGCCTGACCGACGATCGACGCGCCACGTCGCTGCCTCCGCCGCACAACAGCTCGCAACCAATGTGTCCATATGTCTTGACAAAGTCCGTCGAACCGAAGAGACTCTTCTCATCGCCTTAAAGCGCTTCAACTCAGACGGTTAGACGCCGGACCGTCGAGCCGTCGGACCCCCAGCCCAGTCCGGCAGTCCAGTCACCGCAGTCCAGTCCACCTCAAAGGAGAGTCCACGATGGCGGGTTCATCCAGTCCCGGCCCGATCGGCACGCCGACCAGGGCGCACAACCGATTCCTGATCAAGCTGACCGTCATCTCGACGCTCGGCGGCCTGCTGTTCGGCTACGACACCGGCGTCATCTCCGGTGCGCTGCTGTACATGACCGACGACCTGCAGCTGACCACCACCCAGGAGGCACTGGTCGTCAGCGCGCTGCTGTTCCCGGGCGCCGCCCTCGGCGCGCTGCTCGGCGGCAAGCTCGCCGACGCCCTCGGTCGCAAGGGCAGCCTGCTGGTCTGTGCGGGCCTGTTCCTGGTCGGCGCCCTGGGCTGCGCCACTGCGCCGAACTTCGAGGTCATGCTGATTGCCCGCGTCGTCCTGGGCCTGGGCGTCGGCGCCGCCGCCGCGACCTGCCCGCTATTCCTGGCCGAGATGGCCCCGGCGCACCGCCGCGGGCGGATGGTCACCATCAACGAGCTGATGATCGTCACCGGGCAGATGCTGGCCTTCATCATGAACGCCGTCCTGGACCAGTTGATCCACGACAACCACGTGTGGCGTTGGATGCTCGCCGTCGCCGCCATCCCCGCCATCGCCCTGTTCGTCGGCATGTTCTTCCTGCCGGACTCCCCCCGCTGGTACGCGATCCGCGGCCGGCTCGACGAGACCGAGCGGGTGCTGAACCTGAGCCGCGACGAGGTCGAGGCCACCGGGGAGTTCACCGTCATCTCCGAGCACGCCAAGCGGGACCGTTCCGAGGACAAGGGCGCCGCGCTGCGCGACCTGAAGACCTACAAGTGGATGCGCCGCACCTTGTGGATCGGCATCGGCCTGGCCGCCGTGCAGCAGGCGACCGGCATCAATACCGTGAACTACTACGCCCCCACCATTCTCGAGTCGACCGGCCTGGGCACCAGCGCCGCCCTGATCGCGACCATCGCGGTCGGCGTCACGTCCGTCGTCATGACGATCGTCGGGATCATCCTGCTGGGCAAGTTCAACCGGCGCCCGCTGCTGATGACCGGCTTCTCCGGCGTGGTCGGCGCCCAGGTCATCCTGGCCCTGTCGTTCCAGTTGCCCGAGTCCGGCTTCCGCAGCTACCTGATCCTGGCCGCCATGCTGCTGTTCGTCGCGTTCGTGCAGGGCTTCATCGGCACGCTGGTCTGGCTGCTGCTCTCGGAAATCTTCCCGATGGCCATCCGCGGCTTCGCCATGGGCATCGCCGTGTTCTTCCTGTGGTGCGTGAACGCCGCCATCTCGTTCATCTTCCCGCTGCTGGTCGAGGCGGCCGGGGCCACCGTGACCTTCGCCCTCTTCGCCGCCATCAACGTTGTCTCGTTCCTGTTCGTCAAGAAGTTCGTGCCGGAGACCCGGGGGCGCACCCTCGAGGAACTCGAGGACGACTTCCGCACCCACGACGCCGCCCACCTGACCCACTCCGCTCCGGCCGGCGTCACCGGTTCCTGAAAGGATCACCGTGGCCGGCAATCTGGACGTGCTGACGATCGGTCGGGTCGGTATCGACCTGTACCCGTTGCAGGACAACGTTCCGCTGAAAGACGTGCAGTCGTTTTCCAAGTCGCTGGGTGGGAGCCCGACGAACGTGGCGATCGCCGCGGCCCGGCACGGTCACCGCACCGCGGTGATCACCCGGACCGGGCCGGACAGCTTCGGTGAGTTCGTGCACGAGGAGTTGGCCCGGTTCGGGGTATCCGACGAGTTCGTCTCGGCAGTGCCGGGACTGCTGACCCCGCTGGCCTTCTGCGAGAACTACCCGCCCGACCACTTCCCGTTGCAGTTCTACCGGTTGCCGACCGCGCCGGACCTGGTGATCCGGCCCGACGAGCTGGACCTGATCGCGATCGCCGACACCCGGATCTTCTGGTCGTCGGTGACCGGCCTGTCGGCCGAGCCGAGCCGGTCCGCGCACTTCGCGGCCTGGCAGGCCCGGGACCGGCGCACCCACACCATTCTCGATCTGGACTACCGGCCGGTGTTCTGGGCCGACCAGGCGACCGCGAGCGAGCAGGTGCGGGCCGCCCTGCCGCACGTGACGGTGGCGATCGGCAACAAGGAGGAGTGCGAGGTCGCGGTCGGCGAGACCGAGCCGCTGCGCGCCGCGAAGGCGCTGCTGGACGCCGGCGTCGAGATCGCCGTGGTCAAGCAGGGTCCCAAAGGCGTGCTGGGCATGACCGCCGACGAGATCGTGGAAGTGCCGCCGACCCCGGTGGTTCCGATCAACGGGCTGGGCGCCGGGGACAGCTTCGGCGGCGCGTTCTGCCACGGACTGCTGTCCGGGTGGGACCTGGCGAAGATCCTGCGGTTCGCGAACGGCGCCGGCGCGTTGGTCGCCACCCGCCGCGAGTGCTCCACCGCGATGCCCACCACCGACGAGGTCTGGACCCTGCTGAAAGAGGTCGACGCATGACGACGTTCCTGAGCAAGTACGAGCGGCTCACCGACATCCGGGTGCAGGACCCGGGCGCGATCAAGCGGGCCGCCGATGCCCGGACCAAGCGTGGGCTGGCCGACGGTGACGGCCGGCTGATGATCATCGCCTGCGACCATCCGGCCCGCG
>JBDHZW010000205.1:0-9516 GCA_039812105.1 Nakamurella sp.
GCACCGCATGATCAGGAGACGCAGTGATCGAACTCCTCAGCGCGGTCCTCGACGCCCACGGGGTCTGGACCGCTGGCAGGAGGTCGGCCGGTTCGAGTGCCGCGACGACCGGCGAGCGTCGTTCCCGGACCCGGCGACGCGACCCGCGTGGGACGCGATTCAGACGGCCTACTTCACCAGTTGCGCGTGCTGGAACTACTTCACCGAGCCATTCCTGTTCGCCCGTCCCGACGTGGTGGTGCGGGAGATCGAGCCGTGGAGCGAGCAGGGCGAGTGCTGGCGGCGACTCGCCGTACGACGCCGACGGTGTCGCCGACCGCTCTGTCGCGCCTATCACGATCGATGTCCACGAGGTGCGCATCGTCCGGACCGACGCATGACCGTCACCGCGAGCGAGGAAGGCTGGCGCCTCACCGCTCACGCATCATCGAAAGGATTCCCATGCCCACCATCACCACGGCGACCGCTGCCTCGACGCCGGTCGAGATCTACTACGAGGACGAGGGTACCGGCCGACCGGTGGTACTCCTGCAGGGCTTCCCGCTCGACGGAGCTGCCTGGGAGCCGCAGACGCTCGCCCTGCTGGACGCCGGCTACCGGGTGATCACGCCCGACCGTCGCGGGTTCGGACGCAGCGCGCGCGTCACCGCACCCTTCGGCTACGACGAGCTGGCCGACGACGTCGCCGCGCTCCTTGACCATCTCGGCCTCGCCGACGTGACGCTGGTCGGGTTCTCGATGGGCACCGCGGAGGTGGCGCGGTTCATCGGTCGGCACGGGACCTCGCGGATCCGGTCCGCGGTCATGCTCGGAGCCTTCGGACCGGGCCTGCTCGCGACCGCCGACGACCCGGTCGGGTTCCCCGACGCGGTCTTCACCGGCATCCAGGACAGCATTCGCCGGGACCGCCATCAGTACCTCGAAAACTACTTCCTGCAGCACTATGTCGCCGAGCAGAACCTCGGCACCCGGGTCAGTGCACCGACCCTGCGGGCGAACTTCACCGTCGCCGCCGCGGCGAGCCCGTCGGCCATGCTGCACTGCGTCGCGGCCTGGAAGGAGGACTTCCGGGCCGACCTTGCGAAGATCGACGTCCCCCTGCTCGTCCTGCACGGCACCGAGGACCGCAACATCCCCATCGACGTCGGTGCGCGAAGGGTCCGGGAGTATGTGCCGGCGGCGACGGTGATCGAGATCGAGGGCGGTCCCCACGGCATCGGCGTCACGCACGCCGACGTCGTGAACCCGCGACTGCTCGACTCCCTCGAACCGTGACCCGGTGCGTGGCCGACGTCGTCTTTCCTGAATCGGCCCACCACCGATCTCCAACGAGCCCACCACACCACGACCACCGGAGGCTTCCCATGCCCATGATCGACATCACCGCCCCCGTCGGAACGTTCGGCGACGCGCAGGCACTCGTCACCCGCGCGGCCGCGATCGTGATGGCCGTCGAAGGCGTACCCGACATCGACATGTTCAGGCAGAACACGGCGGCGTTCCTGCACGAACTGCCGCCCGCCGCCATCGCCGACACCACCGGTGACCACCGCCATGTCCGCGTCCAGGTGCTGACGAACGCCGGTGCGCTCGGTCGCGATCAGCAGCTCGCTGTGGTCGCGCAACTCACGGACCTCGTGGTCGAGGCCGCCGCGGACCCGTCGTTGGGCGACCGGACCTGGGTGCTGCTCACCGAGGCCGTGCCCGGAGGCTGGGGCCTGTGGGGTCATGCGCACACCAACGATGAGCTCGTGGCCGCGGCCCGCGCACGCCTGGGCGGATGACCGCGATCGACGGGACCGTCAGCGCCCGCGTCGAGGAGCTCGCGCTGCCGTGCTGATGGCCGGCGCCGGTACCGTGTTGCGATGCCCACGACCGCGAACCGTCGCATCCTGGCCGACGACGCGCCGGGCGATCTCGCGATCGTGCAGTCGTTTCTCAACACCGCCGCGACGGGCCGGGGCGACCGGGCCCGGCCCGACCTTCTCTCCGACCCGGAAGGGCTCCGGCGTTGGGCGGCCGAGGTCGGCCTGCCGACCGGCGGACGGCCACCCGAAGACGCGGACGACACCGTCGAGTCCCTGCGTCGCCTGCGCCGGGCGCTGCGGATGACCCTGGTGGGCGAGCGGAGCGCTGACTCGATCGACGCGGACGTCCGGCTCCGACTCGAGAGCGACGGTCTGGTGCGGATCGCGGAGGAGGGAGCAGGCACCTCGATCGCCGGTCGGGTGCTCGGCATCGTCCTGGCCGCGCAGATCCGCGGTGACTGGCGCCGGCTGAAGATCTGCGCGCTCGAGGCGTGCTCCGCGGTGTACTACGACCGATCGAGGAACACCTCGAGTCGCTATCACACGCCGTGGTGCGCGAACGTCGTCAACCTGCGCGCCTCGCGAGAACGCAAGCGGCTCAAGGAAAGCTGATGCCAGCCGCACCGGTCGGGCTGACCGCCGCCGGGTGCGCGTTGAACCACCCGCGCACGGGGAACTCTGACCTCCGACGGGTGTCCGACCGGGCGTCCGAGTCTCGCGGCGAGGAGGACAGATGGCCGACACCGCCATCTTCGATATCGACGGCACCCTGGTCGACACGAACTACCAGCATGCGCTGGCGTGGTTCCGGGCGTTCCGGCGCTTCGACATCACCAAGCCGCTGTGGGAGATCCACCGGGCCATCGGGATGGGGGGCGACCAGCTGGTCACCCACCTGGCCGGCCCGGAGGTGGAGCGGCGCCGGGGCGACGAGCTGCGGGCGGCGTCGGGGGAGGAGTTCGCCGAGTTCATCGACGAGATCGCGCCGTTCGCCGGCGCGCACGATCTGCTGCGGGACGTGCGCGACCGCGGATTCCGGCTGGTGCTGGCCAGTTCGGGCAACCAGGACGACATCGACCACATGCTCGACCTGCTCGATGCGCGCGACATCGCGCAGGCCTGGACCACCTCCGCCGACGTCGAGAAGACCAAACCCGCACCCGATCTGGTCCAGGTGGCGATGGCGAAGGTGGGCGGCACGACCGGGGTGATGGTCGGCGACTCGACCTGGGACTGCATCGCCGCCGGCAAACTGGACATCCCGACGGTGGCCGTGCGGACCGGCGGATTCTCGGTGGACGAGCTGACGCAGGCCGGGGCCGGGATGGTGTTCACCTCGCTGGTCGAGTTGCGCGAGGGCCTCGACCGGACCCCGCTGGCCCGGGCCGGCTGACGCCAGCCGGCGCTGTGCCGGCGGTAGTACCGCACCCGGCTCGGCCGGCCGCCGCGGTGCTCCTTGGCCATCAGGCGGGCGGGCGCGTCGGGGTCCGGGCGGGCCTGCACGGCCACTCCCTGCCCGCGGAGTTCGCGCACCACCAGGTTGCCCGGGTCGTCGTCACCCACCCGGCCGATCCACGTCGTCGACGCGCCGACCCCGGCCGCCGTGATCGCGACGTTCGCCTCCGCGCCGCCGACGGCGGCGCCGGCGAACTCGGCTAGATGGTTTCAACGGCGGCCTCGGCAGGGGAGAGGGTCAATCCGGGCGAATTCGACGCGATTGGTGCAGGTGAATGGCCGCCTCAGCCGGCTCGCGGGGCGGTCGAGAAGTGCGGGAATGCGGATGCTTGACGTGATTGAAACGATCAATTACAGTCATCGCAACGCCTTGGCCGTCCCGTACTCGCCGCATCCGGATAGCGCATTCCGGACCCCGTGTCACCGTTGACGAAGGAGAACCGCCCATGAGCACCGCACCCGTGGACAGCGCCGGACCGGCGACGGGTCATCGCGACCCGAAGCGCGCCGCGCTGAGCGGCTGGATCGGCAGCGCGCTGGAGTACTACGACTTCGCGCTGTACTCGCAGGCCGCCGCCCTGGTCTTCCCGACGGTCTTCTTCCCGTCGGGCAACGCCACCATCGCCCTGATGGCCTCGCTGGCCACCTACGCGGTCGGCTACTTCGCCCGGCCGATCGGCGCCGTCGTGCTGGGGGCCTGGGGCGACCGGCACGGACGCAAGAACGTCCTCGTCTGGGCCATGTTCGTGATGGGCGTGTCGACGTTCCTGGTCGGCGTACTGCCGTCCTACGCCCAGGTGGGCGTCCTCGCGCCGCTGGCCCTGGTGCTGCTCCGGGTGGTCCAGGGCTTCGCCGTGGCCGGCGAGCTCGGCGGGGCCAGCGCCATGATCGTGGAGCACGCGCCCGACTCCCGGCGCGGCTTCTTCGCCAGCTTCAGCCTGCAGGGCACCCAGGCCGGCTCCATCCTGGCCACCGGCGCGATGCTGCCGCTCGCCGCGCTGTTGCCCGACGACGCGTTCCTGACCTGGGGCTGGCGGATCCCGTTCCTGCTCAGCGCCGTGGTGATCTTCGCCGGTTTCGTGATCCGCCGCCGGGTGCAGGAACCGCCGGCCTTCCTGGCCCAGGCGGACACCGCGGTCAAGCGCCGCCTGCCCCTGCTCGACCTGCTGCGGGACCAGCCGTGGGCCACCGTGCGCTGCATCCTGATGACCTTCACCAACGTGATCGGCTCGGCGACCCTGGTCTTTGGCATCTCCTACGCCACCGCCAAGGGCTACGGCAACGGCTTCACCACCAGCGAGATGCTGTGGGTCACCCTGATCGCCAATGTGGCTGCGGTCGCGACGATCCCGCTGTTCGGTGCGCTGTCCGACCGGATCGGCCGCCGCTCGTTGATGATCGTCGGCGGGCTGGCCGGCGGCGCGCTGGCCGGCGTCTACCTGTGGACCATCGAGCAGCGGAACCTGTTCCTGGTGATCCTCATGGTGATCATCGTCCAGGGCCTGCTGTTCCAGATGTGGAACGCCACCTTCGCCACCTTCTTCCAGGAGCAGTTCCCGATGAAGGTGCGGGTCACCGGGTTCGCCGTGTCGCAGAACGTCGGCCTGGCCATCGCCTCGCTGTTCCCGACCCTGTTCACCGCCATCGCCCCGCCCGGATCGTCGAACGTCCCGCTGGTGATCGGCTCGGTCACCTTCGGCATCGCGGTGGTCGCTGCCGCGGCCGCGTTCTTCACCCGGGAGACCAAGGGCACCACCCTGGCCGAGCTGGGCTGACCCTACAGTTCACCCACGAAGGAGCTGACGATGACGCGGTACTGCTTCACCTCTCGGGTCGACCCCCGGCACCTGGAGCAGTACCGCGCCCGGCACGCGGCGGTGTGGCCGGAGATGCTGACCGCCCTGCGCGACTCGGGATGGCGCAACTACGTGACCGAGGTTTTCCACCTCAACGACCAGCTCCGGGCCGCGGGGCTGGCCACCGACGACGAGATCGAGGAAGATCGATGACCACGCCCACGACCACCGCGCCCAAGGTGTGGCCGGTGAAGCACAGCCCGCTGCTCCGGGCCCCCGAGCGGTTCGTCTCCCGGGACGGCATCCGCGAACTCATCCACCGGCTGACCGCCAACCTGGTGTCCATCGAGGACGAGACCGGCGAGTTCCTGCTCCGCCTGGACGACGGCCGGATCATCGACACCAAGGGCTGGGCCGGTTGGGAGTGGACCCACGGCGTCGGGCTGTACGGGATGTGGCAGTACTACAACCAGACCGGCGACGTGGCGATGCGGGACATCATCGATTCCTGGTTCGCCGCCCGGCTGGCCGAGGGCACGACCAAGAACGTCAACACGATGGCCCCGTTCCTCACCCTGGCCTGCCGGTACGAGGAGTCCGGCGACCGGACCATGCTGCCCTGGCTGGACTCCTGGGCCGAGTGGGCCATGCGCGACATGCCCCGCACCCCGCGGGGCGGCATGCAGCATGTCACGCTGGCCGAGGAGAATCACCACCAGCTGTGGGACGACACCCTGATGATGACGGTGCTCCCGCTGGCCAAGATCGGTCTGGTGCTGGACCGCCCGCACTACGTGCGCGAGGCCATCTTCCAGTTCCTCACCCACGTCACCTATCTCATGGACCGGGAGACCGGGCTGTGGTTCCACGGCTGGTCCTTCGACGGCAACCACCACTTCGCCAAGGCGCGCTGGGCCCGCGGCAACTCCTGGATCACCATGGTGATCCCGGACTTCCTGGAGCTGGTGGACCTGCCGGCCGACGACCCGGTGCGCCGCTACCTGCTGCAGGTGCTCCGGTCCCAGGTCGAGGCGCTGGCCGAGCTGCAGGACGAGTCGGGCCTCTGGCACACCCTGCTGGACGACCCGTCGTCGTACCTCGAGGCGTCGGCCACCGCCGGTATCGCCTACGGCATCCTCAAGGGTTACCTGGACGCCCGTTACGCCGCGACCGCGGAGCAGGCGGTCCGGGCGATCGTCGCCAACATCTCCGACGACGGTGAGCTGCAACAGGTCTCGTTCGGCACGGGGATGGGGTCGCATCTGGACTTCTACCGGGAGATCCCGCTGACCTCGATGCCGTACGGCCAGGCCATGGCCATCCTGTGCCTGGCCGAGTACTGCCGCACCTACTACTAAGTCGAAGGAAGATCCGATGATTCTCGATGCATTCCGCCTGGACGGCACGGTGGCTGTCGTCACCGGCTCGACCCGGGGGTTGGGCCAGGCGGCGGCGATCGCGTTGGCCGAGGCGGGCGCCGACCTCGCGCTGATCGACCGCGGCCGGCCGACCGAAACCGTCGACAAGATCAAGGATCTGGGTCGCCGGGTGCACGCCGTCGAACTCGACCTGATCGAGGCCACGCCCGGACAGCTGGACGAAGCGATCCGGTCCGTCGTCGAGAATCTCGGCCGGGTCGACATTCTCGTCAACAACGCCGGCATCGTCCGGCGCGCCCCGCTGCTGGAACATCCGGCGGCCGACTGGGACGCGGTGATGGCGATCAACCTGGACGCGGTGTTCCACCTGTCCCAGGCCGCCGCCAAGCGGTTCGTCGCCCAGGGCAGCGGCAAGATCATCAACGTCGCGTCGATGCTGTCGTTCCAGGGCGGGGTCCTGGTGCCCGGCTACACGGCCAGCAAGCATGCGGTCGCCGGCATCACCAAGGCGTTCGCGAACGAGCTGGCCGCCAAGGGCGTGAACGTCAATGCCATCGCCCCCGGTTACATGGCCACCGACAACACCGCCCAGCTGCGCGCCGACGAGGCCCGGCAGCGGGCCATTCTGGACCGGATCCCGGCCGGCCGCTGGGGCACCCCGGCCGATCTGCAGGGCGCGTTCGTGTACCTGGCGTCGCCGGCGTCGAATTACCTCAACGGCGCGATCATCCCGGTCGACGGCGGCTGGCTGGTCCGCTGACCGCCCGCCCCTCAACTCATCTCGGAGAATCGGAGACATCATGGATCAGCGTTACGCCACCAACCCGGCCCAGCTCACCTCGTTCGACACCGCCGCGCTGCGCGCGCAGTACCTGGTCGAGGACCTCTTCGTCCCCGGCCGGATCACCGCCACCTACACCCACCACGACCGGGTCGTCCTCGGCGGCGCCGCCCCGGCCGGAGAGCCGTTGTCGCTGCCTACGTTCGACGAGTTGCGGGCCGAGTACTTCCTGGAGAACCGGGAACTGGGCATCGTCAACGTCGGCGGCCCCGGGTCCGTCACCGCCGACGACGAGACCTACACCCTGCCCAACGGCGCCTGCCTGTACATCGGCCGGGGCACCCGCAACGTCGTGTTCGACGGGGACGGCGCCCAGTTCTACCTGTTCAGCGCGCCGGCGCACACCACCCACCCGACCCAGCTGGTGCTCAAGGGTGAGGGCAACGCGCTGGAACTGGGCGACCAGCTCACCAGCAACCGGCGGACGCTGAACCAGTACATCCATCCGAAGGGAATCCGGTCCTGTCAGGTGATGATGGGCGTCACCCAGTTGCACCCCGGGTCGATGTGGAACACCATGCCGGCGCACACCCACGACCGGCGGACGGAGTGCTACCTGTACTTCGACGTGCCGGCCGACGCCCGAGTGATCCACCTGCTCGGCGAGCCCGATGAGACCAGGCACCTGGTGGTGGCCGACCGGCAGGCGGTCATCTCGCCGTCGTGGTCGATCCACTCCGGTGTCGGCACCGCGGCCTACTCGTTCGTGTGGGCGATGGCGGGGGAGAACCAGTCGTTCGAGGACATGGACGCCGCGCCGGTGATCGCCCTGCGCTGACGGTCGGGACGCACGGATTGGGCACCCGGGGGATGAGCGGTGCAGTATGAAGCGTTTCAACGAGTCCTGGCTACGATGAGCACCCAACGAGGAGGACCGGGATGCCAGGATCCAGCCGGCCGGGACCGGCCGCCGCCGGTCTCCCTGCCGGGCTCCGGCGTCCGGTCACCCTGACCGATGTGGCGGTCCGGGCCGGGGTGTCCCAGCCGACGGCCTCCCGGGTGCTCAACGGGTCCAAGCGGACGCCGGCGCCGGAGATCGTGGACCGGGTGCGGCGGGCCGCCGACGAGCTCGGGTACACCCCGAACGCGCAGGCCCAGGCGCTGGCCCGGGCGAGCACCGGGTTGATCGGCCTGGTCGTCCACGACATCGCCGACCCCTATTTCTCCGTGCTGGCCAGCGGGGTGCAGCGGGCGGCGTCGGTCCGGCGGCGACAGATGCTGCTGGCGGTCAGCTCTCGGGATCCGCAGACCGAGGTGGCCTGCATCGAGTCGTTCGTCGCGCACCGGAACGAGGTGATCATCGTCGCCGGGTCCCGGACGAGCTCGCCGGCCGGCCGCCGGGCCGCCGAGCGGCTGGCCGGGGTGGTGGATCGCTTCCAGCGCAACGGTGGTCGGCTGGTCGCGGTCGGGCAGCCCATCCCCGGTGCGTCCGCGATCGTCCCCGACAACCGGGCCGGGGCGCGGACGCTGGCCGACGCGCTGGTGGTCCGGGAGGGACTGCGGGAGTTCGTCCTGCTGGCCGGACCGGCGGAATCGGTGACCGCCGTGGACCGCACGGCCGGATTCCTGGACGGACTGGCCGCGCACCGGGTGGCGCCGCGGGCGGTGGTGCCCGGCGAGTTCACCCGGGACGGTGGCTACGCCGCGGCCCGGCGGGCGATCGAGAACCTGGCGCCGACCGCGGACCGGCCGATCTGCCTGGTCGCCGCCAACGACGTGATGGCGATGGGCGCGATGACCGCCGTCCGGGCTGCCGGACTGGCGATCCCGCAGGTGGTTCAGGTGGCCGGTTTCGACGACATCCCCACGTTGCAGGATCTCAGCCCGAGTCTGACCACGGTGCGGCTGCCCCTGGAGGAGATGGGTGAGTCGGCCGTCCGGATCGGCATCGACGAGCCGGGGGTGGAGGTCGTCACGGTGTCCGGTGAGGTGATGCTGCGGGACAGCACGCATGTGCACCGCTCGATGCCGTGATCGGATCCGGGCTCAGCGCCGGGTTCGCATCATGGTGGCCGGCCACTGGATGTCGATCCTGATGTCCGGCCGGGTTGCGCCCGTCCTTTTCGGCCACGGTGCGGACGTCGGTGGCTTCGGCGGGCGGCTCTGGTACCGGTGACCGGTCGGGGTGGTTGTGATGATGGTGCCGTCATCGACGACAGTGGCCCACCCCGCCAGATCCTTGGTCAAGTTGCAGCGGGCGCATTCCCCGTCCCCGTTGCGCAGGGTGGTTTCTCCGC
>JBDHZW010000206.1:0-9467 GCA_039812105.1 Nakamurella sp.
CTCCAGCTCGAAGCGACCGATCGAGATCAACTCGTACGGTCCCTGCTGCTCGGCCGAGTAGAACGGGTTGTCCAGCGGCATGCCCAGCTCCTTGATCGCGAACCTCACGGGGACCTGCACCCTAGGTTTCCGGCGTCGTCACCGGAACCGGCGTTCTCACGGAATGAGGTGGTGTCGAGACACCCTTGCACCGGAACGTGGATGACCGAACCGGACCGGACCGGACCGGACCGGCGCCGCCGATCCGCTGCGCCGGCGGCTCTATGTCGACGGCCTGCGCACGTCGGTCGGGGCGGCCGGACTGACCGTCGAGTCGGTGGCCGGGGTCGGCGTGCTCACCGGTCTGGTCTCCGGCGCCGCCCGGCAGGCCGTGCCCGGCGGTGACGCCGGGCTGGCGGCACTGGAGGCGGCCCTGGCGGTCCACCCGGACCCTGGTGCGAATCGCCGCCGACCTGCACTTCGTGGCCCGGCGCCCGGCGGCGGCTCGCTGAGCGGCACTTTTCACTCGATCCGGGTCCGGTCAACTCGATTCCAGGACGGGTGGGGCACCGGTCGCGACCCGACGTCCCGGCGGTGCCGGGTGTTCCGACCCTCGATCGCACCACGTTGCTCCGCGCGGCCGCCGTTGGTGACGGTGGGTAGCGGCCCGCGACGGGCTGCCCGAGTGCCGGTACCGGTGAACTGGATCACCCGCCCGGGCGCGGTCCTACGCTCACGCTGTCCTGAACGCCGTCCGGGGGAGTGCGACCTGTGGCCCTGCCTTTCGTGTTGTCCCCGGTGCCGGCCCGCCGCCCGGCCGTCCCCGGCGGTCTGATCGCGGTCCTGCTGCTCGGCGCCTGCGGCGGGTCCAGCACCGGTTCCGGCACAGGATCGGCGGCCGGAACGATCGGCTCGGTGGCGGGGCCGACCGCGGCCGCGATGGGCACGGCGTCCGCCGAGCTGGCGACCACTTCGGGTCCGACCTCCGGGCCGGCATCGGGGCCGACCCTGGTCGTGCCGATCACCACCACCCCGGGGCCCGAGGACCAGCCCTACGTGACCGCCCAGATCAGCGTCGGCGGTGGTGCGCCGGCCACGGTGTGGCTGGACACCGGGTCCTCCGGGCTGCTGATCAACTCCAGTGCCGTCGGCCCGGACGTCACGACGACGACGACCGCGATCGGCACCGAATACACCAGCGGCGATCTGGTCGGCACGCTGGCCACCGCCCCGGTCGAGATCGGCGGGGTCGCCACCGCCCAGCCGATCGCGTTCGGGCTCTTGAACGAGCAGCAGTCCACGTTCAAGACCCCGGCCGGCACGGTCGGGATCATGGGCATCGGGACGGCAAACGACGCCGATCTCGCCCAGCAGCAGATCTTCGCGCCCCAGGTCCAGCTGCCGCCGCCCTACGACCAGGGCAGCACGCTGGCGGTGGCGGCCGTCGGGCCCGGCACCTGGACACTCGGCCCGGTTGCCGCGGCGGCCGCGCCGGCCGCCGGCCCCCTCACCGCCGCCACCGGCCCGACCACCGGCGCACCGGCCGGCTACCCGGCCTTCCAGCGTCCGGTAAACCTGTGCTGGACGATTGGCTCGGCCGCGTCAATCTGCGGTCCGACGGACCTGGACACGGGGAGCCCGTCGACGATCCTGAGTCAGGCCGACTACGCCGACCTGGCCCCGTCGGGCCGGCTGCTCCCGACGCCAACGCCCATCACGGTCGCGCTCCCCGGCGGCGGCCAGCTCTGGTCGTTCACCTCGGGCTCGACGTACGCGCAGGACACCGCCGGAGTCGGCGACATCGGCGGCAATCGCTTCAACACCGGTCTGGGCTTCTTCGTCGGACGCACGGTCGCCTGGGACTACGACGGCGGCCGGTTGATCGTCACTCCGGCCGGCTGACCGGCTGAGTGAGCGTGCCCGGCAGGATCCGGCGACCCGGTCAGCGCGCCGCCGTCCCCGGGAACGTCGCGACGACCTCGCCGATGGCCTGATTAAGCCCTTCCACACCCAGCCCGATCTCCTCCGCGGTGCTGGTGAGCGGGGGGGCGATGCAGAACGTCCCGCCCATCCCACGCAGCTGCACCACGTGCATGTGCAGGCCCAGTTCCAGGCACCGCTGGGTCACTAGGAGGGCACTCGATGAACTCGACCGAACGCTGCGGTAGGACGCCACTGCTGTCAATTGCTGCTGTCAAATGGCCAGCAAGATCACCAGTGATCAACTACATGGCCCTTGACCTGTACAAACACTGCGCGCCCGGAGGGATTCGAACCCCCAACCTTCTGATCCGTAGTCAGATGCTCTATCCGTTGAGCTACGGGCGCCTGTTGAGTTGTGTCCGGACCGAGGTCCGGTTTACTGCTCCGAGCCCGGAGGCTCGGCACCACACTAGCGGTACCCGCCGGGGCGGGTCACACCGGTTTCACCACGCCCCGGCGAACCGGTGCGCAGCGCGGAAGCGGAGGGATTTGAACCCTCGGTGCCCTTGACGAGCACAACACATTAGCAGTGTGTCCCATTCGGCCGCTCTGGCACGCTTCCAGGAGCCATCCGTGGACGGCCACCGGCGGATCACCTTACCGGGCCACCCCGTCGACCGACAAAACGCCTGGTCACGCTGGCTGCAGGCCGATCCGCGGATCGGGGAACGGCGCAGGGCGAGCAGCAGTGTCAGACCCCTGCGCCACCATCGAGACCGGGCCGCCACCCCGCGGCAGTAGGACGCAGGAGTTGAGAGGGAGCGTGCGATGAGCGACAAGCCCGTCACGTTGGGAATGGTCACCCTGGATTGTGCCGACGCCACCACGGCGGCCCAGTTCTGGGCCGAGCTGATGGGCTGGGACGTCGTCGCCTCGGGCGACGGGTACGCGATGCTCTCCGGCGACGGGCACACCGTGGGCTTCGGCAGCGTGCCCGACTACCAGCCGCCGGCCTGGCCCAACGAGCACGGCAGCAAGCAGTTCCATTTCGACCTGGCCTGCGCCGACACTGCCGCCACCCAGGCCCGGGCGGTGGAGCTGGGAGCGACGGCGGTCGACCCCCAACCCGGTGACACCTGGCGGGTGATGATCGACCCCGCCGGTCACCCGTTCTGCCTCACGGACGCGAAGAACTGGGGCTGAACCCGGCCTCGGAGTCCGATCCGGCGCCCGCCGCCGCGCCGACCCCGACCCCGACCAGCGCGATCCCGACGTTCACCACGGTCTCCACCCAGCCGGGGTGCGCGTACGCCGGGACCAGGAAGGCCAGCGCCAGCACGACGGCGGTCACCGGCAGGATCAGCAGCAGGACCCGCCCGCCGAGGCCGATCGGATTGCTGCGGACCAGGGTCAGCCCCAGGACGATCGCGCTCAGGATGGTGCCGAAGAAGATCGGTGTGCCCAGCGCCCCGAACACCTCGGCGAACCCGCCGTCGCCCGAATCGGTCAGCAGCAGGGCGGGCACGATGACGACGAAGCTGACCGCGGACGCGGCCAAGCAGACGATCAGCACCCAGCGGCAGATCCGGGCCGCCCGATTGGCCGCGGCGAACCGCGCGGCCTCGGCCACCAGCACCCAGGCCAGTGCCGCGTAGGTGAGCCCGTGCCAGACGTCACTGGCGAGGACTGCGCCGACCGGGCCGTCCTCGGCGGCGAAGATCGAATCGTGACCAGCGGTGGCCTGCACGAACGCATCGGTCAGCGCGATGCCGGACAGGCCGACGCAGCCGATCAGGGCCGCGATGTGGTGCGCCTTCATGGTTGACCCCCTCCAGGTCCGGGCCCCCGGGACGGCGGCCTCGGCGTTGACCATCCCGCCGCACCCGCGCCGGCCGCGTCGCCCGCAAGCCGGTCACTCGCGGCGCGCCCGGCCCAGCCGGCGACGCCCGACGGACGAGCCCGGGTCGTCCTTGCGGAGGATGACCGGACGCCCCCGGGGTTCCTATGCTCGGGCGATGGCGCACCCCGCGGTCCGCGTCACCGGGCTCGCCGCCCTGGCGGCGGCACTGTCCGGTGCCCTGACCGTCACGGGCGGGGCCGGCCTCCCGGAGTGGGTTTTCGGCTCGGTCACCACCTTCGCGCTGCTGCTGGTGCTCGACTACGGCGCGCGATCCTGGCGATTGGCCCGGCGCGAGAGCAACCGGACGCGAACGGTGCTGGGCGTAGCCCCCGAGACGGCGGCCCGGGAAGCCGTGGTCGACGAACGCCGCCGGCTGGCCGCCGACATCGCCGTGGGTCTGCGGAACTCCCTGGACCGCGTCGGCGAGCGGGCGGCGGCGGCGCTCACCGCGGCCGACCCGGCGCCGACGGTCCAGGAGATCCATCGGGAGGCGCAGCGGGCCACCGCCGATCTGCGCCGCCACCTCGGGTTGCTGCGCGACCCGCCGCCGGCCGCCCCAACGACCACCTCGAACACCCCGCCGGCGCGCGTCCCGAACGGCCCGGACCTGCTGATCGCCGCCGCGGTGACCGCCCTCGCCGTCGCCGAGGCGATCGTCTACCCCCTGCTCGATGGCGTCGCCCGGGGTTGGCTGTCCATCGTGCTCACCGGTCTGGCCGCGGCGGCGATCGTCGGGCGACGGACCGCGCCCGGCCCGTCGGCGCTGGCGATCGGCCTGACCTACCTGGTGGCGCTGGCGTTCGACGCGCCGGTGAGCGGCGGCTTCTGGTGCCTGGTCACCGTCGGCGGCGTGCTCTGGACGATCGCCGCCCGCGGCGCCGCGACCGGGCCGAACGCGGCGTGCGCCGGCTTCCTGCTGTTAGCCGCCGGCGTGTCGGCCTGGCGGCTCGATCCGGACAACGCCGCGCTGCTCCTGATGATCATGATCGTCGCCCTGGCCGGCGGCGGCGCCGTCCGGTTCGCCCGGGCCCGCGCCGAGACGGCGCGGCAACGAGCCCGGCGGCACGAGGACGAGATCGGGGCCGCCACCGCCGCGGCGCTGGTCGCCGAACGGACCGCCTTCGCCCGGGAGATCCACGACATCGTCTCGCACGCGGTCGGTCTCATCGCGGTTCAGGCCGCGGCTGCCGAGGTCAGCTGGCCGGGCAACCCGGCCGCCACCCGACGGGCTCTCGAGGTCATCGCGGCCACCGCGACCGCCACCCGGGCCGATCTCGGCCGGCTGCCCCCACCCGGGCCGGCCCAGGCCCGACGCCCGGCCGACCTGGCCGCGCTGATCGAGCGGATCCGGGCCGGCGGGACCCCGGTCCGGGCGACCGGTCTGGATCTGATCCCGATCGAACGGCTCGACCTTGCCTACCGGGTGCTGCAGGAGAGCCTGACCAATGTCCTGCGGCACGGCGTCGGCGCGGCGGCGCAGGTGAGCGTCGCCGTCGGCGACGATCTGCGGATCGTGGTGACCGATGACGGCGCGGGTGCGGCGTCGGCCGGTCGGGGGTACGGGCTGATCGGGCTGGCCGAACGGGTGGGCTTCGCCGGCGGCTCGATGACGGCCGGACCCGGCCCCGCCGGCGGGTACCGGGTCGAGGTCGTCCTGCCGCCGGCCGCCGACCGGGTGGTCACGTGACGACCCGGGTGGTCGTCGTCGACGACCACGAGCTGCTGCGGGCGGGGCTGGTCACCGTGCTGACCAGCGACCCGGACATCGAGGTCGCCGGCCAGGCTGCCGACGGGCCCGCCGGGGTCCGGGCGTGCCGCGAGCACCGGCCCGACCTGGTGCTGATGGACGTCGAGATGCCCGGCGGCGACGGCATTGCCGCGACCCGGCGGATCACCGCCGAGCTGCCCGCGGTCCGGGTCCTGATCCTGACCATGTTCGACCTGGACGACTACGTGGTCGAGGCGCTGCGGGCCGGGGCCGCCGGGTTCCTGCTCAAGACCACCCCGCCGCGGGCGTTGATCCGGGCGGTTCACCAGTGCGTCGCGGGGGAGACCACCGTCGGGCCGACCGTGATGGCCCGCCTGGTCGACTCCTACGTCGGCTACCAGGAGCCGCCCCCGCCCGGACTGGCCGAGCTGACCGGTCGCGAGCGGGACGTGCTGCGCTGCCTGGCTGACGGGCGGTCGAACGCCGAGATCGCGGGCGAGCTGTTCCTGGCCGAGACGACGGTGAAGACGCACGTCGCCCGGATCCTGGCCAAACTCGGCGTCCGCGACCGGGTGCAGGCCGTCGTCGTCGCGCACCGGTGCGGACTGGCCCGGGGTTGATCGGCGGGCCGCCACCCCGCGGGCTCGGCACGCAGATGCGTTCCCGCGCTCCGGATGGCACTATTCGGACTCCGGCCGACTACCGACATCGAGGGCTGAATGATTGAAGACCCGGTCGAGCTGTGGCGGGTGCTGCTCGGCCGGATCGACGTCCCGCCGGACCGGGGGCTGGACCCGGAGGGCCGCGACCGGGCTTTGGTCGCCGAGATCGCCAAGCGGCTCGCGCTCGACCCGGACCGGCCGGTGGAGCCCCAGCTGGCCGAATCGACCTGGACCGCAGCGGATCTCACGGCCGCGGTGCTGGCCGCCATCGCGCCGTACGCCACGATGCTGACCGATCTGCTGCGGCTCTATCTCCGGGTCGGGGCCGGCTCCGGGTCGTCCGGCCTGACGATCCGGTGGGATGCGCACGGGGATCGGCCACCACTGCAGATCGACCTGGACGGGTTTCGGCGGTGGGTGGCCGTCACGAGGGCAGTGGTCCGGACGCACGAGGCTCCGGTCTGGACCCACGACAGCCTGCGCCGGGTCGCGGCGGTCCTGGAATCGGTGACGGCATCGGAGGCCGCGGCAAAGGATTTCGCCGTGCCGGAGGCCGCCGCCGAACGCTGGATTCAGGAATACGACCAGGGTGCGTGGCCGGCCTGGACACCGCCGATCGCCCTGGCCGATCCGGTCAACCCGGCACCCGTGCTGGACGAGATCCGCGACGCCTGGCAATCGATCATCGGGGCCGGCCGCCAGGTCTCGCCTCGACGATCGGACCTGCGGGGCAAACCCTTTCGCATCCGATCCGGGCAGGATCAGGCCGACGAACCCCGGCCGCCGTTCGACCCGGCGACGCTCGAACTCCTCGACCGCGAGCAATGGGCTCCCCGGGTGTTGCGGGGAATCGCCGGCCTGCGGGCGTCACCGGGACCGCCGCTGCCACAGCTGTCCGCCGTCATGGACCGGGTGCCCCGGCGCGAGGTCCCCGTCGAGGTGCGACAACGGGTTCTGATCGAGGTGCTGAACCTGCCGTTCTGGTCCTACCGCCGCGAGCTGTACGCGGCGTGGGTGTCGACGCTGATCATCCACGCGCTGGACGAGGTCCGGCTGCTGTCCTCCCACGGGCGTTTCGAGTACCGCCGCGAAGGCAGCCAGCTGGCGCAGATCCCGAGCCGGACACCCCCCGATCTGGAGTTGTGGACGGAGTTGAGCTGGCCGCTGACCACACCCGGTCGCGCCCGGACGACGGCGATCCGTCCGGACTACAGCGTGGTGGCCAGCCCGGTGACCTTCCCGGAATCGGCCGCCCTGCTGGTCGAGGTCAAGCACCGCCGCAAGCAGGACACCAGGGCCTACGGCGACGCGCTGGCCGACTACGCCCAGGGCTGCCCGGGTGCGCAGGTGATCCTGGTCAGTGACGGCCCGGTCGACACCCGGCCGGTCGCGTCGGTTCCGGCCGCCGACGCCGGGCGGTGCCATGCCCTGGGTGAGCTCGGACCCGACCACCCGGAGCGCATCGCGCAGTTTCGCTCCCTCGTGCGCAGCGCGATCGCCGGCCCGGACGGTGTCCAGAGCGGCCCCGACCGGAGCGGCCCCGACCGGAGCCGCACCGACTCGAGCGGCCCGAACGAGGACGCGGCCCTGGCGATCACCCTGAGCTGGTCCGCCGGCGGAGCCCAGGACCTCGATCTGCACGTCCATGTCCTGCCCGCCGGCGCGGGCCCGTGGTGCACCGTCGACTGGAAGCAGCGCCGGGTTGCGGACGTCGGCTGGCTGGACGGGGACGCGACAACCGCGCCGGGCCGGGAAACCGTGCGGCTGACCGCTGTCCCGCGGCGGATGGCAGTGACCGTGCATCGCTACTCGGCGACCGGTTCCCTGGTGGACGCCCGACCCCAGGTGATGGTCCGCGGCGCCGGGATCGACCTGCAGGTGTCCTGTCCCAGCGGGCCTGCCGACGCGCCGTGGTGGCACGTGCTGGAGTTCGACCCGACCTCCGGCCGGGTCGTCGTGCCCGGGGCCTTGTCGGCCGCGGATCCGGCTGGGGGATATCGATGATCGACCTCTTCGAAGCGCTGGCCCGCACCGATCATCCGGTCGCTGGCCCGTTGGCCCGCTGGTCGTCGGGCTCGGCGCCGGACGTCCAGGTCAACGACGCCGGCCGGGCGCTGCTGGCCGTCTCCAGCGACGGCCTCGACCTGTTCCGGGACGACGACCGCTACCGGTCCTACGAGATCGGCAACGGTGTGTTCGCCGACATTCTCGGTCCGCTGGACGCCGACCTCCCCGAACCGATCGTGTTCTTCCTGGCCGCCGGCCACCGGCCCGGGGTGATCGTCGACCGCCTGGCGGCTCCGCTGGTCTGGATCATCTCGCTGGGTGAGCCCTACGGGTTCGGCGACATCGCCTACGCGATCGCCCACGTCCTGGACCGGCAGGGCATCCGCCGCGATGCGGACTGGTTCGCCGACATTCTCACCGATCACGGACTCGATCCCGCCGATCCGGCGTGGCGATCGATCGTGGGCTGACCGCAGATCGAGAGGGGCGAGGTCGATGCCGGGTTGGGGAGCCATGCTGCGCGGCGCCGTGGTCGGCGCCGTCGCCGCGATCGTGATGCTGGCGACGGGCGGTCTGGCAGTGGCGGCCGCCCCGACCCTCGAGGTGAGCCCGGCCGAGCTGGTACTGGCCCCCGGTGAGAAGGCTCAGGTGCAGCTGGTTTTCCGCAACGACGACGCCGACCTGGCCGTCATCGACCAGGTGACCGCGGGTGTGGTGCCGGGTCTGCGCATCACCCTCCCGGAGCCCTCGGCGTTCGGTTCGGTCGCCGCGGGGTCCGCGGCACCCGCCTCCGTGGCGGTGGAGGCGACGGACGGATTTCTCGGCGGCATCGTGCCCATCACGATCATCGGGCGGCACCCCGAACAGTTTGTGGCGGTGGCCGCGCTGACCGTCACCGTTCGCCCGCCCGACCCCGCGCTCACGGTCACCGTGGTCGGGGCCCCGGGCACCATCGGAGACGGTGAAGCCCGGCCGATCACCGTGCAGGTCAGCAATCCCTCGGCGCACGTCTGGTCGAACCTGACGGTGCGGGCCACCGGCAGCGAGAGCTTGTGTCTGACCCTGCCCGAGGCCGGGTCATGCCCGCCCGGGATGGCCCTGGCGGCCATCCCGCTGGCCGCCGCCCTCGAACCCGGCGGGATGGTCGAGCAGGCCCTCACCCTGCACGCGGCGGCCGGCGCCGCGGATATCGACATCAAGGACCCGGGTGCCCTGCTGTTCATCGTGCCGGTCGGCGTCCTGGTCTACCTGGCCGCGTTGGCCGTGCTCAACCACGACCTGCGCGCCG
>JBDHZW010000207.1:0-9422 GCA_039812105.1 Nakamurella sp.
TTCCCGGCCATCCAGACGAGCCCGGCCGCCGTCCCGGCGACCGCCGGGTCGCGGCGCTCCACGATCTCCAGCACCATCGGCAGCGCCGGCAACAACGACATCCCGATGACGGACATCGCCAGGAACCCGGTGATCGTCCCCGGGAAGAGCGCCAGCAGGGCGCACGCGGCCGCCGTCACCACTACGGCGACGCCGACCACCTGGAACTGCCGACCACGACGAGCCGCCCAGACCGGGATGACGGCGGTGGCCGCCACCCCGGCCACGACGTTGACGACCAGCATCAGCCCGGCCGCCGACTCGCTGATCCCGGCGGGCTCCAGCAGCGCCTGGGTCCAGGTGCTCAGGGCGATGAACGTGCCGAAGGGAATCGCCACGAGCAGGCAGAGCTTGCGCAGGTACCCGTCCTGCCAGGCGGTCCGGGCCGCCCCGAAGCCGGACGGTGCGGGCGGAACCGAGTACCGGGCGGGGGTGACGAGCAGGGCGAGGAGCACGGCGGCCGCGCCGACGGCCCCGATCGCGGCACCGACCGCGACGAGGGTCGGCAACTGCGCGGACTCGGGGAAGACCGCGCCGAGCAGGAAGCCGATGATCAGCCCGCCGAACGTGCTGGCCGTGCCGATGGTGATGCCCAGCGGCCGGTCCCGCTCCGCCAGATAGCGCCCGGTGAGTCCGGGAATAGCGTTGAGGACCAAGGGTTGTCCGATGGCGACCACACATTGGCCGATCAGCGCCCACAGAAAGGTGTCGTCGACGATTCTCAGTGCCCCGCCCATCGCGGTGAGCAGCGCGCCCACGGCCAGGCCGGGTCGGAACCAGCGGTCCAGGACGATCCCCGCCGGAATGGCCAGCACGATGTAGAAGAGCGGGAACACCTGGGCCAGCCACCCGATCGCCGTCGTCGAGACGTCGAGGCTCTCCGCCGCCCCGGTGGTGACGGCCGCGTAGTTGACCCACAGGATCTGCGTCGCGGCGCCGAGAACCGCGAATGCGGCGACAACGCTCCAGCGACTGGTGTTTTGCGGCATGGGCTTTCGTCCGTTCGGTGGTCGGCGGAGCGGTGCGCCCGGCGAGGTCGGCCGGGCGGATCGGTTACAGGAAGGCGTGGCCCTCGCCCCGGTAGGTCGGGACGACGTCGACCACGCGGTCGCCGTCGATCAGGTGCAGCTCGTCGACTCGCTCGCACAACTCGCCCGCCTTCGCGTGCCGGAACCACACCCGGTCGCCGATCCGCAGGCCGGCGACACCGCTTCCGACGAGCGGGGTCTGCGCCTCCCCGGCGCCCTCGAGGCCGGTCAGCCGCAGCCCCGCCGGCCACACCGGGGTCGGCAGCCGGTCCGGTCCGGGCGCGCCGGACGCGACCCAGCCGCCGCCGAGAACGGTGGCATGACGCGCCGACGGCAGCCGCACCACCGCGAGCGCGAACAGCGCCGCCGGGGTCAGGCTGAACCCGCGGTAGGTGTCGAACAGGGCCGGTGCGTACAGGCCCGATCCGGCGGCGACCTCGGTGACCGCGGGTTCGGACAGCGTTTCCTCGATGCTGCCGGTCCCGCCACCGTTGACGAACTCCAGCGGGGCCAACGCGGCCACCGCGGCCACCGCGGCCGCGCGCCGTTCCCGCAGCTCACGTCGCGACAACCACTGCATGGCCCGGATCTGCCCGTTGTGCCACCAGGCGCCGGGGACGTTGTCGCCGATGCCGGCGATCTGACCCTCGTAGGACATCAGGCCGACCAGCCGGAACCCGTTTCGCCGCAGGACCTCCCGGGCCAGCGCGGCCAGCTCGTCCGGCGAGTGGACCGGAGAGCGACGCGGTCCCAGATGCACCCGGCCACCGGCGATCCGCAACGAGGCGTCCAGGTCCAGGCAGACTCGCAGCGGCAAGCCGCCGGCCGTCGCCTCGATGAAGTCGAGGTGCTCGATCGAGTCGACCATCAGCGTGACCCGACTCGCCAGCCGCTCGTCGGCGGCCAGCCGCCGCAGCGACGCGCGGTCGGCGGTCGGGTAGCCGACCACCACGTCGGTGACGTCCTCGGCGAGCCACAGTGCCTCGGCCAGGGTCAGGGCCAGCACCCCCGAGTAGCCGGGCAGGGCGAGCACCGAGGTGAGGATCTCGCGGCACCGGACGGACTTGCTGGCCACCCGGATCGGCTTCCCGCCCGCACGGCCGGCCATGCTCACGGCGTTGGCGTGCAGCGCACCGACGTCGATCACCGCGAACGGCGGATCAAGCCGGGCGGTCGCGCGCTCGTAGCCGGCGACGTCGCTGCGCCGGGCGGTCGTGATGTCGATCATCCGAAGATCCGCACCAGGTGATCGTTCGCGAAACGGCGCTCGGGGTCCAGGGCGTCCCGCACGGCCTGAAAACGCCCCCACTGGGGGTAGAGCCCGGACAACCTCTCCGCGTCCAGGGTGTGCCGCTTGCCCCAGTGCGGGCGACCACCGTATCCGAGGGCGATGTCCTGTACGGCGTCGAAGTAGTCGCGCCAGGCCATCCCCTGATAGGCGTGCACGGCGACGTAGCAGGTGGCGCGGCCCCACGACGGGCTCAGGAAGCAATCCTCGTCGGGCGCGACAAAGCGCATCTCGAGCGGGAAGTTGACGTCGAATCCGCGGCGCCTGATCGTCGCCATCACCTCGCGAACCACGTCGGGACCGGCCTCCCGCGGCACCGCCCATTCCGACTCGGTGAACCGGACGTCGCGCGGGCTGGCGAACACCTTGTAGCTCACATCGGTCCGGCTGGACGACGGCGCGACGCGGGTGACGACCCGGTTCAGCCGGGGGATCTGCCGCGGCCACCGCCGCCCGACCCGGGACACCCGGTCCAGCAGGGTGTTCTGCACGAAACGGTTGGTCGCCTCGGCGGCGCGGCCGGGGGGCCGGGGCGGGTCGTCGGTGCGGTTGTTGGTCCGGGTCAGTGCGTACCGGCTGTGCGGGAAGGCGAAGAACTCGAAGTGGTCGTTGCCGTCGACGAGAGCGTCGACGGCCTCCAGCGTCTCGGCGAGGTCGCGCCGCACGTCCACTCCGTGCAACGTGAACGCCGGCACGGTCCGCAGCGTCACCGAGGCCAGCACCCCCAGGGCGCCGAGGCTGACCCGGGCGGCCCGCAGTTCGTCGCCGCCGGTCACGGCGCGCACGGTCCCATCGGCCAACACGAGCTCCACCGAGTCGATCTGGGTCGCCAGGTTCCCGAGCCGGCCACCCGTGCCGTGGGTGGCGGTCGAGACCGCACCGGCGACGCTCTGCCGGTCGATGTCGCCCAGATTCGGCATGGCCAGACCGTGCTCGGCCAGCAGGAGGCTCAGCTCGGACAGCCGGGTGCCGGCGGCGACCTTCACCAGCCCGCCGGCCGGGTCGACGTGCAGCAGACCGCGCAGGCAGTCCAACGACACGATCGTCCCGTCGGTCGGGACCAGATCGCCGAACGAATGCCCCGCCCCGACCGGGCGGACGGTGCGCCCGGCCGCGCCCGCCCGGGTGATCACCTCGCTCAGCTCGGCCACCGACCGCGGCCGTTCGATGCTCGCCGGACGGCAGGGCTGGTCGCCGGCGAAGTTGTTCCAGGTCATGTCGAGCATTCTCATGGGTCCTTTCGATTGACGGATGACGCCGAGGGCACCGGCGCCGGCTACCGCCCGCCGACGCCCTTGACCACCACGATGGCCGCCGCGATCAACACGGCGTTGTAGAAGAACCGGTCACGCTGTGCGCCAGCACGATCCACCGCAGGCGGCGGGTGGTGACGGTGACGTCCGAGGTCGCGAAGGTGGTTCCGATGACGAACGCGACGTAGGCAAAGTCGCCGAAGTCGGGGGTGGGCTGGCGGCGGCCGCCCCGACCAGAAGGACCGGGATCAGGCCGACCGGCCCGAGCAGGCGGTCGCCCCACGCCGGCATGCACGACGAACACGATGTCGGCGGTGCCCATGGCGGCCGCCGACGGGGCCCGCACGCGCCGGGGTTCACCGTCGACATTGACGGCCGCCTTTCCGAAGGGACCTCTCGCTCGACCGGTCGATCCCGGGCTTGCGTCGGTTGAAAGTGATGTCAGTCATGCGACTGACTTGAGAGACCATAGGACACGCTTGACCCACCGTGCAAGGCCCGTGGGACAATTCCGGTCGGCCGACTGAAAGAAGGCAACGATCATGGTCTACGTCGAAGCGTCGGTGCGCCGCCAGCAGATGGTCGCCGCGGCCCGCAGCACGTTGGCCCGGGAGGGCGTCGCCCGCTGCTCGCTGCGCGCCGTCGCCGCCGAGGCCGGCGTCCCGCTGGGCACCCTGCAGTACGTGTTCCCGTCCAAGGATCTGCTGTTCAGGGCGGTGATCCAGGACGTGGTCGACGAACTCGCCGGGGTGCTCAAGGGCTCCGCGGCCCTCGACGCCGGCCTGGCCCACGCGATCCGCTGGGGGCTGACCAGCTTCTGGGCGGCTCTCGTCGCCGAGACGAACCTGCAGCTCATGCAGTACGAGCTGACCATGTACGCGCTGCGCACGCCCGGCCAGGAGAACCTGGCCCGCTGGCAGTACGAGCGCTACTTCGACGCGGTCGCGCAGTGGTGCCAGGAGGCGGCGAGCCGGGCCGGGGAGTCCTGCGCCGTACCCTTCGGCCGGCTCGGCCGGGTGCTGGTCGCGGCCGTCGACGGGCTGATCATGCAGCACGTCTGCGACCCCAACGAGGCCCGGTCGCAGGAGGACCTGGACGCCGTCATCGAGATGCTGATCGCGCTGGCCGACCCGCGGCCGGCGGGGGCCCGCACCGGCGACGGCTGATCGATCGCCCCGACTCAGTCGGTCGTATGGAAATCCGGGCCGGAGCCTTGCCCGCCGACGACGCCGTGGGTTACTGTCCTCGTTACCAGTCATACGACTGACTGTCTCTGAGGAGGAACGAGTGAACGACGTCGACGTGGACGTGGTGGTGGTCCGCGCGGGCCCGGCCGGGCTGAGTGCGGCCCGGACCCTGGCGGCGGCCGGCCGGACGGTGATCGTGCTGGAGGCCCGGGACCGGGTCGCCAGGTACTTCGGGCCGGCCGCCGCGGACGCGTTCGAGGTGAAGGAGCAGGACTGGGCCGGTGCGGAAAGCTCCGACATCTGGAACGGTTACATGGACGGGGCCGTCCGCTCCGGCCGGCGCGCCGCCGGCGAGATCCTCGCCGCCCGGTCGAGCTGACCCGCCCCGCGAAGACAGGAGAGCCGGCATGACCACCAGCCGTCCCGCCGTCACCGCCGACCCCGACATCGACGCGCTCGTCGTCGATCTCGCGGCCGGCGAGCAGGCCTGGGCGCAGACCCCGTTGACCGCCCGGCGGCAACTGTTGCTCGAGATCGGGGCGGCGGCCCACGCGCACGCCGCCGAGTGGGTGCGCGTCGCGGCCCGGATCAAGCAGCTCGACCCCGCCTCGCCACTGCTCGGCGAGGAGTGGATCAGCGGTCCGTACGCGCTGATCGGCTACACCCAGGCTCTCCAGGACACCCTGGCCCGGCTCGCCGACGGGACCGACCTGCTCGCCGGCTACCGGGTCGACACCGCGCCGGGCGGTCGTCTCGCCGTCCAGGTGCTCCCGCACGGCATCTACGACACCCTGCTGCTCAGCGGTTTCCGGGCCGAGGTCTGGACGCGGCCGGGAGTCACGCAGACGCAGCTACGGGCGGACGCCGGCCTGGCCCAGCGGCACCCGGCACGCACCAACGGCGTCGCCCTGGTGCTGGGCGCCGGCAACATCTTCTCGATCGCCCCGCTGGACGTCCTGTACCAGCTGTTCGCCGAGAACCGCACCGTGGCGCTCAAGCTGAACCCCACCACCGACCCGTTGCTCGGGGTGTTCCGGGCCGTCTTCCGGCCGCTGATCGACCGCAACCTGCTCCGGATCGTCACCGGCGCGGGCGACGTGGGCTCGGCGCTGGTCCACCACCCGGGGATCGCGGCCGTGCACATGACCGGCAGCGAGGCCACCCACGACGCGATCGTGTGGGGCACCGGCCCGGACGGCGCGGCCGCGAAGGCCGCCGGGGCGGCGCACCTGGACAAGCCGATGACCAGCGAACTCGGCGGGGTGTCGCCCGTCATCGTGGTGCCCGGCGAGTGGTCGGCGGCGGACCTGACCTTCCAGGCCCAGCACGTGGCCACCCAACGACTGCACAACGGCGGGCACAACTGTATCGCCGGGCAGATCGTCATCGTCAGCGCCGACTGGCCGCAGAAGGAGCAGTTCCTGGCCGCGCTCCGGCGGGCCCTGCGGGACGCCCCGGCCCGACCGGCCTGGTACCCCGGCTGCGCGGACCGGGTGCGGGCCGCCCGGGACCGGCACCCGGCCGCCGAACCGGTCGGCGGCACCCCCGAACGCACCCTGATCACCGGCCTCGACCCGCACGACGCGCGCGAGACCGCCTTCACCACCGAGTACTTCGGGCCGGTGCTGGGCGTCACCGAACTCCCCGGGACCGGTGCGGACTTCCTGGACGCCGCCGTCGCGACCGCCAACGACCGGCTGCACGGCACCCTGGGCGCCAACATCGTCGTGCACCCACGAACGATCCGGGAACTCGGCGTCCGGCTCCGCCGGGCGATCGCCGACCTGCGGTACGGCACGATCGGCATCAACGCCTGGACCGGCGTCGGTTACCTGACTCCCCGCGCGACCTGGGGCGCGTTCCCCGGCCACACCCCCGACGACGTGCAGAGCGGCATCGGGATCGTGCACAACGCCCTGCTGCTCGCCGACACCGAACGCACCGTGGTCACCGGCCCGTTCCGGCCGCTGCCCCGCTCGATCCTGCACGGCGAGGCATCGATCTCCCCCACCCCGCCGTGGTTCGTCGGCAACCGCACCGCCGCCACCACCGGACGGCGGCTCACCGACTTCGCCGTGCGACCCCGGTGGCGCGCGCTGCCGGCCATCTTCGCCGCCGCCCTGCGCGGCTGAACCGGCTGAGCGGCGGGGCGCCGTCGGCGGCGATGAATCCGCGCGCCACCCGCGGTCGACATCGTGGACGCGGGAGGTGCGGATCATGGCGGTCGTCGACGACGTGCGGTGGCTGGGCGAGCAGTTGGAGCGGTCGTACGTGGTGTATGTCCGGGACCGGCTGAAGTTCCGCGTCGGGCAGATCGTCTACGTGGCGTTCTCGCTCGACGAGCGGGAGATGGGATTCGCCTTCCCGAAGGAGGAGCGGGACGGCCTGATCGCGAGCGAGCCACGGACGTTCCGGTTGCCATCGGCATCGGACCTGCGCTTCAACTGGGTGCACGCCGACCTGGGTGCCCTCGATCCGGGCGAGGCCCGCGAACTCGTCGTCGACGCCTGGCGCCTGGTGGTGCCGAAGAAGGTTTCGCGGGCCTACGATCTCGCTCACCCGGACGGTCCGGGCTGATGCACCGGTGCGCCGACCCTCAGTGCCAGAAGTCGGAGAGCCGCCCGGCCAGGGTCCGCCCCTGGTCGTAGCCGATCCGGGCGACCGGCGCGCGCAGCGACAGATCGACCGCGTTGGCGCCGAACATGGGGTCGGAATCCGCGGTCGGGAAGACGGTCTCGACCCGGCTGCCGCCGGCCCGGAGCTCGTCGACCTGGGTGGCCAGGTGCGTTCCCCATTCCACCGGGGTCCGCGACCGGCCGCGGAACGGTGAAAGCACCAGCACCCGAGCACATCCCGCGGCCAGGTCGGCGTTGTCGGCGTTGGTCCGGTAGCCGCCGTCGATGTAGCGGCGGTCCCCGATCCGGTACGGAAGGCCGCTGCTGCAGCTGGCGGCGACCGCGTCGACCAGGTCGACCCCGCTGTGCCGGTCGAACACGACCGGTTCCCCGGTCTCGGCGTCCACCGCAGTGACCAGCACCGTGCGCTCCGGCCAGCGCGCGCCGGGCAACCGCGCGGCCACGGTGGCCCGCCACCGGGCCGGCCAGGAGCCGTCCGACGCTGCGTCGAGTTCGAGGGCCGCCGCGCCCATCCGGCGGCGCAGATCGGCCTGGTTCTCGGCGGCAGCGATGATCCTGGCGGTCCGTTCCAACTGGTCGGTGACCTGGCGGCGCGGCCCACGCCCCGGCCCGGATCCAACCGGGCCGGCCGGTGCCGGTTGGCCGGCGGCCAGGACGGCGGCGAACAGGTCGGCCGGGCTCGCGCCGGCGAACTGCGCCGCGGTGGTCGATCCGGCGGAGGTCCCGACGGTGAGGTCGGCGTCGGTGACGTCCAGCCCGGCCTCGAACAGGCCGGCGACGACGCCGATCAGCCAGGCGTTGCCGGACGATCCGCCGCCGCCGAGGACCAGCGCTCGGCCGCCCGCAGCGCCTTCGTGACCGGAGATACGTTCTGTGTTCATGGGAGTCGCCTTTCGCGATCGGCTTGGCGGCGCTCCCGGCGACGATTACCTCGGTCGCCCGATCGCGGACGGCGGGGGAGCACCCATTGCGGATACTGCGTTCACGGGGCTCACCTCCTACCGGCTGATCACGATCGGCGCGACCGTAACACGCCTTTGCCGGGCGGCGCACCCGGCATTTTCCTTCGCGCTTCCCCATCGCGGCCGGTCTATCGTGACCGGGGCGGGCGTGCACTCGAGGAGGTCGGCGATGCCGGGCAATTCATCCGGTGGCGATTGGCGAACCGACGGGGTGCGGGTGATCCCACCGTCGGCGCTCGACTCGAACACGGCGCAGACCCCGGGCATGAACCGAGCGGCCGCCGTCACCTACGACCGGGTCGGTGCTCAGCGGCTCTGGGTGGGCACGGTCAGCATCCACCCCGGCGCGTTGACCGGTGCCCACCACCACGGAGAACTCGAGAGCGTGATCTACGTCGTGCGTGGTCGCGCCCGGATGCGGTGGGGCCCGCACCTGGAATTCACCGACGAGGCGGGTCCGGGCGGATTCATCTACGTCCCGCCGTTCGTGCCGCACCAGGAGATCAACGCCCTCGACGACGAACCTCTCGAATGCGTCCTCGCCCGGTCGGGGCAGGAGCCGATCGTGGTGAACCTGGACATCGAGCCGGCCGCCGACCCGGTCCGGGTGCAATGGGTGGATCCGGGTCATCCGGCCGGTCGCTGACGTCCGGCGGGCGTCCGGCAATCGACTTCAACAAACTGTTGACACGCCTTGCCGTCCTCGATACATTCCATGTCAAGAGATTCGCGTTCCACAATCCGGAAGGATGCCAGGTTGTCACAGCGGCCGGAACCGGACGGGAACGAGGGGTCGACGCCGACCCGCCCGCAGCCCGAACCGCTACGACCCCGGCCGGCGGATCGGCGGCACCGCCACCGCGAATGATCTCCGGCGGCGATCGGTCACCGGTCCCGATCGCCGCGCCTCACCACGTTCCATTGCTGTTGTCCCCGTTCGCATTCTCAACCTACCGAGGGAGCTAGGTGCCATGAGTGTCACGCTCGGCCACAACCAGTACGGCAAAGCCGAAACCCGCGTCGTCCGCG
>JBDHZW010000208.1:0-9409 GCA_039812105.1 Nakamurella sp.
GCCGCCCGACCTCGCGGCCGGCGAACCCGACGCTCCGCCGACGGTGCCGGCCACCCACGAGGACTTCCACGGGATGGACGCCAGCAAGGAAACCCTGGAGGACTACACCCTGAGGTTCGCCCCGCGCTCGTACCGGCGCTGGTCGACCGGCGTGGTGGCGACCTCGGCGCTCGGCGGCATCGCGTACCTGGCCGACTTCGCGATCGGGGCCAACATCGGCATCGCGCACGGCACGGTGAACGCCCTGTGGGGCATCCTGATCGCCGCGGTGATCATCTTCACCACCGGTTTCCCGCTGGCCTACTACGCCGCCCGGTACAACATCGACCTGGACCTGATCACCCGCGGCTCCGGCTTCGGTTACTACGGGTCGGTGCTGACGAACGTCATCTTCGCGACGTTCACCTTCATCTTCTTCGCCCTCGAGGGCTCGATCATGGCCCAGGGCCTGCAGCTGGGCCTGGGCATCCCGCTGTGGTTGGGCTACGCGGTGTCCACGCTGATGGTGATCCCGCTGGTCATCTACGGCATGAAAGCCCTGGCCAAGCTGCAGGTGTGGACGACCCCGCTGTGGCTGATCCTGATGGTGATCCCGATGGCCTACCTGGTGATCAGCCACCCGGACTCGATCACCACGTTCTTCGCGTTCCAGGGCGCCGACGGCACCCAGGGGCCCAGCTTCGCCGCGATGATGCTGGCCGCCGGGGTGTGCCTGTCGCTGATGGCGCAGATCGCCGAGCAGATCGACTACCTGCGGTTCATGCCGCCACGCACCGAGGCCAACCGCAAGCGGTGGTGGCGGGCGGTGGTGCTGGCCGGTCCCGGCTGGGTCTTCTTCGGCGCGATCAAGCAGGTGGTCGGCCTTTTCGTGACGGTCTACATCATCGCCAACCTGACCCCGGCGGACGCGGCGACGGCCAACGAGCCGGTGCACCAGTTCCTGACCGTGTACAAGGAGATGATGCCGGCCTGGCTGGCCATGACGCTGGCGGTGATCCTGGTGGTGATCAGCCAGATCAAGATCAACGTCACCAACGCCTACTCCGGCTCGCTGGCCTGGACCAACTCGTTCACCCGGGTCACCAAGCGCTACCCGGGCCGGCTGGTCTTCGTGATCTTCAACCTGGCCGTCGCGCTGCTGTTGATGGAGCTGAACATGTTCAGCTTCCTGAACACCATCCTGGGCTTCTACGCCAACTGCGCGATCGTCTGGGTGACCACGGTCGCGGTGGACATCGTGGTGAACAAGCACCTGCTGAAGATCTCGCCGACGGTGCCGGAGTTCCGCCGCGGCATGCTGTACGCGGTCAACCCGGTCGGCTTCGGTTCGGTGGTGATCGCCGGCGGGTTGTCCATCGCGGTGTTCTTCGGCGCCTTCGGCTCGGCGATCCAGCCGTACTCGCCGCTGGTCGCGGTGGGCCTGGCGATCGTGCTGACCCCGCTGCTGGCGATCGTCACCAAGGGCAAGTACTACCTGCGGCGCACCGACGACGGCATCGACGTGCCGATGTTCGACGCCGACGGCAACCCGTCCGGCGAGCACCTGACCTGCCACGTCTGCCGGCTGGACTACGAGCGCCCGGACATGGTGCGGTGCGAGACCCACGACGCCTACATCTGCTCGCTGGATCTGTCCACCGACCGGCTCGGGGACCACGTGCTGCCGGCCCAGCCCGCTGCGATGCCGGCAGCCGCGAACCCCACCTGAAGTTGATCATGGGCAAGTGGCCCTTTCGAGCCGCGGACAAGGGCCACTTCTCCATGATCAACAGCGGGTCGGGCCGGTCGTACCATCGAGGGATGGTGAGCGGTCGCGAGCCACGCCATCGGAACCCGTCCGACGCCGGGCGGCATCGGCGGGCTCCGGCGCCGTCCGGCGATCCGGCCCGACCGGCCGTGCCGGCCGGGCCATCCGCCGGCAACGCGGCGCTCGCCCGGCTGATCGGTCCGCCCCCGGTCGTGCAGCGGCAGCCGGCCCCCGGCGGCATCCGGCCGGGCGTCACCCCGGGGCAGCTGAACGACCCGATCAAGATCATCGGCGAGACGCTGACCATGTGGCAGGCCGAGTTCCTGTCCACCCAACCCCTGCGGGTCCAGCTGCCGTCGGCCGCCGACACCGAGATCATCCTGGTCAAGCGCAAACTCGCCGCCATTGCCACGCTCGGCGATCTGCGCGACGAGCGGGCCGTGCCCACGCTGCTGGGCGTGCTCAACGATTCGATCTACGGGGTGCAGCGGCTGCAGGCCGCGAACAAGGCGGTCCTGCGGGATGCGGCCGCGGAGGCATTGGCCAAGGTCGGTGGGGCCACCGCGGACGCAACCCTCTCCGGCATGCTCAACGACGCGGACGCCCACCAGCGGATGACGGCCGCCGACGCGCTCGCCGAGGGCACGGGGTCGGCCGCGATCGCCGCGCTGCTGGACCGGTTGGGCAAGGAACAGGACCCGGCCGTCACGTTCAAGATCGTCGCGGCGCTCGGCAAGGTCGGGCCGTCCGGCAGCGCCGCCGACCGGGCCGCCGTCGCCGGCAAACTGATCCCGCTGATGCAGAACTCGGTCGGGGACATCAAGGCCATCGCCATCGTGGCCCTGGGTCACCTGCGGCTCGCCGTCGCCACCGCACCGCTGCTCAAGGAGCTGCACCTGTGGCTGAGCCAGGCCGATCTGAGCGAGGCGATCGTCCGGGCGCTCGGCGAGATCGCCGATCCGGCCGCGCAATCCGACCTGGTGATCATGCTGACCAAGCATCCGTCGGCGGCCGTCCGATCGGCCGCCGCGCACGCTCTCGGGGTGCTCGGCGACGCCGCCTCGCTGACCGCGCTGCGCAAGGCGCTGGCGACCGAGAAGGACGCCGGTGTGCGGGCGGTGATCACCAAGCTGGTGCCCTGACCGGACGATGACCGGCCCGGTCGAGCGGGGATCGACAACGGGTCAACGGAACGGCCAGCCGGAGAACAGCGAACCGAAGAAGCCGGTGCCCGCCTGGGCGTTCGGCGCGTTGTGCTGCGCCTGCGCGGCCCGGGCGGCCTCCGCCTGAGCCCGATCCAGGGCGGCCCGGGCACCCTCGAGCGCCCGGCGGGCCTCCCGTACGTTCCGGGCGCCGAGCAGGTTGTTGACCCGGTTCAGCATCGCCTCGATGGAGCGTCGGGCGACCGGCGGCAGCCGGGCGGCGTCGTTGTAGGCCTGGTTGAGCGGCCCGTTCCGGATCGTCTCGCAGGCCAGCGAGATCACGTTGTGGTGGCTGTGCCGGGCGGTGATCCCGTGCTCGTCCCGCAGCCGGTTCTCGACGCCCCGGATGGTGACGATCTCCTCCAGGGTGCCGGAGTACCGGCCGGGATCGATGCCGGCGCCCGCGATCGGTTCCAGGGTCTGGGCCGACCCGCTCTGCGCGCCGTTGAGTGTGTGCAGGGCGTGTCCGAGTTCGTGGCCCAGGGCGATGAACACCGGCACGATGATCTCGTCGCCCTGGTCGTCGACGTACCTGGACATCGGATCGTTCGAGCCGTCCCGCAGGTCGGACGGGTAGGTGATGGTGGAGGTCGTGCCGCCGCCGAAGCGGTAGTACCGTCGCCGACCGGCGTCCATGACGCTGAAGCCCTCGGTCCGGCCGCCGCCGCGGATCGGCATCGGCCGGGCCCGGTGCATGAAGCTCATCCGGGTGGCCTCGTCCTGCTGCGCCTCCAGGTCGGCCAACGGGTACAGCCGGTCGAGTTCCCGCTGCCGCCGCTTCCAGGCCTTACTCCCGTTCTGCCGGTTGCCGAACCAGCTCGCCTCGGTGAACTCGGTCAGCGCGGCGCCCTCGTGGTCGCCTGCGGTGGCGACCAGTTCCTCGGCCGGGACGTCGTCGGTCGCGGTGGCCAGGCCGGGCCGCACCGTGACCAGGTTGGTGCCACCGGTGCTCTGGTTGACCTCGGCGACCAGCCGGCGCCCGAAGTCGGCGCTGAGCAGGCGCGCGAACGAGGTCAGGGCCTGGATCCGGAATCCGGGATGCTCGCGTTGCCGGGCCCCTCCGGACGGGTCGGTGGACGTGTACGACTGGGTTTCGGTGATCCGGATGTTGCCGGTCCCGGCGACGAGATCCGCCCACACCGCTCTGACCCGGGCCTGGTTCCGCTCGTCGAGATCGTCGAAGTTGGCCACCGGCGGGTCGGCCTGCGGGTCGCGCAGGGTGGCGGCGACGAGAGCCTCGTGCTCCTCCTGGATCGCGGTCAGCAACTCCTTGAGTCGCACCGCGACCGGATCCTGGGTCAGGTCCGGGGCGTGCCGGCTGCTGAACCAGTCGTAGACCGAGTGCTCCAGGGCGTGCAGCTCGGCCAGCCGGTCCTTGAGGGACTTGGCCCGGACCCCGTTGTTGTAGGCGGTCACCGCCTGCGCGATCAGCCCGACCTCGTCCCGCCGGCGCGAATAGCCGGCCAGAATGCGGTTGTCCAGGCTTCGACGCACGGCGGACGGTCCGGCCGCCGCGGACGGGCGCCGGCGGATCGAGGCCAGCGGGCCGGCGACCGTCGACGTCGCCGGTGGACGGGCGGCGGTGCGGTCCGGCCCGGTCAGCAGCCCCGGCACGGGCGTCGGCCGCCGGACCGGATCGGCCGACGAGGCGCCGTCGCCACCGGCCGGCCGGCCCTGGGCGGTGGCCGGTCGGATGCTCGACGTGGGGGCCGATTCAGTGGTCGATCGGACCTCGCGGGCCAGTGCTGACCGCATTCGGGCCTCCGAAGGCCGCCCCCGCCCGGTGGCCGGGACGATGGGACCAGCCTGCTCCGTCCGCGACGGACCGGCAAGTCCGGGCCGGCGGGCGCGCGTTCGACCACGGCGAACGAGCGACCAGGCACCGCTCAGCCCGCGGAAGCCGGTGCTGAGCGGTCGGTCTCGCTTCGAGGGTGAATCGGCACCGACTCCGGCCGATTCGAAAGCGGAACTACAGCGGGGTGACGGCCGTGGCCTGCGGGCCCTTGTTGCCCTGGGTGACCGTGTAGCTCACGGCCTGGTTCTCCTCGAGCGAGCGGTAGCCGGCGGCCTGGATCTCCGAGTAGTGGACGAACACGTCCGGTCCGCCGCTGTTGGGGGTGATGAAGCCGAAACCCTTTTCAGCGTTGAACCACTTGACGGTGCCTTCTGCCATGAAGCTTCTCCTGGGTCGTGATCGTGCGCGCAGTCTGCGCCGCACGGGTTAGCCGACGATTTTCGTCTTCGTCGGTGGAACCCGAGAATGGCCAAGAAATCGTGGTGATCAGCCTGCGCTACGGATGCAGCAAGGAGCAGCTAACCGCCGTCAGTATGGCACAGGTCACCGCCGGTCACGACACCGGTGGAATCCCTCGTCCGCGCGGACCGCGCGAAGGCCGCGCCGAGGAGAATCGGAGGCCGACCGGAGGGTGCCCCGGCTCGTGGTGTGCGGCCGATGGCCGCCGCAGGATGTCCGGCGCATCCTGGTGGACGAGGAGGAATCGTCAGATGATCGAAGCCGTCCTGATCGACATCGTCCGCACCCCGAGCGGCAAGGGGAAGCCGGGCGGCCGCCTCAGCGCCCTTCACCCGGTCGACCTGCTGGCCAGCGCGGTGCGGGAGTTGTTGAGCCGCAACGACATCGATCCGGCGTTGATCGAGGACGTGATCGTCGGCACGCTGTCCCAGTCCGGCCGGCAGGCGATCAACATCGCCCGCAACGCGGTGCTGGCGGCCGGCCTGCCGGAGGCGATCCCGGGCACGACCGTCGACCGGCAGTGCGGGTCCGGCCTGCAGGCCACCCAGTTCGCGGTCAGCGGTGTCGCGTCCGGTTTCTACGACGTCGTCCTCGCCGGTGGCGTCGAGATGATGAGCAGCAACCCGATCAACTACGCCTTCATGGGGCAGGACCCGTGGGGGGAGGCCATCCGCGACCGGTACCAGGGTGGCCTGGTGGGCCAGGGGATCTCCGCCGAGCTGGTCAGCGCCCGGTACGGCTACGACCGGACCGCGCTGGACGAATTCGCCCTGCTGTCGCACCGGCGCGCGGCCGCGGCGGACGAGGCCGGGGTGTTCGCCACCGAGATCTCGCCGGTGGTCCTGCCGTCCGGCAAGGCGGTGGCCGACGAGACCATCCGGCCCGCCACGACCCGGGAGAGCCTGGCCCGGTTGCCGTCGGTGTTCCGCACGGACGAGGCCGCGGACCGGTACCCGGAGGCGGGGTGGGTCATCACCGCCGGGAACTCCTCACCGCTGACCGACGGCGCGTCGATCGCGCTGATCATGAGCGCCCCCCGGGCCGCCGACCTGAACCTGACCCCGCGGGCGCGGTTCGTCGCCGGAGCGGTGGTCGGGTCCGACCCGATCGAGATGCTCACCGGCGTCGTCCCGGCGTCGGAGAAGGCGCTGCGCCGCAGCGGGCTGACCATCGACGACCTGGACGCCTACGAGGTCAATGAGGCGTTCGCGGTGGTCCCGCTGCTGTGGCGGGACGCGTTGCGGGCCGATCCGGACCGGCTCAATCCCTACGGCGGGGCGATCGCCCTCGGCCATGCCCTCGGGTCGTCGGGAACCCGGCTGCTGGCCACCCTGGTCAACCGGCTGGAACGCACCGGCGGTCGGTACGGCCTCGAAACGCTCTGTGAGGGCCAGGGTATGGCCAATGCGATGGTCGTCGAGAGGCTCTAGGCGGAGCCGCCGGGGCGAAGTCGCCGCGCGGCGGCGTGGGTCCCTGACCTGAGATTCCGAGCGGAGGATGGGGGATTCGAACCCCCGAGGGCGGTTAACCCAACACGCTTTCCAAGCGTGCGCCATAGGCCACTAGGCGAATCCTCCTGGTGTCGCCGCAAGAGTGTATCGGTCCCGGACGCCAGGACAGAATCGGCCGGCGCGGGGTCAGCTGGTCGGCGCGTCCTCCGGCACCCGGGCCGGCCGGCGCCGGCGGACCAGCACGATCCCGACGACGACCGCGGCCAGCAGGACGATCACGGCGACGAGCAGCCAGGGGGAGTGGGCGGCGAGCGCCATCGCCGCATCGAGGGCGGCGAAGCCAATGGTGGCGTAGATCAGCGCCCACATGACGCAGCCGATCACCATGGCGATCGTGTACCGGACCCACGGCATCCGGATCAGGCCGGCGGCGGCGTTGACGACCGTCTGGAAGCCGACGGTCAGGAAGGACACGGTCACCACCGGCGGTCCCCACTTGTTCAGCAGGGCGACCGCGCGGGTGGTTCGGGGGCCGGTCAACTTGTCGGCGAGCCGGGTGTGCAGCGCGCCGGCGATCACCCCGCGGCCGATCCAGTAGGTGGCCTGGGCGCGCAGCAACACGATCACGAACAGGGCGGCGACGGCGATCCCGAACGGCATGCCGTCGAACCAGGTGGGCATCAACTCACCGCCCGACGGACCGGAGAGGTGGTGCGCTGATCACCGAGTGCACTCCCTGTCGACCGTCGCCTGCTTGACTCGATCAGGATACGCAGTCGGTGCGAGGTGAGGTTAGCCTGCGCATCCTCTCCCGCCGGGCGGGAAGCGGGTTCAGGACCCCTGGACGGCGAGGATCTGCCGGATCTCGCGGGCGGTGTAGTCGTCGTACCGGTCCAGCGTGGCCTCGAGATCCAGACGGTCGGCCTCGGTGCGGTAATCGGCGATCTCGTGTTCGAGGTGCCGGTGGGCCACGCGGTCGGCGTGACGGGCGTGCAGGACGTCGAAGATGTGGATGCTCATCGTTGTCTCCCTGGGCGAGAAGGTGGTCGTTCCCGACGGATCTCGCCTCGTTGCCGGGTCGATCCCCGTCGCCATTGAGTCTACGACTTGGTCAGACCAAATGTCTTCCCAGGTCAGTGTGGTCTTGTAGACAGAATGGGTGGCCCGGGCCGGACGCAACCGAACGGCCCCGCCGCGCGTCCGAAGCGCCCGCACCGGCTCGCCCGCGTGACGGGCGGTGGGCCCGGAACCGATGATCTAGACTGGTCCACCGGACCCCCGCGGCGTCCATCTCATCAACCCCCCCAGGGCCGGAAGGCAGCAAGGGTCCGTGAGCTCTGGCGGGTGCGGGGGTCCCCCTTTTGTCCCGAACCAGCGCCGCCTCCGGCCCGTCCGCACGACCGGACAGCACTGTCGGACGCCTGCCGTAGCCTCGCTTCCGTGGCCCTGGCTCTGTATCGCAAGTACCGTCCGGCGACCTTCGCCGAGGTCGTCGGGCAGGAGCATGTCACCGACCCGCTGCGCACCGCGCTGGCCGCCGGCCGGATCAACCACGCGTACCTGTTCTCGGGTCCCCGCGGGTGCGGGAAGACGTCATCGGCGCGGATTCTGGCCCGCTCGCTGAACTGCGTGCACGGGCCGACCCCCGAGCCGTGCGGGGAGTGCCCGTCCTGCATCGCGCTGGCCCCGGAGGGCCCCGGTTCGCTGGACGTCGTCGAACTGGACGCGGCCAGCCACGGTGGCGTCGACGACACCCGCGACCTGCGGGATCGCGCCTTCTACATGCCGGCGCAGTCGCGGTTCCGGGTGTTCATCATCGACGAGGCGCACATGGTGACGACGCAGGGCTTCAACGCCCTGCTCAAGATCGTCGAGGAGCCCCCGGAGCACCTCGTCTTCATCTTCGCGACGACCGAGCCGGACAAGGTGCTGACCACCATCCGGTCCCGGACCCACCACTACCCGTTCCGGCTGATCGCCCCGGGCACCCTGCGCGGCATGCTGGAGCGGCTGTGCGAGCAGGAGGGCGTGACGGTCGAGCCCGCCGTCCTGCCGCTGGTGATCCGGGCCGGTGGCGGTTCGGCTCGGGACACCCTGTCGGTGCTCGACCAACTGCTGGCCGGGGCCGGTCCGGAGGGCGTCACCTACCGCAGCGCGGTGGCGCTGCTCGGGGTGACCGACGCCGCCCTGCTGGACGAGGTCGTCGACGCCTTGGCCGCCGGCGACGGCGGGTCGGTGTTCGGCGCGGTCGACCGCGTCGTCGAGGCAGGTCACGACCCCCGCCGGTTCGCCACCGACCTGCTGCAGCGGCTGCGCGACCTGGTGGTGCTGGCCGCCGTGCCCGGGGCGGCCGCCAAGGGCCTGATCGACGAGCCGTCCGACCAGTTGGAGGCGATGGTCGCGCAGGCGGACCGGCTCGGCGCCGCCACGGCGACCCGGATGGCCGAGGTGCTGCACGCCGGGCTGGTCGACATGCGCGGCACCACCTCACCCCGGCTGGTGCTGGAACTGCTGTGTGCCCGGATGCTGCTGCCGGCGTCCGCCGACGGCGACGGAGCCCTGCTGCAACGCCTGGAGCGGATGGAACGGCGGATGGAGATCGCCGCCGGCCACTCCGATCTCCCGGCCGCGCCGGCCCGCGCCGCGACACCGGTGGAGATCCCGCTGGCGGCCGACGAGCCGGCCGCGCCGACCCGGCAGCGTCCCGTCGACGACGGCGCGCGCCCGACGGCACCCGAGCAACGGCCGGCCCCGC
>JBDHZW010000209.1:0-9393 GCA_039812105.1 Nakamurella sp.
GCCAGCAGGTCCTCGCGCAACGGATTCGCCCGGGTCAGCGCCTGCAGTTCGGGGATGACCGCGGCGTGCCGACCGAGCGCGATGTCGGCCTCGATCCGGCCCTCCAGGGCGAGCAGCCGCAGCTGCTCGAGCCGATCGGCCTCCCGGACGGCGAAGTCCAGTGAGCCGAACTCGGCCAGCGCCGGACCCCGCCACAGGCGCAGCGCCTGCGCCAACAGGTCGGCCGCGGCGGCCGGGTCGGCGGCGAGCCGGCCTCGACCGCGCTCCAGCAGCGCCTCGAACCGGGCGGCGTCCAGGTCGTCGGGGGCCAGCTCCAGGCGGTAGCCGCCCGGCCTGGTCTGCAGGTCGTCGCCACCGAGCGACCGGCGCAGCTGCGAGATGTAGCCCTGGACGATCTTGTGCGCCGTCGCCGGTGGCCGGCCGCCCCAGATCCCGTCGATCAGCGCATCGACCGGGACGATCTCGTTGCGGTGCACGACCAGCAGGGTCAGCAGCGCGCGTTGTTTGGCCGGGCCGGGCGTGGCCTCCCGGTCGTCCAGCCGGACGATCAGCGGGCCCAAGACGCCGACCTTCATCTGGCCTCCACCAGGCGCCTACCGCCCCTGATGTCCGGTTTTACCAGTTCTGCACCGAAATTGCACCGGGATTGCGCTCCGTTGATATGCGCTCATCCGGACCCGGTCGCGACCCCGCGACCATCGACGAACGGCAGGTGACGACGATGATGAGGAAGCTCTGGATCGCCTCGGCGACGGCGGCCGCCGCGACCGCCGTCCTGGTGCTCGGGGTGGTGCCGGCCCAGGCCGGCAACCAGGTCGGGACGGACTCGACGACGAGCACGACGAGCACGACCTCCGCCGCCCCGACGACCCCGGCCCCGCCCGCCGTCGCGTCGACGAACCTGGCCACCGCGCCGGTGTCCCCGCTGGCCCTGTTGGGCCGGGGGCAGACGGTGGCCGGCGCACCCTGGAATGCGTTGCTGCTGACCCGCGGAATGTCCGACGGCTTCGTCGTCCAGAACATCTTCCCGCCCGGTGCCGGCACCGGTTGGCACTCCCATCCGGGGCCGAGCATCATCTTCGTGGTCAGCGGGACGGTGACCAACTACGACAGCAGTGACCCGCATTGCGCCGCCCGGACGTACTCGGGCGGCAGTTCGTTCACCGACGCCGGCGGCTCGGACGTGCACATGCTGCGCAACGAGGGCACCCAGGCGGCCGAGACGATCGCCGTGCAACTGATCCCGCAGGGACAGCCGCGCAAGACCAATCAGCCCGAACCGAGCAACTGCCACGTGAACTGACCGATCCCATCCCGCCCGGCGCCCCGCGAAAACCAGTGGGGCGCCGGGCGGCGTCTGCACTAGCCTCGACCCGGTCATCGGGGCGGTCGGCCCCGGCGCGCGAGGAACGAGGTGGACGATGCCAGGCACACCGCAGCAGCGGGCGCCGTTGCCGCGCGTCCACGCGATCGCGCCCGCCGACCAACGCCATGCCCCGAACCGGTGGTGCCGGTTCGGTCAGCGGATGTCGCCGGGGCGCTGAGCCCGGGCGTCGATCCAGGCCGCGCGGCCCGGCCGGAGCGCGGACCACCATCGGTCCGCCGCCGAACCGCAGGGCGATCCCAGCGATCCGCCCCGCGTCGAGGCCGCACTCACGTCGTCCCGGCGGGCTGCCGGCTGCCCCGCGTCGCATTCCGGCCGTTCGAAGGGAGGGACCGTTCATGGTCGACGTCCTGCTGACCAACGCGAGCTACCAGGTCCTGTCCCGGATCGAATGGCAGCGGGCGGTCGTTCTGGTGATGGCCGGCGCGGCCGAGACGATCGAGGCCCACCCGACCAGACTCGTTCGCTCGCAGCGCCTGTCGATCCCGTTGCCGACGATCGTCCGGCTGGTCGAGTACCGGCACCTGCGGTTCCGGACCGCCGAGGACCGGTTCCCGTCCGCCCGGCAGATCCGGATCCGGGACGGGCGGCGGTGCGCCTACTGCGGCGGTCCCGGTGACACGGTCGACCACGTCGTACCGCGGTCCCGGGGCGGCTCCGGGCACTGGGACAACCTGGTCTGCGCCTGCCGGGACTGCAACAACCGCAAGGCCGACCGGACCCCGGTGGAGGCCGGCATGCGGCTGCGGTGGGCGCCGCGGCCGGTCGTCACCGGCGATCCCGACCAGCAGCGGGTGTGGGATCTGCTGGCCGCCGCGGGGTGAGGGCCTTCGCTCGCCCCGCGGCTCACCGATCTGGAGCGGACGAGAGGAGGCCCGTCATGACGACGTACGAACTGCCGGTCCTGCCGGCTCACCTGGCCAACCCGGCGCAGGATCCCCGCGCCGCCTGCCGCGGCCACGACCCGGAGCTGTGGTTCCCGCACCCGACCGACGACCGCACCGCGGCGGAGGCGATCTGCCGCGGGTGCCCGATCCGGGTGTCCTGCGGCCAGTGGGCGACCGCGGCCCGCCAGTCCGGCATCTGGGGCGGGGTGCTGCTCGACCGTGGCAAGCCCGAGGGGGCCAACACCAAGTGGCGCAACCCCTACCCGCTGACGCCGGCGGGCCGGGCGAGCTGACGACCCTTCGGCCGCGGCCGCGGAGGCGAGCCGGGACCGCGTCCGGAAGGAAAGAGGTCGCAGGCACTTTCCTTCCGAACGCGACCCACCCCCGGAATCGGTGCGACGGTCAGGCGGGGACGGCCACCGGTTCCGCGCGGCCCAGGCCGATCCGCGCGCCGATCGGCGCGACCGGGACCAGCTTCGGCCGGCGCTTGAGCCGCAGGGCCAGCTCGTTCGGCAGCGACAGCCGGAACACCTTGCCCCAGGCGGAGCCGACCTGCTTGGGCAGCGGGCCGGTGACGTAGTGCAGGCCGTAGTCGTCGAAGATCTGCTTCACCTGCGGCGCGATCTCCTGGTAACGGTTGCTGGGCAGGTCGGGGAACAGGTGGTGCTCGATCTGGTAGGACAGGTTGCCGGTCATGATGTGCATGGCCTTGCCGCCGGAGATGTTGGCCGAGCCGAGCATCTGCCGCAGGTACCACTCGGCCTTGGTCTCGCCGTCGATCGAGTGCTTCTCGAACGTCTCGACCCCCTCCGGGAAGTGGCCGCACAGGATCACCGAGTTGGTCCACAGGTTGCGGACCAGGTTGGCCGTCGCGGTCGCCGCCATGGTGGCCAGGAACGCCGGCCCGGTCAGCAGCGGGTGCACCACGTAGTCCTTGAGCGCCTGGTTGCGGATCTTGCGCAGCACCTGCTTCGCGCGGGCCTTGAACTCCGGGCTGCGCCGCACGTTCTTGTCGCCCAGGCTCTTGCCGAGTTCGAGATCGTAGGCGGCGATACCGAACTCGAAGAAGCAGGCGTTGATGAAGCACCACAGCGGCTGCAGCAGGTAGACCGGGTGCCAGCGCTGGTCCTCGTCCACCCGCATGATGCCGTAGCCCAGGTCGTTGTCCCGGCCGACCACGTTGGTATAGGTGTGGTGCAGCTCGTTGTGGGCGTGCTTCCACTGATCGGCCGGCGACGCGTTGTCCCATTCCCAGGTGGTGGAGTGGATCTTCGGGTCGCGCATCCAGTCCCACTGGCCGTGCATGACGTTGTGCCCGATCTCCATGTTCTCCAGGATCTTGGCCACCGACAGCCCCGCGGTGCCCAGGATCCAGGCCGGCGGGAACAGCGAGGCGAACAGCACGATCCGGCTGCCGAGCTCGAGCTTGCGCTGCACGTCGATGACCCGCCGGATGTAGGCGGCGTCCCGCTCCCCCCGGGTGGCGATCACCTCGCTGCGGATCGCGTCCAGCCGGCGGCCGATGTCGGTGATGTCGTCGGCGGTGAGGTGGGCGATCGGATTGACGTCCTTACGCTGCATGACGGTCATGGGGTTGCTGCACTCCTTGCGATATCGGTTGTTGCGGTTGAGGTGTCGCTCAGTGATCCAGCCGGCAGGGGCCGGCGGCGGCGGTCACGCAGGTCTGCACCAGGACGCCGTCGCCGGGCACCGCGCTGGTGATCTCGCCGGTGCGCAGGTCCCGCACGGTGCCCTCGCGCAGCGGCAGCACGCAGGAGAAGCAGATGCCCATCCGGCAGCCGGACGGCATCAGCACCCCGGCGCCCTCCCCCGCGTCCATGATCGAGGTGCCGCCGCCGCAGTCCACCGTCGTGCCGGTGCTGACGAACTCGACGGTGCCGCCCTCGCCGGGGGCGGCCAGCGTCGTGCGGAACCGTTCGGTGTGCAGCGGTTGCACCGTCCCCAGCCGGCTCCAGTAGGCCTCGATCTCGTCCAGCAGGCCGGCCGGCCCGCAGGCCCAGGCGGCCCGATCGGCCAGGTCGGGCACCAGCGAACGGAGCTCCGCCATGCCGAGCCGGCCGGCTCGCTCGGTGTGCTTCTCGACCAGCCGGATGTGCCCGTCCGCCGCGAGGGTCCGCAGCTCGTCACCGAAGATGACGTCACTGTCCCGGGCCTCGGAGTGGACCAGGACGACGTCGCGCAGCCGGTCGCGGCCCGACCGGAGCATGCCGATCACCGGGGTGATGCCGCTGCCGCCGGTGATGAACAGGACCTTGTCCGGGGCCGGGTCGGGCAGCACGAAGTCGCCGCACGCCTGGTCCAGGTGCACCAGGTCGCCGACGGCCAGCCGCTGAGCCAAGTGGGCGCTGACGAGGCCGCCGGGCACCGCGCGGGCGGTGATGGCGATGGTGCCGTCCGCGGTGCGCGGCGGGCTGGTGATCGAGTACGAGCGCCAGCGCCGGATGCCGTCGACGTCCAGACCCACCCGGACGTACTGGCCGGGCACGTGGGGTTGCCACGCCGCCCCGGGTCGCAGCACCACGGTGACCGCCCCGCCGGCTTCCGGCCGGACGGCGGCCACCCTCCCGCGCAGGTCCGCGCCGCGACGCAGCGGGTGGAACATGTCCAGGTAGTCCTCCGGGCGTCGCGGCGACGCCATCGCCTCCGCGATCCCCCACAGCCGTCGCCGAAGCCGACGGGTCACCCCCGGGCTGCCGACGCCGTTGCCGCCGCCCCCGGTTGCTGTGGTCATGGGACTACTCTGCCTGTCAGCGAAGGCTAGATTCCTGAGCCAGCGCGGTGAAAATTCGGCTGTGAATTGTTCGGAGCGAACAATGACATCGGTGCAACCTCACGACGGCATGACCAGCGGTGCCGCCCTGGACCTGGGCGAGCGGACGGTCGCGATGCTGCGGTCCCGGCTGCCGGCGATCGCCGAGAAGACCGTGCAGGTGATCACCGTGCAGGTCCCGGCCTACACGGACACCCTGTCCGGACCAATCGGTGCGAACATACGTTCCGCCGTCGAACTGGCCCTCGGCGGCTTTCTCAAGCTCGCCGGCCGGCCCACCCCGGGGGCCGCGGGCAGCCCGCTGGCCCCGGCGCTGGAGGGGGCCTATGCGCTGGGTCGGGGCGAGGCCCGGGCCGGCCGGTCCATGGACGCGCTGCTGGCGGCCTACCGGATCGGTGCCCGGGAGTCGTGGCGGCAGTTCTCCCGGACAGCGGTGGAGGCGGGGCTGGGCGCGGACACCATGGCCCGGTTCGCCGAACTTGTCTTCGCCTACATCGACGAGCTGTCCGCGGCCAGCGCCGCCGGTCACGCCGACGAGCTGGCCACCACCGGCCGGGTGCGGGAACGCTTCCTGAACCGGTTGGTGCGCAGCATCCTGGCCGGCGAGTCGGCCGACCGGCTGCGCGAGCACGCGGACAGCGCCGGCTGGCGGCCACCGGCGACGCTGGCCGCGGTGCTGCTGCCGACCGGGTACGCGTCCCGGGCGGTGACCAACCTGGACGACCGCACCCTGCGGGCCGACGAGCTGCCCGGCCTGTCCGCCGGGGCGGAACCGGAGATGACGGTGCTGCTGGTGCCGGACGCCGACGGTCCGCGCCGGGCAGCCGTCGTCAACGCGCTGCGCGGGCTGGAGGGCTACCTGGGTCCGGCCAAGCCGTGGACCCGCGGCCGGCTGTCGTTCCTGCGGGTGCTGCGGGCGCGCGAACTGGCCCTGGCCCCGGTGCGCGGGGTGATCGACACCGAGGAGCAACTGACCGCACTGGTGGTCGCGGCCGACCCGGACGCGCTCGCCGACCTGCGGGACCGGGTGTTGGCGCCGCTGGCCGAGCTGCGGGCCGCAACCGCCGACCGGTTGGTCGAGACGCTGCGGGCGTGGCTGCTTTTCCAGGGCCGGCGGGACGACATCGCCCGCGCCCTGCACGTGCACCCGCAGACGGTGCGGTACCGGGTCAACCAGCTGCGCGAGGCGTTCGGCGACCGGCTGACCGACCCCGAGGCGGTCGCCGGGCTGACGGTGGCGCTGGCCCACCAGCCGGCTGCACCGCCGGCGCCGGAATCCGGGCGCACCCCGCCGGCCGACACGGGTGCGCTGATCAAAGCCTCACGAAAACGGACATAACGGCGGTGGAAATGAGACTTGGATCAGCGCACCCGCACGCCGGCCCACCGGCTCAGCGCAGGCGCAGCGGGGGCATCCGCAGGGTGGCGGTGGCCGGCAGGCCTAGCGCGCTGAGCACATCGGGCAGGTCGGGCAGGGTGCCGGCCACGCTCGCCCGCGGGTCGGCCGAGTTCTTCGGGCGGGCGAACCGGGCCAGTGGGCCGATCCGGATCGCCGGGCGGACCGGCGCGTCGTCGGGCAGACCACCCTTGGCCCGGGCCAGCCGCACGGCGTCCCGCAGGCCGCCCAGCTCGTCGACCAGTCCGGCGTCGAGGGCGTCCCGGCCGGTCCACACCCGGCCCCGGGCGACAGTGTCGATCTCGTCCCGGGTCCGGTCGCGTCCGGCCGCCACCTTGGCCACGAAGTCGTCGTAGATCGCGTCCAGTGCGGCCGCCAGCCGGGCCCGTTCGTCGTCGTCGAAACCCTTGCGGGCGGAGAACATCCGGGCATGCGCACCGCGGGACACCTCGGCCGAGTTGAGGCCGACCCGGGCCAGCAGGGCGTCGACGACGACCTTGCCGCCGAACACGCCGATCGATCCGGTGAGGGTGGCCGGTTCGGCGACGATGGCGTCGGCCGGGCAGGCGATGTAGTAGCCGCCCGACGCGGCGACCGACCCCATCGACACCACGACGGGCTTGGCCCGCTGGGCGAGAACCACGTCGCGCCAGATTGTCTCGGACGCCACGGCGGAGCCGCCGGGCGAGTCCACCCGCAGCACGATCGCCCGGACCCGGTCGTCGGCGGTCGCCGCGCGCAGCGCCGCGCACACGGTGTCGCTGCCGGCGGTCCGGCCGACCAGGCCCGACCGGGACCGTCCGGAGGTGATCGTCCCCTGCACCGTGACCACGGCGACGTGCGAGCGGCGCCGGTGGGGCAGGTGGGGCCGGTGCCGGGGCCGCCAGCGGTCGGCGAACAGCAGCTCGGTGTCCGGGCCGACCCGCTTGCGGATCGCGGCCAGGGCCTCGTCCCGGTAGCCGAGCCGGTCGACCAGACCGGCCTCCCGGGCGGCCGGCGCCAGGTGCGGGCCGGCGTCGACCAACTCGCGGACGGTGGCGTCGGCCAGCCGCCGGCCGGCCGCGATCGCGGTGACCGCGTCGTCGAAGACGGAGGCGACCATCCGGTCCAGGGATTCGCGATGGGCGGCGGTGAACTCGGTGCGCATGATCCGGTCGGCCGCGTTCTTGTACTCGTGTCGCTGGTCGAACTGTGGCTCCACGCCGAGCTTGTCGAGGGCGCCGCGGAGGAAGGTCGTCTCCACCGCGACGCCGAGCACGCCGACCTCGCCGCCGGGCTGCAGCCACAGCTCGTCGAACGCGGTGGCCAGCACGTACCCGGCCATCGCGCCGGGCTGCTCACCGAACGTCTCGGCCCAGGCCAGGGTCGGCTTGCCGCCGGCGGCGAACGCGCGCACCCCGTCCCGCAGCTCCTGGGCGACCGTCCACGACGCCGGGCCGCCGACCCGGGCGACCAGCCCGACCACCCGCGGGTCGGCCGCCGCCAGGTGCAACGCGCGAATGGTGGGCCGCAGCAGCCGCCGGCCGCGGGTGCGCAGCCGGGCCAGCGGGTCGTCCGGGTCCGGTTCGACGGGCATGGTGGACAGGTCGAGTTCGAGCAGGAACCGCCGCCGGTGCGCGGTCGTCAGGGGCAGCATGCGACCACCGTACGGGGCGGCCGGATCGGACGGCTCAGCTCGATTCGGCGCGGAACCGGTGCGCCCAGGCGGCCACGTCGCCGCGTTCGATCGCGCAGGCCAGCAGATCCGGGAAGGCGTCCGGGGTGCAGGCGAAGGCGGGCACGCCGATCGCCTCCAGCGCGGCGGCGTGGGTGCGGTCGTAGGACGGGGCGCCGGAGTCGGACAACGCCAGCAGCGCGATCACCCGCACGCCGGCCAGCTTCATCGCGTTCATCCGGCGGACCAGATCCCCCTGGATGCCGCCCTCGTACAGGTCGGAGATGAGCACGAAGACGGTGTCCGCCGGGGTGCCGATCAGGTCCTGGCAGTAGGCGACGGCGGCGTTGATGTCGGTGCCGCCGCCCAGCTGGGTGCCGAACAGCACCTCGACCGGATCGTGCAGCGCCTCCGTCAGGTCGACCACCGAGGTGTCGAACACCACCAGCGAGGTCCGCAGTGCCCGCAGCGAGGCCATCACCGCCCCGAAGATGGAGGCGTAGACCACCGAGTGGGCCATCGACCCGGACTGGTCGATGGCCACCACCACGTCGCGCTGCACCATGTTCTGCCGCCGCCCGTAGCCGATCAGGCGTTCCGGCACGACCGTCCGGTGCTCCGGCAGCCAGTTCCGCAGATTGGCGGAAATCGTTCGGGGCCAGTCGATGTCGGTGTGCCGGCGGGGGCGTCGGGTGCGGGCCGAGCGGTTCAGCGCGCCGTGCACCGCCGATCGGGTGCGATCGGCGATCCGCTCCTCGATCTGCCGCACCACCCGCGCGACGACCGCCCGGGCGGTGGCCCGGGATCGTTCCGGCAGCAGCCGGCTCATCGAGATCAGGGTGGCGACCAGGTTGACGTCCGGTTCGACCGCCTCCAGCAGTTCCGGCTCCAGCAGCAGCTGCTGCAGCTTGAGCCGGTCCACCGCGTCCCGCTGCATCACCTGCACCACCGAGGACGGGAAGTACGTGCGGATGTCGCCCAGCCAGCCGACCACCCGCGGCGCGGACGCCCCCAGCCCGGCGGCCCGCTTGTCGGTGTCCTCCGGGCCGCGGCTGTCGTAGACGGCGGACAGGGCGGCGTCGATGCGCCGGTCGTCGGCGGACAGGCTGACGCTCGACCCGGCCTCGTCGTCCTGCTCACCGCCGACCAGCAGCCGCCACCGGCGTTCGCGTTCGGGCTCCTCGATCACGGCGCCCCCCGCAGCAGCAGGCGCGCGGTGGCCAGCACCGGGCCGGCCCGGCGCAGATCCGGCGGCGGGGTGGCCGCCGCCGTCGGCGCCCC
>JBDHZW010000210.1:0-9374 GCA_039812105.1 Nakamurella sp.
CGACGAACGCGGCCACCCCGCCGGCCGCGACCAGCGCGCCGGCCAGCAGCAGCCCGGCCCGGTAGCCGCCCAGGAACGCGTCGGTCGCAGTCTGGCCGGCGGCCAGCAGGGTGCCCTGCCGCGCGGTGAGCACCGCGCCGATCACGGTGATGCCGAGCAGCCCGGCGACCTCCCGGGTCGCGTTGAAGATGCCGGACGCGACGCCGGCCTCGCCGCGCGGCATGGCGTCCAGCACGCTGGCGGTCAGCGGAACGGTCAGCCCACCGCCGATGCCGATCACCGCGAAGGCCGGCATCAGGTCCCAGAAGCCGGCGTCGGCGCCGAGCAGGCTGACCGAGGCGATCCCGCCGGCCATCAGCAGCATCGCCACCGGCACCACCCGGCCGGCGCCGAACCGGTGCGAGATCCGCTCGGACACCACCGCCGAGCCGGCCATCAGCAGGGCCATCGGCACGAACGCGGCCCCGGCCTCGGTGGGCGAGAAGCCGAGCACGCCCTGCAGGTACAGCGAGGTGAAGAAGTAGATCCCGAACAGCCCGAACGCCCACATCATCAGGGCCAGCACGCCGCCGGTGAAGACCCGCTCACGGAACAGGGCCAGCGCGACCATCGGCTCCCGGGAACGGCTTTCCAGCAGCACGAACACCACGGCCAGCGCGGCCGCGACCGCGAAGCAGCCCAGGATCAGCGGTGACGTCCAGCCCCGGTCGTGCCCCTCGATGAGCGCGAAGGTCAGGGCGAACAGCGCCACCGCCGACGTCAGCACCCCGGGCACGTCGAACCGGCGGGCGGTGTCCGGGTTGCGCGACTCGGTGATCACCAGCGCGGCGAGCACGAACGTCGCGACGCCGACCGGCACGTTGATGAAGAAGATCCAGCCCCAGCTCAGGTGCTCGGACAGCAGCCCACCGAGCAGCGGCCCGACGGCCAGCGCCAGCGCGCCGACCCCGCTCCAGATGCCGACCGCCGCGGCCCGCTGCCGGCCCTCGGCGAACGTCGCCGAGATGATCGCCAGCGTGGTCGGCGTCATCAGCGCCGCTCCCAGCCCCTGCACCGCCCGGCTGGCCACCAGCACGTCCACGTTCCCGGCGAAACCGGCGGCCAGCGACGCCCCGGTGAAGATCGCCAGGCCGACCAGGAACACCCGCTTGCGGCCCCACACGTCGGCGAGCCGGCCACCGGCCAGCAGCAGGCTGGCGAAGACCAGGATGTAGGAGCTGACGATCCACTCCATCCCGGAGGTCGTCAGGTGCAGGTCACGCTCGATCGCCGGGATGGCGACGTTGATGATGTTGTTGTCCAGGTAGCTCATGAACGTCGCGAGCGCCACCGCCAGCAACGTGAGTCCGGGTCGCCTCACAGCTCCTCCTTTACGCCGTACATCTACGCCGTATAGCTAACGCTTTACGGTGTAGAGTTGTCAACATGGTTTCCAAGGTCGCACCGGCTCCGGCACTTTCCCGGGAGGCGGTGATCGACCGCGCGCTGGACCTGGCCGACCGGGAGGGGCTGTCCGCGGTATCCATCCGGCGCATCGCGCAGGACTTCGAGGTCACCCCGATGGCGCTGTACTGGCACGTCAAGAACAAGGACGAGCTGCTGGCGGCGATGGGCGACCGGATCATCGACGCCGTCGACGTGCCCGAACTACCCGCCACCGGCGGCCTGGAGCGGCTCCGCCCGATGCTCAGCCGGCTGGTCGCGGCGCTGGCCCGGCATCCGGGCAGCACCGAGTTGGCCCAGTTCCGGATCCTGCAGTGCCCTCGCGGACAGGCGCTGGCCGAGCAGTCGCTGGCCGTGCTGGCCGAAGCCGGGTTCGACCAGCAGCGCCGCGCCGAGCTGGCCCGAGCCGCCTTGCAGTCGGTGGTGATGCTGGTGGCCGGCGCGCCGGGCGCGGAGACCGACGTGCCCGAACCCGAGCGGCAGACGATGCGGGACCGGAAACGGGCCGCGCTGGCCGCCCTGCCCGGCGACCGCTTCCCGCACCTGGTCGAGTGCGCCGGCGCGCTGACCTCCTGCGAGGACCCCGAGACCTACTACGCCGACGGCGTCGACCTCTACCTGGCCGGGGTCTCGGCCCTCGCCGCTCGCATGTGACCCGTCCCCCATGGACACCCGTCACACGTCGTTCTAAGATAGTTAGCAAAGGTAACTACTTGGAAGGCCCACCGTCATGTCACTCGCGTCCGGGGAAGAGACCGTCCCCGCAGCTTCCGTCCCGGAAACGATCACCGCCCCGGAACCGGCCCCCGGCAAGAGCCGGCAGCCGGTCGCGGTCTGGGTGCTGGCCTTCGCGGCGATGGTCTCGTTCATGGGCATCGGGCTGGTCGACCCGATCCTCAAGTCGATCGCGGCCAATCTGGACGCCACCCCCAGCGAGGTGTCGCTGCTGTTCACCAGCTACCTGCTGGTGACGTCGGTGGCCATGCTGGTCACCTCGTTCGTGTCCAGCCGGTTCGGCGGCCGCACCACCCTGATGGCCGGCCTGGTCGTCATCATCGTGTTCTCCGCGCTGGCCGGGACCTCCGACTCGGTCGCCGCCCTGGTCGGCTGGCGGGCCGGCTGGGGCCTGGGCAACGCCCTGTTCATCGCGACCGCGCTGGCCGCGATCATCGCGGTGGCCCGCGGCGGAGCCGAGAAGGCGGTCACCCTCTATGAGGCCGCGCTGGGCGTCGGCATCTCGGTCGGTCCGCTGGTCGGCGCGTTCCTGGGCACGATCAACTGGCGCGCCCCGTTCTTCGGCGTCGCCGTGCTGATGGGCATTGCCCTGCTGGCCATCTCGCTGTTCCTGAAGGACAAGGTCAAGGTCACCCACGCGATCCGGCCGGCCGACCCGATCCGGGCCCTGGGTCACGGCGGCCTGCTGGTGCTGGGCATCGCCGCCCTGCTCTACAACGGCGGGTTCTTCGCCGTGCTCGCCTTCACCCCGTTCACGTTGCCGTACAGCGCGTTCGGCATCGGCTTCCTGTTCTTCGGCTGGGGGGTGCTGCTGGGCATCTGCGCGGTGTGGGGCGCGCCGTGGATGCACCGCCGGTTCGGGCTGACCAACGCGTTCGCGATCACCCTGGGCGTGTTCACCGCGATCCTGGTCGCGCTGGCGCTGACCGTGGACAACCACGTCGCCGTCACGGTGCTGGTCATCGCCTGCGGCGCCCCGCTCGGCGTGCTGAACACCCTGTTCACCGAGACCGCGATGAACGTCTCCCCGGTCCCCCGCCCGGTCGCGTCGGCCGGCTACAACTTCGTCCGGTTCCTCGGCGCGGCCGCCTCGCCGTTCATCTGCGGCAAGCTGGGCGAGGAGGTCGGCCTGGCGGCGCCGTTCTGGTTCGGCGCGGCCTGTGTGCTGGCCGGCCTGGCCACCCTGCTCGTCTTCGGCCGGAAGTACCTGGGGGCCATCAACTCCCGCCACTGATCGGCGGCGTTCAGCGTCGGCCGGTGACCGCCCCACCGGCCGACGCCGGCATCAGCAGCGCCTCCGCCAGCGGCACCAGCATGATGACCGCCAGCAGCACGAACGCGACCCGGTAGGGGGTGCCCGGGTCGTCGGCCAGTCCCAGCGCCTGGCCCACCGGGTCGCCGAGCCGCACGAGCAACGCCCCGACGGCGATGCCCAGGCCCGCACCGAGTTCCTGCAGGGTGGCGTGCAGCGTGTTCGCGTGGGTCATCCGATCGGGCGGCACGTCGGAGAAGGCCACGCTGTTGTAGGCCGAGAAGCCCACCGACCGGAACACCCCGCTGACCGCCAGGATCACCACGATGACGGCCAGCGGCGTCGTCACCCGGATCAGCCCCATCGCGACCAGGCACAGGATCGACATGATCAACGCGATCAGCAGCACGGTGCGGATACCGAGCCGGCGCATCAGCGGGGTGGTCACGGGCTTGATCCCGACGTTGCCGGCGAACAGGGCGATGACGATCCCGCCGGCCTGCGCGGCGGTCCAGCCGAAGCCGAGTTGGAAGAACAGCGGCAGCAGGAACGGGATCGCGCTGATCACCAGCCGGAACACCGTGCCGCCGGCGACCGCGGCGCGCAGGCTGTGGATCTTCAGGGTGCGCAGGTCCAGCAGTGGCTGACGGGAGTGCAACAGGTAGCCGACGTCGACGGCCAGCACCAGGGCGGCGGTGCCCAGCGCGATCACGATGAACGCGAGATTCGGCCCGGTACCGATCTGCTCGGTGCCGATTCTCTCCAGGCCGATCACCAGCGCGGCGACGCCGACCGCGGTCAGCAGGAAGCCCCGCCAGTCCAGCCGCCGCCGCTGCTCGGCCCGCACGTCCGGCACCAGCCGCCGGGCCAGCAGCAGACCGACCACGCCGAGCGGCACGTTGATCAGGAAGATCCACCGCCAGGAGGCGTACTCGGACAGCAAGCCGCCCAGCGGCGGGGCCAGCACCGGGGCAACCAGCGCCGGCCAGGTCAGGTAGGCGATCGCCTTGATCAGCTCGGACTTGTCGGTGCTGCGCAGCACGACCAGCCGGCCGACCGGCACCATCATCGCCCCGCCCATCCCCTGGAACACCCGGGCCACGGTCAGCGCGGTCAACGTCGGGGCCACGGCGCAGCCGATCGACGCCACCGTGAACACCGAGATCGCCAGCGCGAAGACCGCTTTCGCGCCGAACCGGTCGGCCAGCCAGCCGCTGGCCGGGATCAGCACGGCCACCGTCAGCAGGTACGACGTCATCGCCACATTGATCTGGACCGGGGCCACCCCCAGGTCGGCCGCGATCGCCGGGGCGGCCGGGGCGATGATCGTGGCGTCCAGGTTCTCCATGAAGAACGCGCCGGCGACCAGCACGGCCAGCGGCCGGGAGAATCCGGGCGATCCGGAGCGCGGCGCGGGAGCGGGCGGGTGGGTCACCCGAACACCTTGCCAGGAGCGCCCGGCCGGCACCCGACGTACGATTGTCCGACCGGGTTCCGGCCCGTCCAGGGACGGAGAGTTTCAGCCCCGGGCCGCCCCGACGCAAGGGGGAACACCATGGCTCTGTCGGACGGTGAACAACGTCGGCTGGACGAGATCGCACGCGGCCTGACGCTCGAGGATCCGTCGTTCGCCCAGCGGATCACCCACGCGGGGCTGCGGCGTCCGCGCATCGTGGTGGCCGTCGCGCTGTTCGTGATGGGCATGGTCGCGCTGGTGCTCGGCCTGGTGCTGACCGACGCCTCGCTGTGGTTCGGGTTGACGATCGTCGCCGCCGGGTTGGGCTGCATGGGCGCGGCGGTGATCATCGCGTGGCGCGAACGACGCCGCCGCTGAACCCGTCCTGACCGGACCCGGGCATGACAGATGTCATGCCCACTCGGTGACAACCGCCGCAGCCGATCGACCGCGTCGCCGACGACAGTGAAGTCATGACCACCGACATGACCCAGGCGCGGGACGGCGCCGCGGTCCGGCTCACCGGGCTGCAGAAGAGATTCGGTCAGGTGCACGCGGTTCGGGGTGTCGATCTGCTGATCGCCCCCGGCGAGGTCGTCGCCTTCCTCGGCCCGAACGGGGCCGGCAAGTCCACCACCATCGACATGCTGCTGGGCCTGACCCGGCCGGACGCCGGCGGGGTGCGGATCTTCGGATCCGACCCGGTGACCGCGGTGCAGGCCGGTCGGGTCGGCGCCATGCTGCAGGCCGGTGCGCTGCTGCCGGACGTCACCGTCAAGGAACTGGTGACCATGTTCGCCGGCCTGCACCGGCATCCGATGCCGCCCGCGCAGGCGATGGAGCTGGCCGGGATCACCGACATCGCCACGCAGAAGACGCAGAAACTGTCCGGCGGCCAGAGCCAGCGGGTCCGGTTCGCCCTCGCCCTGATCCCCGACCCCGACCTGCTGGTGCTGGACGAGCCGACCGCGGCGATGGACGTCGAGGTGCGCCGCGCGTTCTGGGCGTCGATGCGGGAGTTCACCGCGACCGGGCGCACCGTGCTGTTCGCCACCCACTACCTGGAGGAGGCCGACCAGTTCGCCGACCGGGTCGTCGTGCTGTCCAGCGGGGTGGTCGTGGCCGACGGGACGGGCGCCCAGATCAAGGCCACCGTGGCCGGCCGGACCATCTCCGCGGTGATCGACGGGGCGACCGCCGACGACCTCGCCCAGCTCCCCGGGGTGCTCGGCACCGACCGGCAGGCCACCCGAACCCTGTTGCACTGCAACGACTCCGACCTGGCGCTGCGGGCGCTGTTGACCCGCTTCCCGCAGGCCCACGACATCGAGATCGCCGCCGGCAATCTCGAGGACGCCTTCCTCGAACTCGTTGCCACATCCCGTCAGGAGGCCCAGCGATGACCACCGCCACCATGCCTGTTGCCATGACCGTCCGCTACGCGCTGATGTCCACCCGGCTGACCTTCCGCAACCTGCGGTTCCTGGTGCTGACGGTGGCGCTGCCGCTGCTGCTGTTCGTGTTGTACGCCAACGTGTACCGGGGTCAGGACGCCGGTGACGGGCTGACCGTGGTGTCGTACCTGATGGTGTCCATGGCCTCGTTCGGCTGCATCGGCGCGGCCATCAACACCGGCGCCCGGATCGCGGTCGAGCGGCAGGTCGGCTGGAACCGGCAGCTGCGGCTGACCGCCCTGCCGAGCTCGTCCTACCTGGTGGCCAAGGCGGTGGTGTCCATGCTGGTCACCCTGCCCGCCCTGCTGCTGGTCTTCCTGGCCGGGGCCACCGTCGGCGACGTGCACCTGACCGCCGGTCAATGGCTGGGCACCGGATTGGCCGTCTGGCTGGGGCTGATCCCGTTCGCGGTGCTGGGTCTGGTCATCGGGTTCGCCGGCACCGTCGACACCGTGCAGCCGATCTCGATGATCACCTACCTCGGCCTGTCCATCCTCGGCGGCCTGTGGTTCCCGGTGGAGGCGTTCCCCACGTTCCTGCAGGACGTCGCCAAGGTCACCCCGTCCTACTGGCTGGCCGAGCTGGGCCGCAACGTGCTGGCCGGCGACGGTGTGCCGCTGAACTCGGTGCTGGTGCTGGCCGCTTGGACCCTGGTGCTCGCCGCGGTCGGCGTCTGGTCGTACCGGCGCAGCGGCGCCAAGGTCTGACCGGCGGCGGAGAATAAGGTCATGACCTCGGCTCTCGGCCCGTTGGCCCCGGCGGATGTCGCGGACGAGCGGCGGATGCCGGGCCGCCGGCGCTGGGAGCTGGGCGCGGTGCTGGCCCAGCTGTTCCTCGTCTCGGCCTACGTCGCGGTCGCCGGCTCGGACCTGCCGGCCGGCACCAAGGCGTGGTCGCTGGGGCTGCTGGCCGCGTTCACCGCGTTCTACATCTTCGTGCCCGGCCGCTGCCTGGACAGCACGCTGCGGACGCGGATCGTGGTGACCGGGGCCCTGCTGGCGCTGGCGCTGCCCCAGCTGCTGGTGATGGGGTCGTCGGCGACCGCCATGTGGATCTTCGTGGCGGTGGTCGGCGGGTTCCTGCTGGTCGACTGGGCGGCGATGGCGCTGGGCGGCACGCTGGCCGGCGGGATGCTGCTGGTCGACCTGGCCTTCGGCGATCCGCTGAGCTGGGAGCTGGCGTTGACGACGGTCGCGATGACGGCGTTCATGGCCGGATTCGTCGGCAACATCCGGCTCAACCGCGAACTGCGGGCGACCCGGGAGGCCCTCGCCGTCGCCGCCGTCGCCGCCGAACGCGAACGGATCGGCCGCGACCTGCACGACATCCTGGGCCATTCGCTGACCGCGATCGCGGTGAAGGCGGGCCTGGCCCGCCGGCTGGTCGGCCGGGACGACCCCGCGGCGGCCACCGAGATCGGCGAGGTGGAGCGGCTGGCCCGGGAGGCCCTGGCCGACGTGCGGGCCACCGCCTCCGGGTACCGGGACGTCTCGTTGGCCGCCGAACTCGCCGTCGCCGGCAGCGTGCTGCGGGCCGGCGGGATCGCGGCGACCCTGCCCGGCTCGGTGGACGACGTCGACCCGCGCTACCGGGAGCTGTTCGGGTACGTCGTCCGCGAGGCGGTGACGAACGTGGTGCGGCACGCCCACGCGAGCACCTGCACGATCACCGCCGGGCCCGACCGGGTGACCGTCGAGGACAACGGGACCGGCTCGGCGTCACCGTCGCGGCCGGCGGGCCACGGACTGTCCGGGCTGGCCGACCGGGTGCGGACGGCGGGCGGCACCCTGACCGCCGGGCCGCGCCCGGGCGGCGGCTTCGCGGTGCGGGCGACGATGGCCGTGCCCGCGCCGCCGGTCGTCGACCGGGCGACCGTCGCTCCGCCCGCCCGATGAGCCCGACGAACGGGGCGATCCGGGTGCTGGTCGCCGACGACCAGGCGCTGATCCGGGGCGCGTTCGCCGCCCTGGTCGACCTGGAGTCGGACATGACCGTCGTCGCGCAGGTCGGCACCGGCGACGACGTGCTGCCGGCGGCCCTGCGCGAACAACCGCACGTCGCGCTGCTGGACGTGCAGATGCCCGGGATGGACGGGCTGGCCGCCGCGGCGATCCTGGCCGAGCGGGTGCCGGCCTGCCGGGTGATCATCCTGACCACCTTCGGCCGTCCCGGCTACCTGCGGCGGGCGATGGAGGCCCGGGCCGCCGGGTTCATGGTCAAGGACGCCCCGCCGGAGACGCTGATCGACGCGATCCGCCGGGTGCACCGCGGGCTGCGGGTGGTCGACCCCGACCTGGCGGCGGAGAGCCTGGCGCTGGGCGAGTCACCGCTGACCGGCCGGGAGCGGGACGTGCTGCTGGCCACCGCCGACGGGGGCACCGTGGGGCAGATCGCCAAGCGGCTGTTCCTGTCCGAGGGCACGGTCCGCAACCACCTGTCGTCGGTGATCGGCAAGACCGGCGCGGCGACCCGGGCGGATGCGCTGCGGATCGCCACCGAGCGGGGCTGGATCTAGTCGGTCCGGGTTTCGCGGGCCTTCGCCGTCGCCCGATCGTTGGCCTTCTGCAGCGCCTCGACCAGTTCGTCCTTGGTCATCGTCGACCGGCCCTCGATGTCCAGCCGCTGGGCCAGCTCGTACAGATGCTCCTTGCTGGCGTTGGCGTCCACCCCGCCGGCGGTGGGGTGCGGGTCGTCCCGGCCGCCCTCGGCGTGCTCGTCGGACGGTCCCCACTCCTGCTTGGGCTCCCAGTGGTCGCCGACCTTCTCGTGGGTGTGCTTGAGCGCGGCGAAGGCGGTCTGGTGGGCCCGCTGCTCGTCGCCGTCGTACTGCTCGATCGCCGAGTCGTAGGTCTGCGCGAACGTGCGTTGCGCCTTCTTGTCGGATCGCTGCAGGGTGCCGGGCAGTTCGCTCTCGATCGCCTTGCCGCTTTCGGTGGACTTGGGCATGCCCGATCAGTACCCGGGAGGCCCGCGCGCTACGCGGCGGCGCGAGCCGGCCGGGCCAGCAGCGCGGTGGCCAGCAGGGCGGCGATCG
>JBDHZW010000211.1:0-9288 GCA_039812105.1 Nakamurella sp.
GGGCCCGCATCGGCACCGGCGTGTCCGGGCCGGGAGCCGCGCTGTGGGTGGAGGCCGAGCTCGTCGACGACGAGGCCACCACCGAGCAGGCCGCGCGGGCCAGGGAGCTGGCCGCCGAGTACAAGTCGCTGGTGATCGCCAACCTGCAGAAGCGCGACGCGTGGCAGGTGATCGACACCGTGGAGAAGATGACCGACCCGTCGGTGCTGGCCGACGCGGCCGGCTGGGCGCCGTACCTGACCGCCGAGCAGAAGCGGCAGATCCTGGAGACCCCGGACGTCATCGCCCGTCTCGAGGTGTTGATCGAGTGGACCAGGGTGCACCTGAACGAGATGGACGTGGCCGAGAAGATCCGCGACGACGTCCGCGAGGGCATGGAGCGCTCGCAGCGGGAGTTCCTGCTGCGCCAGCAACTGGCGGCCATCCGCAAGGAACTGGGCGAGGGCGAACCCGAGGGCGCCGAGGACTACCGATCGCGGGTCGAGCAGGCCGACCTGCCGGAGAAGGTCCGGGAGTCGGCGCTGCGCGAGGTCGGCCGGCTGGAGCGGGCCAGCGACCAGAGCCCGGAGTCCGGTTGGATCCGGACGTGGCTGGACACGGTGTTGGAGCTGCCGTGGACCACCACCACCGAGGACAAGACCGATGTCACGGCGGCGCGCGAGGTGCTGGACGCCGACCACCACGGTCTGGACGACGTCAAGGACCGGATCGTGGAGTACCTGGCCGTGCGCAGCCGGCGGGCCGAACGCGGCCTGCAGGTGGTCGGCGGCCGCGGGTCCGGCGCCGTGCTGGTGCTGGTCGGGCCGCCCGGCGTCGGCAAGACGTCGCTGGGCGAGTCGGTCGCCCGCGCCCTGGGACGGAAATTCGTCCGGGTCGCCCTCGGCGGCGTCCGGGACGAGGCGGAGATCCGCGGACACCGGCGCACCTACGTCGGCGCGCTGCCCGGCCGGATCGTCCGGGCGATCACCGAGGCCGGTTCGATGAACCCGGTGATGCTGCTGGACGAGATCGACAAGGTCGGCAGCGACTACCGGGGCGACCCGGCGGCGGCCCTGCTCGAGGTGCTGGACCCGGCGCAGAACCACACGTTCCGCGACCACTACCTGGACCTGGATCTGGACCTGTCCGACGTGCTGTTCCTGGCCACCGCCAACGTGCTGGAGACCTTCCCGTCCGCGCTGCTGGACCGGATGGAGCTGATCACCATGGACGGCTACACCGAGGACGACAAGGTGGCCATCGCCCGCACGCACCTGCTGCCCCGGCAACTGGAGCGGGCCGCGCTGGACGCCACCGAGGTGTCCCTGTCCGACGCCGCGCTGCGCAAGCTGGCCGCCGACTACACCCGGGAGGCCGGGGTGCGGCAGCTGGAGCGGCTGATCGCCAAGGTGCTGCGCAAGGTCGCCACCCAGCTGTCGGCCGGCAAGGCGCAGGCGCCGTTCGCGGTGGACGAGCCGGACCTGCGGGGGCTGATCGGCCGGCCGCGGTTCACCTCGGAGACCGCCGAGCGAACCTCGGTGCCGGGCGTGGCCACCGGGCTGGCGGTTACCGGGATGGGCGGCGACGTGCTGTTCATCGAGGCGTCGGCCGAGCCGGTCTCCGGCGACCCGAACAAGGCGTCGAGCCTGACGCTGACCGGTCAACTCGGTGACGTGATGAAGGAGTCGGCGCAGATCGCGCTGTCGTTCGTCCGGTCGCATCCGGACGAGGTCGGCGTCGAGCCGGGCGCGCTGAACCGGACGATCCACCTGCACGTGCCGGCCGGCGCCGTGCCGAAGGACGGACCGTCCGCGGGCGTCACCATGGTGACCGCGCTGACGTCGCTGGCCACCGGACGGCCGGTCCGGTCGGACGTGGCGATGACCGGCGAGGTCACGCTGAACGGCAAGGTGCTGCCGATCGGCGGGGTGAAGCAGAAGCTGCTCGCCGCCCAGCGAGCCGGGGTGAGCACCGTCTTCATCCCGCTGCGCAACGAGCCCGACCTGGACGACGTGCCGGCGGAGATCCTGGACGCGCTGACCGTCATCCCGGTCGGCGACGTCCGCGACATCCTGGCGCAGGCGCTGGAGCCGGCCGTCTCGACGGTCGCCACCGCCGCCTGATCCTGCACCGAAGGCCGCACCGGCAGCAGTCCACCGCTGCCGGTGCGGCCTTCGCCGTCAGCCGGGCGACAGCGCTTCCAGCAGGCCCCCCACCGGACCGGAACGTGCGGCGGGGTAGCCGGTTCCGGCCCACAGATGCACCCAGTCCCGGTCGCCCGCCGCGGCCGCCGCCCGGCGCAACGGACCGGTCAGGTGGTGCAGGGCGGGATAGCCGAGCGGTGCGAGATCGTCGTACTGCGTGACGAAGTCGTTGCGCAGCGCCCGCGCCGGCCGCCCGGTGAACACCCGGGTCAGTACGGTCGGTCCGGGGTGAACCGCCAGCGCCGACCGGTGCACCGCCGACGTTCCGGCCTCGTCGGCCAGCAGCAGAGCGGTGCCGACCGTCACCGCGGCCGCGCCCGCCCGCAGCGCGCGCTCGACGTCGTCGGCGTGACCGATCCCGCCGGCCGCGATGACCGGCAGCCGGGTGCCGGACCTGATCTCCCGAACCAGGTCGGGCAGCGGTCGCGACCGGACCGGCTGGGTCGGGTCGAAGACCGCCGAGTGCCCGCCGGCGCCGGCACCCTGCACGACGAGCAGGTCCACGCCGACGTCCTGCGCCCAGCGGGCCTCCTCGACGGACGTGACCGACTGGGCCACCGCCGATCCCGCGCCGTGCAGGGCCCGGATCGCCCCGGTCGGGGGTAACCCGAACGTGAAACTGACCAGCGGCACCGGCGCGGCGATCAGCAGATCGAGCTTGTCGGCCCAGCCGTCGTCGTCCTCGACCGGCCTCGTCGGCAACCCGACACCGAACCGGTTGGCGGCCGGGGCCAGGTCGAACGCGTAGCGCGCGTAGGCGGCGGGATCGACCGGGACCGGGTTCGGCGCGAACAGGTTGACGCCGAACGTGCTTGTCGCCGAACGAACCTCGCCGATCTGCTCGGCCAGTTGCGCGGCCGTGCGGTAGCCGCCGGCCAGGAACCCCAGACTTCCCGCGGCGGCGGCCGCGGCAACCAGCGCGGGCGTCGACGGGCCGCCCGCCATCGGCGCCGCCAGCACCGGGTTGGTCACCGTCAGATCAGCGAGACGTGTCATCCGCCGATCCAACCATCATCACTCTGAGTAGTATTTTCCCCTGATCGGGTGCGATCCGTCACCTATTCTGGATGGCAGCGACTCTTTCGAGTCGGCAATCAGTACGCATCGTGACGAATCCGGGGGGCGATTGTGAGAGTCAGGCATGCCGTGGTCGTCGTGAGCCTGGCCGTCGCGTCGGTGGCCGTGCTGGCGGTGGCGTCCGTCCCCGCCGGGGCGGTCGGGGCGAACGACCCGGGTCCGACGCCGACCACCGTCACCGTGACCAGCTCCACGCGGGACACCGTCACGGTGACCACGACCGCAACGGCGCCGCCGAGCACGGTCACGGTGACGACCACGCAGAGCCCGCCGATGGACTCGGGTGCGGCGGCACCGGCAAGCCCCGACCCGGGCCCGGCGTCGTGGACCGACGCCTCCGACGACGACATCCGGGCGGCCGTCGCCTCCGCGGTCGAGGTGACCCGCCGGTACTGGCCCGACGCCTTCGCGGCTCGGCTGGACGGGACCGGTGCTCCGGAAACCTGGTCGGCTCCCGACCTGTGGAACGGCGACGGCTTCTACGACTCCGACCGGGGCACCGTCGCCGACTGCGGGGATGGCAAGGACTACACCGCCAATGCCTTCTTCTGCGGCAGCGCGTCCAGCGGAACCGGTTTCCTGGCCTGGGATCTCCAGTTCTTCCGCCGGAACGCCGAGCTGGGCGAGACCATGGTGTACATGGTCGTCGCGCACGAGACCGGTCATGCCGTGCAGGCCCGGTTGGTGCACGACGGGGACGGTCGAGCCCTGTTCGACGGCAGCCCCGCCTACGAGTTGCAGGCCGACTGCTTGGGCGGCGCCGCCCTGGGCCGGGCGGTCCGGGCCGGCGAGCTGACCCTCCCGGCCGACGCGTCGGACGAGATGCTCCGGGTGGCACAGGCTTTCAGCGGCCCCGGGCACGGTTCCGCGGACCAGCGGAATGCCTCGTTCCAGGCCGGGTTCGGCGGCGGTGACCTGGACACCTGCCTGAACCGGTAGCCGCCCCGGCGGCCCCGGCACGCAGGGGTTAGCCTCCGCCCGACATGGACGCCCGCCAGCTGACGTACTTCCTCGCCGTCATCGACCACGGCGGGTTCAGCCGCGCGGCCGAGCAGCTGTTCATCGCCCAGCCGTCGCTGTCCCAGGCCATCGCCGGACTGGAACGCGAACTCGGCGTGCCACTGTTCCATCGGGTCGGCCGGCGGGTGGTGCCCAGCGACGCGGGGCTGCGGCTGGTCGGGCCGGCCCGGCAGGTGCTGCGCGACCTGGCCACCGCCCAGTCCGTCATCGACGCCGTCCGGGGCGCGACCACCGGCCGGGTCGAGATCGTCAGCATGCCGTCCCCCGCGGTCGAGCCGCTGACCGCCATCACCACCGCATTCGTCCGCGACCACCCCGACGTCACGCTCTCGGTCGCCGCCGCGTTCGAACCCGAGGACGTGCTGCACGCGGTGCGCACCGGCGAGGTCGAGATCGGCCTGCTGGGCGCCCCGCAGCCGGTGAAGGCGGCCGACCTGCGGGTGCTGCCGATCGAGGACCAGGAGCTCGTGCTGATCACCGGACCCGACTCGCGGTTGGGCGATCGGATCACCCCGGACGAGCTGGCCGGGCACCGGCTGGTCGTCGCTCCGAAGGGCTCGCTGATGCGGGCGCTGGTCGACGACGTGCTGTCCAGCGGGGTGCCGGCGACGGTGGTGGCCGAGGTCGCGCACCGCACGACGATCCTGCCGATGGTGCTCGCCGGGATCGCCGACGCGGTGCTGCCGGCCGGGTGGGCGGCGCTCGCCACCGCGGCCGGCGCGCGGGTCGTCCGCATCGACCCGCCGTCGCACCTGCACATCGCGCTGGTCACCCGCGCCGCCCCGCTGACCCCCGCGGCCGAGGCGTTCGTGCTGGCCGCCCGGGAGCTGAGCGGGCCCTGATCAGGCACCGATAGGCCCTGCCTATGCCCCGGATCGGAATTCGGTCTTGGACGTGACCCCGGTCACCGGGTTTCGATGGTTCCCATCACCCCGGCCGGTGGATCCGATTCAGTTCTCGACAAGGAGTTGTCGCCATGACCAAGACCTACCGCATCGCCACCATCCCCGCCGACGGCGTCGGCCGGGAGGTCGTCGCCGCCGGCCGTCGGGTGCTCGACCATGTCGCCGAGCAGTCCAACGGCGAGTTCCGCTTCCAGTGGGACGAGTTCGACTGGGGCAGCGAGTACTACGCCCGGACCGGCCGGATGATGGCCGAGGACGGTCTGGACACCCTCAAGGATTACGACGCGATCTACTTCGGCGCCGTCGGCTGGCGGAACGTGCCCGACCACATCAGCCTGTGGGGTCTGCGGCTGAACATCACCCAGAACTTCGACCAGTGGGCCAATATCCGCCCGGTGACGTTCCTGCCCGGCATCACCTCGCCGCTGCGCAAGGCCGACGACACCGAGTTGGACTGGGTCGTGGTCCGGGAGAACAGCGAGGGCGAGTACGCCGGCCTGGGCGGGCGCAACCTGTCCGGCCGCGGGCCGGGCAACGAGGTCGCGCTGCAGACCGCGCTGTTCACCGAGAAGGGCTGCGAGCGGATCATGCGGTTCGCGTTCGACCTGGCCCGCACCCGCACCGTCAAGAAGGTCTCCAGCGTCACCAAGTCCAACGCCCAGCAGTACGGAATGGTTTTGTGGGACGAGACTTTCGTGCGGGTCGCGCAGGATTACCCGGACGTGGCGACCGAGTCCGTGCTGGTGGACGCGATGAGCGCGAAGTTCATCCTGCATCCGGAGGACCTGTCGGTCGTCGTCGCGTCGAATCTCAACGCCGACATCCTGTCCGACCTCGGTTCCGCGCTGGCCGGCTCGCTCGGCCTGGCCGCTTCGGCGAACATCAACCCGGAGCGGCGGTTCCCGTCGATGTTCGAGCCGGTGCACGGGTCCGCCCCGGACATCGCCGGCCAGGGCATCAGCAACCCGATCGGCACCATCGCCTCCGGCGCCCTGATGCTCGACCATTTCGGCCTGCCCGCCCAGGCCCGGGCCGTCGAGGCGGCGATCGAGGCGGCGACCGCGGCCGGGCACCTGACCCGCGACGTCGGCGGCACCGCAACCACCGACGAGGTCACCGACGCCGTCATCGAGGCGCTCACGGCCGCCCTGATCCCCGCCTGATCCGGACCCGCTGACAGACCATCGACCGATTCCGACAACGAGGTAGGAACAATGGCATCAACCACGGTGGCCCCGACAAAGAGCAAGTGGTACCGGCAGCTGTACTTCTGGGTGATCGTCGCGATCGTCCTCGGTGTCCTGGTCGGCTGGCTGTGGCCGGGCGTCGGCAAGGCGATGGAGCCGGTGGGCACGACGTTCGTCACCGCGATGCGGATGCTGATCGGCCCGATCGTGTTCCTGACGATCATCGGCGGCATCGCGTCGGTGGCCAACCTGTCCGCGGTCGGCAAGACGGGCATCAAGGCGCTGGTCTACTTCCAGGGCGGCACCATCCTGGCGTTGGCCACCGGTCTGCTGGCGATCAACCTGATCCCGCTGGGCAACAGCGTGCATGCGAACGTCGACGAGATCCAGACCACCGACGCGGTCAACTCGTTGATCGAGAAGGGCGAGAACCAGAACTGGTACGACTTCATCACGCACATCGTGCCCTCGTCGGTGGTGGAACCGTTCGTCGAGGGCGACATCCTGCAGATCATCTTCCTGGCCGTCATTTTCGGTGTCGCGCTGAACGCCGTCGGCCGGATCGGCGCCCCGCTGCTGGATTTCGTGCAGCGGTGCACCAAGGTGATCTTCAAGGTGCTGTCCTACATCATGAAGCTGGCCCCGCTGGGCGCGTTCGGCGCGATGGCCTACGCGATCGGCAAGTACGGGATCTCCACCCTGACCAGCCTGGGCAGCCTGATCCTGCTGTTCTACGCGACCAGCGCGTTCTTCATCCTGGTCGTCCTCGGCTCGGTGATGGGTTACCTGAAGCTGAACATCCTCAAGCTGCTTCGCTACCTGAAGGAGGAGATCCTGCTGGTCATCGGCACATCCACCGCGGAACCGGCCCTGCCCGGCCTGATGCGCAAGATGGAGTACGCCGGGGTCCGCAAGAGCACCGTCGGTCTGGTCGTGCCCACCGGCTACAGCTTCAACCTCGACGGCGCCGCGATCTACCTGTCCCTGGCGGCGGTCTACCTGGCCCAGGCCACCGGCGCCAACCTGACGATCGCCCAGGAGATCGGCCTGCTGGCCGTCATGCTGCTGACCAGCAAGGGCGCCGCGGGTGTCGCCGGCGGCGGATTCATCGCCCTGGCCGCGACTCTGTCCACCGTCGGCACCGTGCCGGCCGCCGCGATCATGCTGATCTTCGGCATCGACAAGTTCATGTCCGAGTGCCGGGCCCTGGTCAACTTCATCGGCAACGCGGTGGCCACCCTGTTCGTCGGCAAGTGGGACAAGGCCCTGGACCACGACCGGGTGCGCAAGGTGCTGAACAACGAGTCCGTGCCCGAGCTGCCGGCCGAGATCGACGCCGCCGCCAACCCGCTCGCCGTGGAGAGCACCCGGCTGGTCGGTGCCTACACCGCCGACCTGCACCACCACGAGCGCACTCCCGATCCCGAGTACAGCGGGCAGCAGGTCGCCGACGACCTGGCCGGCTCGACCACCCCGGCCGGGCGACCGTCATGAGGGTGCTGCTGGCCCCGGACAAGTTCAAGGGCAGCCTGACCGCGGCCCAGGTGTGCGAGCACCTGGGCCGCGGCCTGCGGTCCCGGGGCGTCGAGGTGGACGAGCTGCCGCTGGCCGACGGCGGCGACGGCAGCGTGCACGCCGCCATCGCGGCCGGGTTCACCGCCGATCCGGTGACGGTGGCCGGGGCGACCGGCCGCCCCCATGCCGCGGTGATCGCCCGGCTCGGCGACACGGCCGTCGTGGAGGTGGCCAACACCTGCGGCCTGGGCACCCTGCCCGGGGGACGGCTCGCCCCGTTGGCCGCGTCGAGCACCGGGGCCGGACAAGCCGTCCGCCGGGCCGTCGAGCAGGGCGCCCGGCGGGTGGTGCTGGCGCTGGGCGGGTCGGCCAGCAGCGACGGCGGCACCGGATTCCTGGCCGCTCTCGGGGTGCGGTTCCTGGACTCGGCCGGCCGGCCGATCGAGGTGGCCGGCGGCACCCTGGGTCGGATCGCCGCGGTCGACCGGAGCGGCCTGGTCGACCTGGCCGGGGTCGAGCTGGTCATCGCCGGTGACGTGCGCAACCCGCTGTGCGGGCCGGACGGTGCGGCCGCCGTGTACGGGCCGCAGAAGGGCGCCACGACCGGCGATGTCGAGATGCTGGACGCCGGGCTGCGCCGGCTGGCCGGCCTTCTCGACCCGTCCGACCTCGCGCACACGCCCGGAGCCGGGGCGGCCGGCGGGCTGGGCTTCGCCGGCCTGCTGCTGGGCGGCCGGATCGTCTCCGGCGCCGAGTTCTTCCTGGACCTGCTGGATTTCGACGGCCGCGTCGCCGACGCCGACCTGGTGATCACCGGGGAGGGTCGGATCGACGACCAGACGCCGGCCGGCAAGCTGCCCGCGGTGGTCGCGTCTCGCTCCCGACCGCGGCCGGTGCTGGCGGTGGTCGGCCGGAGCGACCTGTCGGTGGCGGTGCGGGAGCGGATGGGCCTGGCTGCGGTGTACGCGCTGGCCGACCGGACCGACCGCGACCCGGCCGCGGATGCCGCGCTGACCCGCCAGCTGCTGGCCGACCTCGGCCGCACGATCCCGCTCCCCCGCCCGGCCCCGGTCGGCTGAGCGGCATACTGCCCGGGTGAGCGACACCGATGAGTGAAACCGCACCGAGCCGCAGCCGGGTCGGCTTCGGCCTGGCCGCCCTGGCCGCGCTGATGATCGCGGCGGTCTTCCTGACGTTGGGCGACGGTTCCGACACCACCGCCGAGGGTTGGCGGGGCCCGGTGCTGGAGTACGGGCACGCGCTGGTGTGGCTGTTGCTGGCCGCCGGGCTGGGCGTGGCCGCCGTCCGGCAACGTTGGACCCGGGCCTCGGGGGTGCTGTGCACCGTTGCCGGTGTCGGGTACCTGGTGTTCCTGGGCGCGCTGCTCACCGCCTGACGATC
>JBDHZW010000212.1:0-9217 GCA_039812105.1 Nakamurella sp.
CGGCTGTTCCGCCGGACGCGACCCACCCGGCCGGCCTACGACACCGTCCCGTCGGTACTCCGGTCGGGCCAGTCCAGGCCCGTCAGGTCGCGGTAGGCGTGCACCGCCGAGCCGACGGTGGGGAAGAAGTGCTCGGGCGCGATCTCGTCGTTGACCTCGTACCGCAGGATCGCCGCCCGGACGGGGTCCTTGAGCTCGGCGATGATCAGGTTGATGCCCCGGGCGTTGAGCCACAGATCCAGGTCGTAGAGCATGTCGGCGGCGGTGGTGTCCACATCGGTGATCGGCTCCGCGGTGACCACGATCCACCTGGGCGGGGGGTCGGCCTCGGCCATCCGACGCACGTCGTCGCGGAACGTCGAGGAGTTGGCGAAGATCAGCGGCCCGCTGAACCGGTACAACACCAGCCCCCGCAGCTGATCGGCGGACGGGTACCGCTCGATGTCGTGATACCCCTTGAGTCCCTCGACCCGGCCCAGCACCGCCCGGTCCGGCCGCCACACCCGCCGGAAGACGTCCAGCACCGACAACGCGACGGCGATGGCGATGCCGGGCAGCACCCCGAGCACCGCCACCCCGAGGAAGGCCGCCAGGGCCAGGGCGAAGTCGGACCGACGCTGGCGCCACAGCCGGTGCAACGCCGGCAGGTCGGCCAGCGACAGCGACGCCGCGATGACGATCGCCGCCAGGGTCGGTTGCGGCAAGTTCCGCAGCAGCCCGGGGAAGAACACCAGCATCAGGGTGACCGCGCCGGCCCCGACGAGCCCGGTGACCTGCGATTTCGCCCCGTTCTGCTCGGCGACCGCGGTCCGCGACCCGCTGGTGGACACCGGGAAGCCCTGGAACAGGCCGGCCGCGACGTTCGCCGCGCCGATGCCGATCATCTCCCGGTTGCCGTCGACCTCCTCGCCCCGCCGGCCGGCGAACGCGCTGGCGGTGGAGATGGTGTCGGTCAGCGACACCAGCGCGATGCCCAGCGCCCCGGCGAACAACAGGCCGAGATCGGACAGCGGCACCGTCGGGATGGTGAACGGGGGGAATCCCTCGGGCAGCGTGCCGACCAGCTTGACCCCGCGGTCGGCCAGGCCGAACACGGCGACCGCGCCGATGGCCAGCACCACCGCCACCAGCACGCCGGGGATGCGCGGCAGGAACCGGTTGAACAGCAGGATCACCGCCAGGCAGCCCAGCCCCACCGCCAGCGCGGCCGGCACGGTCCGGCCGTCGGCGACCCCCCGGGCGAACTCGGTCGCCTCGGCGATCATCCCGTCGCCGTCCACCGAGAACCCGAACAGCTTCGGCAGCTGCCCGATCACGATGGTCAACGCCAGGCCGTTGATGTAGCCGACCTGGGTCGGCTTCGACAGCAGGTCGGCGATGAAGCCGAGCCGGAACACCCCGGCCGCGATGGTGATCGCGCCGACCATCAGCGCCAGCATCGACGCGTAGGCCACCGCGCGGGCCGGGTCGCCGTTGGCGGTGGCCAGCGGCACCACGGTGGCCGCGATCATCGGGCCGAGCGACGAGTCCGGCCCCAGCACCAGCACCTTCGACGGGCCGAACGCGGCGTACCCGAGCAGGCACAACACGGTCGTGTAGAGCCCGGTGATGGGCGGCAACCCGGCCAGTTCCGCGTAGGCCATGCCCTGCGGCACGAGCAGGGCGGTCAGCACCAGCCCGGCGGTGACGTCCTTGCCCAACCAGGACGGGCGGTAGGCGCGCAGCATCCCGAGGCCGGGCACCACCCGTTCGATCGCGCGCACTCCATCCGCAGACATCGCGGGCAGCCTGTCACATCGCGTTTGCTCCCGACTCGTCCGGATCGAATGGCTCGCCGGCCCGAGAACCGTTCATGCGAGCCGGGTGATGACGTCCGAGCGGGGTGGGGCAGCATGGACGGCATGCCACGTCGGCCCGCCACGGAGGACGAATGCCGGCCACAGACCTGACGAGCAGATCGTCCACCAGTTCCCAACGCTGGCTGGCCCGCGGGGCCTTCGTGTGCTGGATCGTGGCGATCGTCGTGCTGATCGCGAGCGAGGGCGCCACCGGGCTGACGGTGCTGGTGGTCGGCCTGCTCGGCCTGGTGCTCGTGCTGGTCGGCGGCTTCTGGTTCGTCGCCCGGCGGGGCCTGATGCGCTGGCTCGGCCTGGCCCTGGCCGTCGCCGCCGTCGTCACCGTCCTGGTCGTCTTCTTCCGTCAGGACGCGGTCGTCGTCGCGGTGATCGCGGTCGCCCTCCTGGCGCTCGGCGGGGAGGCCGCCCACCGGGCCATGCGCAACCGGGCGCCCGAATGGATGCCGACCACCCGCACGCCCGCACCCATCCGCCCGTTCATCGTGATGAACCCGCGATCCGGCGGCGGCAAGGTGGTCAAGTTCGATCTGCATCGCAAGGCGGAGGAGTTGGGCGCCGAGGTCGCCCTGCTCGACGGGCCCGGCCATGTCGACGTGGCGGCGATCGTCCGGGATGCGGTCGACCGGGGCGCCGACCTGCTCGGCGTGGCCGGCGGCGACGGCACCCAGGCGCTGGTCGCCGGGATCTGCGCCGAGCACGACCTGCCGCTGCTGGTGATCAGCGCCGGCACCCGCAACCACTTCGCGCTCGACCTCGGGCTGGACCGGGACGACCCGGCCACCTGCCTGGCCGCGCTGACCGACGGCGAGGAGGTGCGGGTCGATCTGGGGCTGCTCGGCGACCGTCCGTTCGTCAACAACGCGTCCTTCGGCGCGTATGCGGAGATCGTGCAGAGCCCCGAGTACCGGGACAACAAGAACCGCACGATCCTGCAGATGCTGCCCGACCTGCTCGACCCGAACCAGGGCAGCCGGCTCACCGTGCGCACCGGCGCGCGGACCCTGACCGACCAACAGGCCGTCCTGGTCAGCAACAACCCGTACGGATCGGGCCGGCTGCGCGACATGGGCCGGCGCGAGCGCATCGACCAGGGCGTGCTCGGGGTGATCGCCGGGCACATCGCCACCGCCGCCGAGGCGGCGGCATTGCTGCGGCGGGCCGAGTTCCGCACCGTGACGACCCTGGTCGGCGACGGCGACGTGGTGATCGACGTCGACCGGTCCGGTCCGGACGGGCCGGCGACGACCGAGATCCCGGTCGGCGTGGACGGGGAGGCGCTGACCGTGCCCGCCCCGGTCCGCTGTTCGGTCCAGCCCCGGGCGCTGCGGGTGCGGCTGCCCCGGGTGCGGCCGGGCGTTCCGTTGGCCCCCGACCCGATCGATCTGAAACGGCTCGCCGGGCTCGCGCTGGGGCGGTAAGGGCCCCGGTCAGGGACGGGTCAGGGCCGATCAGGACGGTGAACCGTCCAGGTGCCGGGCGTGCGGGCCGGCCCGCCCGCCCGACGGGGTGGCCGACGTCCGCAGCTCCTCGATCGGACGGGTCCGCTGCACCCAGCGGCCGTATCGCGTCGCGCCGGGACCGGCGGTCACCCCGTGCGCGATGACGCTGAGCAGCACGGTCACGGTGATCGTGCCGATGACCGCCCGGGTCTCGTCGGTGACGTCCAGTTCCTCGACGGCGATCAGGGCGAAGATCACCGACGCCAGGCCGCGGGGGCCGAACCAGCCGATGAACGCCACGGTCGGCAACCGGAAGCCGGTGCCGATCAACGCCAGCGCGACCGGCAGCATCCGCAGCACGGTCAGCGACAGCACCGCGTAGACCACCGCGGACCAGTTCACCAGCACGAACAGGCGGGCGACGCCGATCACCCCGAACAGCCCCCACACCGCGTAGCTCAACGCGGTGGACAGCCAGGCGGTCAGCAGCAGGGGTCGCTCGGCCGCGTCGGCCGGGACGACCGGCTCCCGGTCGGTGGGCCTGGTGAACCCGGCCGCGAACGCGGTGCCGGCCACGAAGGCGGCGACGAACCCGTTGCTGTGCGCGGGGATCGAGCCGTAGTAGGCGGCCACCGGAACGGCCAGGGTGGCGATGGTGAGCAACTCCGTCGGCGTGCCGGCGCGCTGCGCCCGGGCCAGCAATCGACCGCTGCCGGCGCCCAGCAGGACGCCGACCAGCACGCCCCCGGCCAGCTCGAGCAGCGCCTCGACGACCGTGTGCCCGGACCCGTCGAGGGATCCGCTGGCCGCGGCGATCGCGAATAGCACGACGGGCGTGCTCAGCCCGTCGTTCAGGCCGCTCTCCACGTTCAGCACGCGCCGCACCCGCACCGGCACGATCGGGTTCAGCACCGTCGGGGCGCCGAGCCCGGCATCGGTCGGCGCCAGCGCGGCGGCCACCAGCAGGGCCAGCCAGATGCCGATGCCCGGCATCAGCCACCCGGCCGTGACGACCCCGAAAACGATGGTCAGCGGCAGGCCGATCAGCAGCAGCCGCGCGCACGCGCCGGCCTCGGACCGGATCTGGCGTGGTCGCACTTGGGCGGCGTCGTGGAAAAGGATCATCGCCAGGGTGATCTCGGCGATGCCGTGCACGATCGTCGGGTCGGTGCCCGGCCAGAACCAGACGCCGATCACGGTCCCGGCCGCGGTGAACACGATCGGCGCCGTGACGTTCCACCGGTCGAGGCGGGACGCGGCCGCCACGTACCCGATGACGGCCAGACCGAACACCGCCGTGACGAGGCCAGGCATCGTTCCACCTTGGCAGATCCCCGGGCCGGCGGGCAGTCTTGATGCACCGATCCGGGGCGGCGGCCGCCCCACATCGGCGTGTCTCATCCGGATCGAATGATGCGGATGGGGATCGTTCGGTCAGACTTCCGGTGCCGGTCCACGCGGACTGCGGTGGACTGGAGAAGGGGACCATCACCATGCGGGCACGACCCGGCCTCGTCGCCGTCGCCATCGGCGTCGCCCTGGTGACCGCCGCGTGCGGCAACGACGGCGGGGGGACCCCGACGGTCGCGTCGACGTCGGCCTCCGTGGATCCGGTCGCGGCCGCACAGGGCCGGGTGGATACCGCGCAGACGGCGGTCAGCACCGCCGAGAGCGCCCTGACCGCGGCGCACCAGAGTTTCTGCGGCACGGCCACGGACTACGTCCAGACGCTCGACCGGTACGGCCGGGTGTTCACCGACCGGGCCGCGACCGTCGGCGACGTGCAGACCCTCGGGGCCGATCTCATCGCCCCGCGGGAGGACGTCGTCACCGCCGCCGACGCCGTCGACACCGCCAAGACCGACCTCGTCGCCGCGCAGCAGGAGCTCGCCGACGCCGAGGTGGCGCTCGCGGAGGCGGTCAACGAGGCCGCGGCGTCGCCGAGCGCCTCGGTCAGCCCGACCCCCACCCCGACGCCGACGACGGTGACCACCCCCACCCTCGTCCCGGCGGCCAGCATCGACCGGGTTCAGCAGGCCGAGCGGGACCTGGCCCAGACGGCGAAGGGCATCAACTCCGCCACCACGCTCATCGACGCCGGCGCCGCCTACAACTCGGCCGCCCTGGCCCTGCAGGTCGCCTGGCTGAACCTGCTGAACGACGCCGGCTGTTTCTCCGACCAGCAACAGGCCGAGGCGGCGGCCAAGCTCAACGCCTACACCCTGGCGCTGCAGACCGACCTGAAGCGGGCCGGGTACGACCCGGGGCCGATCGACGGCATCTACGGTCCGCAGACGGTCGCCGCGGTGCAGCAGTTGCAGACCGACAGCGGCCTGGCGGTGACCGGCTTCGTCGACGAGGCGACCGCCCGCGCCCTGCAGGCCAAGCTGGCCGCCGTCGGGCAGCAGGAGGCCGCGCAGACCGCGGCGGAAACAGCGGCGCTGCAAGGGGTGCTCACGGTTTTGGGCTACTGGGACGGTCCGGTCGACGGCCAGTGGACGGATGCCCTGACCGTTGCGTTGAAGAACGCGCAGACCGCGCTCGGGGTCCCGGCCACCGGGCAGGTCGACGCCGCGACGCTGGCCGCCCTGCAGGCGGCGCTGGCCGAACTGAAGTCCCTGTCCACCTCGTCGCCGGCCACCGTGACGGCCACGGAGACGGCCACCGCGACCGCGACCCAGACGGCCACCCAGACCAAGACCGCCACTCAGACGGCCACCCAGACCAAGACCGCCACCGAGACCACCACGGCCAAGGTCACGCCCGAGACCACCACCTCGGACACGACGACCGGCTGACGTCCACCCCACGAACCCCGAACCCACGAAGGGATTGATTGAGCATGGCAGAGCAGGACATCGGACCGATCGACTACCTGGCGTTGGAATTTCCGCAGGCCAAGATCACCGGGGAGGGTTTTGCGGCCCTGCTGGACCTGGTCGACCGGCGCATCATCCGGATCCTCGACCTGCGGTTCGCGATCGGCGGTCCGGACGGCACGTTCACGGCCGTCGCGCTGACCGACCTGGACCATGATGGCGTCCTCGACCTGGCCGTGTTCGAGGGCGTCCAGTCCGGTCTGCTCGGCGACGACGATCTCGCGGAGGCGACCGCGCTCGTGCCGGAGGGAACGGCCGTCGGTCTGCTGGTCTACGAGAACAGCTGGGCCGGACCGTTCGTCACGGCCATGCGCAACCACGGGGCGCAGGTACTGGCCACCGGCCGGATCCCGGTCGAGACGGTGATCCAGACGCTGGACAGCTTGGAAGCCGCCGAGGCCTGAGGGTCGCGGCCTTATCACGACGCATCACAGACGTACGAGAAAGGACGAGAACAGATGGGACTCATCCGCGGAATCGCGCGCACCGCCGCGATCGCCGGCACGGCCACCGCCGTGTCCAACCGGGTGTCGCGCCGCCAGGCCAACCGGTGGGCGGCCAAGGACCAGGCGCAGTACGACCAGGAGTACGCGCAGCAGGAACAGCAGCCGCAGTACGCCCCGCCGCCCCAGCCGCAGTACGCCCAGCCGCAGTACGCCCAGCCGCAGTACGCGCCGGCGCCGCAGTACGCTCCGCCACCGGCCGAGCCGCAGTACGCGCCGGCACCGGCCCCGGCCCCGGCGTCCACCGACGACATGCTCGAACAGCTGAAGAAGCTGGGTGAACTCAAGCAGGCCGGCGTGCTGACCGAGGCCGAGTTCCAGGCGTCCAAGGCCAAGATCCTGGGCACCTGACGGCGGACGCCCGAGCAGGGATATCCGGGCGAGGCGGCCGGGGCGAACGGGCTAGCATCGCGGTGCCCTTCGTTCACCTCCGGCCGACCGCCGGACGAGCCCCAGGAGTACCCGTGTCCAGCGCCCCCGCCGCCCCGCCCGCCGCGCGCGTGAGGGTCCCGGCGGGCACGACCGCCGGGGCCGCCGTCCGCGAGGCCGGCCTGCCGAGTTCCGGACCGCAGGCGGTCGTGGTGGTCCGGGACGCCGACGGCCGGCTGCGCGACCTGAGCTGGGCGCCGGACGCCGACGTCGACGTCGAGCCGGTCGCCTCGGACACCGACGACGGACGGTCGGTGATCCGGCACTCCACCGCCCACGTGCTGGCCCAGGCGGTGCAGGACAAGTTCCCGGACGCCAAGCTGGGCATCGGCCCGCCGATCAAGGACGGCTTCTACTACGACTTCGACGTCGACCGGCCGTTCACCCCGGACGACCTGGCCGATCTCGAGAAGCGCATGCGCCGGATCGTCAAGGCCGGGCAGCGGTTCGCCCGCCGGGTGTCCTCGCCCGAGGAGGCGCGGGCCGAGCTGGCCTTCGAGCCCTACAAGCTCGAGTTGATCGACCTGAAATCGGATGCCAGCAGCGAGGAATCGGTCGAGGTCGGGGCCGGCGAGCTGACCATCTACGACAACCTGCACGCGCACACCGGCGAGCGGGTGTGGGGCGACCTGTGCCGCGGCCCGCACGTGCCGACCACCCGGTACATCCCGGCGTTCCAGCTGACCCGGTCGGCGGCCGCCTACTGGCGGGGCAGCGAGCGGAACCCGCAGCTGCAACGGATCTACGGCACCGCCTGGGAATCGGCGGAAGCGCTGGCCGCGTACCAGGAATGGCACGCCGAGGCGGAGCGGCGGGACCACCGCAAGCTCGGCGTCGAGCTCGACCTGTTCTCCTTCCCGGACGAACTCGGTTCCGGGCTGGCGGTTTTCCATCCCAAGGGCGGCATCATCCGCAAGGAGCTGGAGGACTACTCGCGGGCCAAGCACGTGGCCGCCGGGTACTCGTTCGTCAACACCCCGCACATCACCAAGGCCAAGCTGTACGAGATCTCCGGTCACCTCGACTGGTACGCCGACGGCATGTTCCCGGCCATGCACCTGGACGCCGAGCTGGACGACGACGGAACCGTGCGCAAGCCCGGGCAGGACTACTACCTCAAGCCGATGAACTGCCCGATGCACGACCTGATCTTCCGGGCCCGGGGCCGGTCCTACCGCGAACTGCCGCTGCGGATGTTCGAGTTCGGCACCGTCTACCGGTACGAGAAGTCCGGCGTCATCCACGGTCTCACCCGGGTGCGGGGAATGACCCAGGACGACGCGCACATCTTCTGCACCCGCGACCAGATGCGCGACGAACTGGCCAGCCTGCTGCGGTTCGTGCTGGAGCTGCTGGCCGACTACGGGCTGGACGACTACTACCTGGAGCTGTCCACCCGTAACGAGGACAAGTACGTGGGCGGCGACGAGGACTGGGCGGTGGCCACCGAGACCCTGGCCGAGGTCGGCCGGGAGTCCGGCCTGGAGCTGGTCGACGACCCGGGTGGGGCCGCGTTCTACGGGCCGAAGATCTCCGTTCAGGCCCGGGACGCGCTCGGCCGGACCTGGCAGATGTCCACCATCCAGCTGGACTTCCAGTTGCCCGACCTGTTCAACCTGGAGTACACCGCGCCCGACGGCAGCAAGCAGCGCCCGGTGATGATCCACCGGGCCCTGTTCGGCTCGGTGGAACGCTTCTTCGCGGTGCTCACCGAGCACTACGCCGGTGCGTTCCCGGCCTGGCTGTCTCCGGTGCAGGTGGTCGGCATCCCGGTCGCTGACGCGTTCGGCGACCACGTGCAGGACGTCGTCGACCAGCTGGCCGCCCGCGGGATCCGCGCCGAGGCGGACCATTCCGACGACCGGATGCAGAAGAAGATCCGCAACCACACCACCGCCAAGGTGCCGTTCCTGCTGCTGGCCGGGGCCAAGGACGTCGACGCCGGCGCGGTGAGCTTCCGGTTCCGGGACGGCACCCAGGTCAACGGGGTGCCGGTGGCCGCCGCGCTGGACGCCATCGCCGAGTGGGTGGGCGCCCGCCGGAACGAGCAGCCGACCGCGGCGGCGTTCGCCCACCTGCGCCCGGCCGCGGCCGGCGAGGCGGCGGCGGAC
>JBDHZW010000213.1:0-9204 GCA_039812105.1 Nakamurella sp.
GACCCCTCCGGAACCTGCAGATGAGGCAAGTCGGCGCACACCCGGGGCCGGGCGCGGGTCCCTACCGCTGCCAGGGGGCGATGACCGGCAGCTCCCGCCCGTCCACCGCCGGCACCGGCCGCCCGTCCCGCACGACGTACCGCAGCCGCGGTCCGTGCTCGGCGATCGACTCCACCGCGCGGACCAGCCGCTGCACATGCTCGGAGGTGGTGCCCAGCCCGACGGAGGCCCGCAGCGCCTGACCGTTCGCCGAATCGGCGCAGCCGGCCGCCCCGAGCAGCTTGCGGACCAGCGGGTGCGCGCAGAACGCCCCGTCGCGCACCCCGATGCCGTGCTCGGCGGACAGGGCCGCGGCGACCACCGCCGCCGGCTGCCCGGCGACCGTGAAGGTGGCCACCCCGATGCTGTCCGCCCGCTCGCCGAACAGCGCGTGCACGGTGACCCCGGGGATGGCGGCCAGGCCGCGGCGGAGCGTCACGGTCAGCGCGGTCTCGGCCTGGGCCAGCGCGTCCCGGTCGGCCGCCGCCAGCACGTGGCAGGCGGTGGCCAGGGCGACCGCACCGGGCACGTTCGGCGACCCGGCCTCGTGCCGGTCCGGCAGCGGCTTGTACTCGACGCCGTCGTCGGATACGGCGGCGGTGGCCCCGCCGCCGATCAGGTACGGCGGCGCTGCGGCCAACCAGTCGGCCTGGCCGATCAGCGCACCCGTCCCGTACGGCGCGTACAGCTTGTGCCCGGACAGCGCGACGTAGTCCACGCCCAGGTCGGCGATGGAGAACGGGCGGTGCGGCGCCAACTGCGCGGCGTCCAGCGCGACCCGCGCTCCGCGGGAGCGGGCGACCCGGGCCAGCTCGGCGACCGGCCACACCTCGCCGGTGACGTTGGACGCCCCGGTGATCACCAGCAGGGCAGGTCCGGGCAGCCGGCGGCGCAGCGCGTCGTCGACGAGTTCGACGGCGTGCGCGGCCGACTCGGGCGCCGGCAGCCGGACCACCCGCCGGTCCCGACCGGGGGCCCGCTGGGCCGACCAGGGCAGCAGGGCGGCATGGTGCTCGGTCTCGAACACCACCACGGTGGTCCGGGCCGGCAGGCAGTGCGCGAGCAGGTTGAACGAATCGGTGGTGTGCCGGGTGAAGATCACCGCGTCGTCGGCCCGACCACCGACGAAAGACCGCACCGGCTCCCGGGCACCCTCGTACAGGGAGGTGCACACCTTCGAATGCCAGCCGGCGCCGCGGTGCACGCTGGCGTACCGCTCCAGCAAGGCGTCCACGGTGGCCTTGACCGCCTGAAGCGCCGGCGCCGACGCCCCGTGGTCCAGGTTCGCGTACTCGGCGCTCCCGCCGGTGGCCAGCGGCACCCGCGACCCGGCGCCCACCACGTCCAACCCGGGGGCGTGCGGATGCCGGACCGGCCCCCGTCGGGGCTGGCCGGCTCCGGAAGTGCTGACGGCGGGCGTGGTTTCACACGCCGCCCACAGGTCGGGTCGCTCCAACAGAACGGTCATCTCGGCACACCCCTACGGTCCATCGGACCGCCAGGGAACCGGAGGCCCGCGCTTGCCGGGCGCACCTCGCGCACGGCCAGGTCCTCACCCGGGGCACCCCACCGCGGTTGGAGGGTTGCCGGCCAGCAAGCCGGGGCTATGCGCTGGCACTCATGACCTTGGTGGCAAACCGTAGCAGGCGGGGCGGTCGTTGTCACGCCCCGCGCACAGCCGGCCGGGCTGGGCCGAGGCGTGAAAATGACTCGCCCCGCCGACGCGCAGGCCGGACACTCGAGCTCCTACGCGTTGCTCGTCGTGGGGGTCGTCGTGGCTGACTGGCGAATGGCTGTGCTGCTGCTTCGGGTTGCCGGCGCTCCCGATCAACCGCCGCGTGAGTACCTGGAGCGGATGTTCACCGACGCCGGGCGCGGCAGCGGGAACCTGGTGGACTATTTCGACGACGTCTCGCTCGGCCAGGTCGACCTCGGCCGCAGCCGGCTGTTCGGCTGGATGGACTACGGCCACACCAAACAGGAACTCGCCGACGCCTACCGGTCGGCGTACGACGGCAAGCACGACGAGCTGATCGCCGCCGGGATGTCCGTCCCGGCGGCCGACAAGGGCGCCGGCGACTACGCGAACGAGGTCTACCGCGGGCTCATCGTGCAATGGGCCAGGGACGCCTTCGTCGCCTGGAACGCCGGGCAGGACGCTCCCGCATCGCTGAACGACTTCGGCGACCGGCTGATCTGCGTCTTCAACCAGCCGATCGACTACTTCGGCAACCCGGGGCGCACGGTGGTGAACTGGGATCCGGCCGGTCCGCCGTTTTCCGTCGACCTCACCGGGGTGGCCCATGAGGTCGGTCACAATCTGGGCCTGAACCATTCCCGGCTGGACGGGTCGAACCTCGAGTACGGCGACCCCTGGGACGTGATGAGCGCCTACGACGGGGTCCACTTGTCGACCGCCGGCGCGGCACCCGGATCGTCGGCCCCGTTCCTGACGGCCGGCCCCGGGCTGAACGCCGCGAACATGGACCTGGTCGGCTGGCTCGACCCGGGCCGGGTCCTCGACCTCACCGGCGCCGGCGCCGGGCAGATCCAGCTGCGCCCGCTGCACCGCCGCGATCTGCCCGGCTACCTCGCGGTCCGGTTCATCCTGGACGGCCGGCCGCACTACGCCGAGCTGCGGCTGACGACCCGGTGGGACCGGGCGATCCCCCGGCCGTGCGTGCTGCTGCACCGTCGCGGCATCCACCCGGCGGCCGGCAACTGGTGTTCCGAACTGCTCACCTTCGCCGTCGGCGGCACGGGATCCGCTCGGTCGGACCTCGTTGCCGGCGACTCGATCACGGTCGGCGACCCGACCCGGATCCGCGCCGGCGCGGTCGACCTGGCCATCCTGGACATCGACGCCCAGCAGGAGCGGGCCACGTTGTCGTTCCGGGTCCGGCCGCAACGACGCGATCTGCAGGCCGGCAGCCCGTTCGCCGGGGTCGCGGCCGGTGCCGGCGGCCTCGTCTGGACGCCTGGACGGGGACTGCACCGGGTACCGCCGCATTCACCGGTGCTGTCCGTCCTCGATGCCCTCGCCGAGTACGAGGCCCTGCAGGACGTCACCGGCGACGGTGCCGCAGATCTCGAGCGGATCAGGCTCGGCCGCCTGCTCCAGTCGCGGGATCGGCTCGACGCAATCGTCAGAGCCCGCCAGTCCTACCAGGTTCCGGCGCCCCCGACCGACCGGTCAGGCTGAACCCGGCCGCACGTACTTGCCTCTCGCTTACTGCCGGCTTGGCTCGTTCACAGGCACCGCGTCGATGCTCGCTCGGGCGGCCGGAGTGGGGTCGCCCTGGTAGCGAACCTGAGGACGGCATGAAACTGAAAAAGCTGGTGCCCGGCCGGCGCACGCTGGTCGCGGGCGTCGTCGGCCTGTTGGTCGGGGTTGGCGCCGTCGGTGGCACCTGGTGGTTCATCAGCGACCGGTCGGAGGCCGCGGCGGCCACCCCGACGACGATCACCCGCACCGTCGCCGCCTCGGTGGACACCATCAAGAAGTCCATCAGCACCACCGGCACGTTGACACCGGCCGTGCAGCAGGATGTCTCGTTCGTGGCCAGCGGTACGGTGACCGACGTCGCGGTGTCCGCCGGGCAGACCGTGACCGCCGGGCAGGCGCTGGCCACCGTCGACACCCTCACCATGCAGCAGACTCTCGCCGACGCCAAGCTGACCCTGGCCAAGGCCCAGGCCACTCTGGTTACCGACGAGACCGCGCTGTCCACCGCGCAGGACACGCTGACCACCGCCGAGGACGACGGCGACGACACCGCCTCCGCCCAGGCCAAGGTCGACAGCGCCCAGGAGCAGGTGAACGCCGACCAGACGTCCATCACCAGCGCCCAGTCCGCCGTCGACGAGGCGCAGAGCGCCCTGGACCAACCGACTCTCGTCGCACCGATCGACGGCATCGTGTCCACGGTGAACGTCGCGGTCGGCGACAAGGTCACCGGGTCGGCGAGCGGTTCCTCCAGCTCATCCAGTTCCTCCGTTTCGTCGTCCGGTTCGGCTTCGACCGGCGGCACGGGCAGCGGATCGAGCACCGGCACCGGTTCGACCGGATCGACGGGGTCGAGCGGCAGTTCGAGTTCGTCCTCCTCGTCGGCCGCGTTCGTCATCGTCGGCACCGACTCCTGGAAGGTCGACGTGACGGTCGATTCCGCGCAGGTCGGATTGGTGTCGGCCGGCGATCAGGCGCAGTTGACGACCACCAGTTCGACCGACCCGTTGTTCGGCACGATCAGTTCGGTGGGTCTGATCTCCACGTCGACCGGCTCGACGGCCAGCTACCCGGTGGAGGTGGCGGTCACCGGGTCGCCGACCGGGTTGCACGACGGCGAGTCGGTGACGGTGTCGTTGATCTACCAGCAGCTCACCGACGTGCTCACGGTGCCCAGTGCGGCGATCCGCACGGAGAACGGCCAGACCGTGGTCACCAAGGTGGACGGCGACCAGCAGACGTCCACGGTGGTGGAGACCGGCGAAACGGACGGCACCAACACCCAAATCACTTCCGGGCTCAGCGAGGGTGACGAGGTCCAGGTCACGGTGACCATGGGCGGAACCGGCACCGGTCGCACCGGCACCACCGGCCAGAACCAGAACGGCACCGGCACGAACACCGGCGGTGGCAGCTTCCCCGGCGGCGGCCAGGCGCCGTCCGGCGGGTTCGGTGGCGGCAGCATGCCGCAGGGCGGGCCGTCCGGTGGCTGAGATGGCATGGGGCGCCGAAGACCTGCGGGTGACCGAGACGTTCGCGCCGGTCGGCGCGCACCCCTACGGCGGCGGGGTGGCCGTGGCCGACGCGATCCCGGTGATCGAGCTTCGGGACGTGGAGAAGGTTTACGCCACTGGCAGTGTTGCGGTGCGTGCGTTGCAGGGGGTGAGTCTGCGGATCGACCGCGGTGAGTACGTCGCGGTGATGGGTCCGTCGGGGTCGGGGAAGTCGACGTTGATGCACATTCTGGGGTGTCTGGATGTGCCTACCGGCGGCCGGTTCCTGTTGGAGGGCGAGGACGTCGGTGAGATGGACGAGGTCGATCTGGCGCGGGTGCGGAATCGGCAGATCGGTTTCGTGTTCCAGCAGTTCAACCTGTTGTCGTCGTTGTCGGCGTGGCGGAATGTGGAGTTGCCGTTGACGTATGCCGGGGTCGCGAAGGATGAGCGGAAGGCGCGGTCGATCGCGGCGTTGGGGCGGGTCGGCCTTGGCGAGCGGCTCCACCACCGGCCGGGCGAGCTGTCCGGCGGCCAGCAGCAACGGGTGGCAGTGGCCCGGGCGTTGGTGACGGATCCGGCGATGATCCTGGCCGACGAGCCGACCGGCAACCTGGATTCGGTGGCGACCGAGGACGCGTTGGCCTTGTTCGACGAGTTGCACGGTCAGGGCCGGACGATCGTGCTGATCACCCACGAGGCGGAGGTCGCCGAGCGCGCCCGCCGGGTGATCCGGGTACGGGACGGGCGGATCGTCTCCGACGACGCGGGGCGTGGCAGATGAACTGGCTGGAGACAGTGCGGACCGGTTGGTCGGCGGTGATCTCGCACCGGTTGCGGTCGATGCTGACGATGCTGGGCATCCTGATCGGCATCGCCGCGGTGGTGCTCACCGTCGGCCTGGGCCTGGGCAGCCAGAAGGAAGTGGGATCGCGGATCTCGTCGCTGGGCAGCAACCTGCTGATCGTGTCGCCGGGGAGCTCGACCAGCACCTCCGGGGTGCGGGGCGGGCTCGGGTCGGCGTCGACGCTGACCATCAGCGACGCGGATGCCCTGGCGTCATCGGTGGCGGCGCCGGACATCTCCGGTGTGGCCCCGGTCAAGAACAGCTCACTGTCGTTGACGGCGGGGTCGACGAACTGGACCACGACGGTGGTGGGCACGACCCCGTCCTGGCTGGACGTCCGGGCGCGGACCCTGGAGTCCGGCCGGTTTCTGACCGAGGAGGACGAGACCAACGAGGCGGCCGTCACCGTGTTGGGGTCGGAGACCGCGACTGAACTGTTCGGCAGCACGAACGCGGTGGGCCGGACGGTGACGATCAACGGGATCGACTTCACCGTGGTCGGGGTGCTGACCTCGGCCGGGTCGGACAGTTCGTCGAATTTGGATGATCAGGCGTTGGTGCCGGTGTCGACGTCGGCGAACCGGTTGGTGGGTGGGACGACCCGGAACGCGGTGTCGACGATCTACCTGCAGGCCGCCTCGACCGATCAGTTGTCGGCGGCATATCAGGAGGCGCAAGCGCTGCTGCTGAACCTGCACGGGATCAGTTCTTCGTCGTCGGCGGAATTCTCGATCGCGAATCAGCAGTCGTTGTTGGCGACGGCGACGTCGGTGTCGCGGACGTTGACGATCCTGTTGACCGGCGTGGCCGCATTGTCGCTGCTGGTGGGTGGCATCGGGGTGATGAACATCATGCTGGTGTCGGTGACCGAGCGGACCCGGGAGATCGGGTTGCGCAAGGCGTTGGGGGCGCCGCCGGGGGCGATCCGCCGGCAGTTCCTGGTCGAGGCGGTCGTTCTCGGGCTGGGCGGCGGGATCCTCGGCGCCGCATTGGGGATCGTCGGAGCCGTGGTGCTACCGGACATCATCGGCAGCCCGATCGAGATCTCCGCGCTGGCGCTGGCTGGCGCCCTGGTGATCGCGATCGGGATCGGCATCGTGTTCGGCGTGTATCCGGCCACCCGGGCCGCCCGACTGGCCCCCATCGACGCCCTCCGCAGCGAATAAGTCACTCACACAAAGGATCTCCGATGAATGCAACCACCTCCCGTCGCTGGCGCCTGGCCGCCACCGCTGCCGCGCTGGCCGCCGCGCTCGGCCTGGCCGCGGCCTGCGGCTCTTCCTCGGCGTCCGAGTCGGCCGGCACCTCGGCCGCCTCGTCGTCGGCGCAGGGCCAGTCGGGCCAGGGCAACCGGACCGGTCAGGGCAACGGCCAGTCACGATCGGCGGCCGACGGCACCATCGCCGCGGTCAACGGCACCACGATGCAGGTCCAGTCGACGAGCAGCCAGACCACGGTCAACTTCTCCGACTCGACCACCATCACCGCCTCGCAAAGCACCGACCTGTCGGCGGTCACCGCCGGCCTGTGCATCACCGCGGTGGCGGCCTCGACCGGCGGCACCGCCTCGTCGTCGGCGGCACCGACCACCACGGCCGGCTCGTCGGCCGGCTTCACCGCGACCACCGTGCAGCTCAGCGATCCCGAAAACGGCCAGTGCTCGACCGGTTTCGGTGGTGGCGGCGCCGGCGGCGGCACCCCGCCGAGCGGGATGGCGATGCCGTCCGACGGGGCCATGCCGTCCGGCGGGGCGATGCCGTCCGGCGGTGGTACCCCGCCGAGCGGAGCGGCCGGCGCGGGCGGAGGCTTCGGCGGCCGGGCCAGCGGCACGGTCAGCTCGGTGTCCGGGGACAGCATCGTCGTCTCGGAGACCGACCCGTCCACCCAGGCAGTCACCGAAACCACGGTCACCGTCGACGGTTCCACCACCTACACCAAGCGCGCCACGTCGACCGCGGCCGCGCTCGTGGTCGGACAGTGTGCGGTCGTGCAAGGCAGCGCGGACAGCAAGGGTGCGGTGACCGCAACCAGCATCGCGGTGAGCGCTCCGGTGTCCGGATCCTGCACCACCGGTTTCGCCGGCGGCCCCGGCGGACGTGGCCAGGGCTCCGGCCAGGGTGCCGCGCCGACGACGGCCGGCAGCTGACATGGCCGACGAACTCGACGCCGAGGGTCGGCCCGAGCCGGCCCCGGACGTCGCCGTCACCGAACCCGTTCCCGTCGCCACCGTCCCACCGGCCGGATCCGGGGTCGCCGCCCGCGCCCGCAAGTCGCGTGCCCGGCGGCGCCGGATCGTGATGGCCGTGGCCGGTGTGGTGACGCTGACCGTGCTGGGCGCGGGTATCGCCGTCGCCCGCACGACTTCCTCGACGCCGACCGTGCGCACCGCCGTCGCTGCGCTCGGCTCGGTCACCCAGGATGTGAGCGCGGTCGGCACCATCGCCGCGAAGGACCAGGCCAACGCCGCGTTTCCGGTGTCCGGCACGGTCGCCACCGTCGACGTGAAGGTGGGCGACACCGTCACCGCGGGGCAGACGCTGGCCACCATGGACCCCACCGACCTGCAGGACGCCCTGGACACCGCCCAGGCCGACCTGACCAAGGCCCAGCAGCAACTGGCGACCGACGTCGCCGCCCAGACCGACGACTCGTCGGACGACAGCGATTCAACGTCGAGCGCGTCGTCCGACGATTCGTCCGGCAGCACCGGCACGACTGACTCGACCGGCTCGACCGGCTCGACCGGGTCATCCGGGTCAAGCGGTTCGTCCGGCTCGGGGGGAAGTGTCTCCGCGTCGGCGTCCGCGACGACCGGGTCCGCCACCGCCGGCGACACCGGCTCCTCCGGGACGACCGCATCGGACGGCTCGTCCGGATCGACGTCGACCGGCTCCGGGACGAATGGTTCCGCCACGGCCGGCACCGGGTCGGCCTCCGGCACGTCGGACGACGCGGCCCTGGTGGCGGCGGTGACCCAGGCGCAGCAGGCCGTGATCAGCCAGCAGCAGACGGTCGACACGCTGCTGGCGACCTCGGCGCAGGCGCTGGCCGACGAGCAGACGATCTGCGCGCCGGTGCTCCCGACCACCACGTCCAGCGACTCCGGCACCGGTGCCGCAGCCACCTCGACAAGTGCGTCGACGACCGCACCGACCAGCGCGTCGACGACCGCCGACCCGTCGTCGGCCGGTCTGCGGGCCGCGCTGGCCGCGCTGGTGGAGCCGACCGACACGACCACGACCAGCACCAGCTCGTCGGCGCCGACCGTCACGACGACCGAGACGTCAACCGCCACCGAGACGGCGACCGCAACCACGACCGAGGCTTCCGCGCCGACCACGGTCACAGTGCCCAGCACGGTGACCGTCACCGAGACCGCGGGCGACGTGTCCGATCAGGTGCAGGCCTGCCAGGACGCGCTGCAGGCGGTCGGCACCGCGCAAAGCAACGTGGCCTCCGCGCAGACCCTGCAGTCGCAGCAGCTTGTGGCGCTCAACCAGGCACTCTCCGACCTGTCCGCGGCCCGCAACTCCGCGACCGCCGGCTCGGGCGGCTCGACCACCGGGACCAGCGGATCGACCGCCGGCTCCGGGAGCACC
>JBDHZW010000214.1:0-9192 GCA_039812105.1 Nakamurella sp.
CCACCGCGATCTTGAGCAGCTCGTCGCAGAACGCGCGCCAGCGGAAGTTCGGCTCGATGCCGTGCACCAGGATGACGTCGCTGGGCGAGTCGGGCAGCCGGCACACCGACAGCCGGGTGGTCGGCCATTCGATGGTGCGGGTGACACCGTCCACCAGCCGGACGGTCGGCCGGGTCACCTGGAAGTCGTAGAAGCCCTCCGGGTCCAGCTCGGTCAGCGGCACCGCGTCCCAGATCAGACCCAACTGCTCGACGGCGGCGCTGGCCGCGTCGCCGGCGTCGTTCCAGCCCTCGAAGGCAGCGATCATCACCGGGTTGCGCAGGGGCATGAACTCGCTCACATCCCCACCTCCCCGTCGCGGCGGTCGTTCGCTGCTCGAATCACGCCGCTCAGCCTACGTGCGTTTGCCCACCGCGTCGGCATCCCGGACGGGCGACCCGCCCGCCACCCTGGCGGATCACAGGCGTATGTGCTATTCGACCTACTCTGTACCGGTGACTGCCGCCCCCCGCCACCCGTTGCTGACCGCCCTCCGCGAGCGCGTGCTCGTCGCCGACGGCGCGATGGGCACGATGCTGCAGGCCCAGGATCCGTCGCTGGACGACTTCGCCGGCCTGGAGGGCTGCAACGAGATCCTCAACGTGACCAGGCCGGACATCGTCCGCGCCGTGCACCGCGCCTACCTCGAGGTCGGCGTCGACGCGATCGAGACGAACACCTTCGGGGCCAACCTGGCCAACCTGGCCGAATACGACATCCCCGACCGCATCTACGAGTTGAGCAAGGCCGGCGCCGCCCTGGCCCGGGCCGAGGCCGACGAGTTCTCGACCGCCGCGCAGCCCCGGTTCGTGCTCGGGTCGGTCGGCCCCGGCACCAAGCTGCCCACCCTGGGCCACGCCGGGTACGTGGCGCTGCGCGACGCCTACCAGCAGGAGGTCGCCGGACTGCTGGACGGCGGCGCGGACGCGATCATCGTGGAGACCTGCCAGGACCTGCTGCAGGCCAAGTCGGCGATCCTGGCCGCCAAACGGGCGATGACCGCCTCCGGGATCGTCGTGCCGATCATCGCGCACGTCACCGTGGAGACCACCGGCACCATGCTGCTGGGGTCGGAGATCGGCGCCGCGCTGACCGCGCTGGAGCCGCTGGGCGTCGACTACATCGGCCTGAACTGCGCCACCGGCCCGGCGGAGATGAGCGAACACCTGCGCTACCTGTCCCGGCACGCCACGGTCGGGGTGTCGGTCATGCCGAACGCCGGCCTGCCGCAGCTGGGGCCGAACGGTGCGGTGTACCCGCTGACCCCGCCGGAGCTGGCCGAGGCGCTGTCCGGGTTCGTCACCGAGTTCGGGCTGGGCCTGGTCGGCGGCTGCTGCGGCACCACCCCCGAGCACCTGCGGCAGGTGGTGGACGCGGTCCGCGACCTGCCGGCCGCGCCGCGGCGGCCCCGCCCCGAACCGGGCCTGTCCTCGCTCTACCAGGCGGTGCCGTTCCAGCAGGACGCGTCGGTGCTGATGGTCGGCGAGCGGACGAACGCCAACGGTTCGAAGGCGTTCCGGGAGGCGATGCTGGCGCAGGACTGGCAGGCATGCATCGAGATCGCCCGCGGTCAGACCCGCGACGGCGCCCACCTGCTCGACCTGAACGTGGACTACGTCGGCCGGGACGGGGCGCAGGACATGGCCGCGCTGGCCTCCCGGCTGGCCACCGCGTCCACCCTGCCGATCATGATCGACTCGACCGAACCGCCCGTCATCCAGGCCGGGCTGGAGCACCTGGGCGGCCGGTCGATCGTCAACTCGGTGAACTTCGAGGACGGCGACGGGCCGGACTCCCGCTACACCCGGATCATGAAGCTGGTCGCCGAGCACGGCGCCGCGGTGGTCGCGCTGACCATCGACGAGCAGGGTCAGGCCCGCACCCGGGACCACAAGGTGGCCATCGCCGAGCGGTTGATCGACGACCTGACCGGGACGTGGGGACTGGCCCAGAGCGACATCGTGGTGGACTGCCTGACGTTCCCGATCGCCACCGGCCAGGAGGAGACCCGCCGGGACGGCATCGAAACCATCGAGGCCATCCGGGAACTCAAGCGCCGGCACCCGGACATCCATTTCACGCTGGGCATCTCGAACGTCTCGTTCGGTCTCAACCCGGCCGCCCGGCAGGTGCTCAACTCGGTGTTCCTGGCCGAATGCACCGCCGCCGGCCTGGATTCGGCGATCGTGCACCCGTCGAAGATCCTGCCCATGGCCCGGATCCCGGAGGAGCAGCGGACGGTCGCGCTGGACCTGGTGTGGGACCGGCGGCGGGACGGCTACGACCCGCTGCAGCGGATCCTGGAGATGTTCGAGGGGGCGACGACGGCGGCCGGCCGGGCGTCGCGGGCCGCCGAACTGGCCGCGCTGCCGCTGGACGAGCGGCTGCAGCGGCGGATCATCGACGGCGAACGGAACGGCCTGGAGGCCGATCTCGACGAGGCCCTGCAACGGCGGTCGGCGCTGGAGATCATCAACGACACGTTGCTGGAAGGGATGAAGACGGTCGGCGAGCTGTTCGGCTCGGGCGCGATGCAGCTGCCGTTCGTGCTCACGTCGGCCGAGGTGATGAAGAGCGCGGTCGCCTACCTGGAACCCCATATGGAGAAGACGGATTCGGCCGGCAAGGGCACGATCGTGCTGGCCACCGTCAAGGGCGATGTGCACGACATCGGCAAGAACCTGGTCGACATCATCCTGTCCAACAACGGCTACTCGGTGGTGAATCTCGGTATCAAGCAACCGATCTCGACGATCCTGAGCGCCGCCCAGGACATCGGCGCGGACGCCATCGGGATGTCCGGGCTGCTGGTCAAGTCCACGGTGATCATGAAGGAGAACCTGGAGGAGATGAACGCCCGCGGCATCGCCGAGCGGTACCCGGTGCTGCTGGGCGGGGCGGCGCTGACCCGCTCCTACGTGGAGAACGACCTGTCGTCGGTGTTCAAGGGTGACGTGCGCTACGCCCGCGACGCGTTCGAGGGCCTGCGGCTGATGGACGGGGTGATGTCCCGCAAGAAGGGCCTGGACCCGGTGGCCGCAGCCGCCGACGCGGCCAAGATCGCCGAACGCAAGGCGCGGCACGAGCGGTCGCAGCGGATCGCCGAGAAGCGCCGCGCCGCAGCCGCTCTCGAGGAGGCCGAGCTTCAGGTGCCGGCCCGCAGCGACGTGGCCGCCGACAACCCCGTGCCGACGCCGCCGTTCTGGGGGTCCCGGGTGGTGAAGGGCGTTGCCCTGGCCGACTACTCGACGATGCTGGACGAGCGGGCCACGTTCATGGGCCAGTGGGGGCTGCGCGGCGCCCGCGGCGGTAAGGGCCCCAGCTACGAGGAACTGGTGGAGAAGGAGGGCCGGCCGCGGCTGCGGTACTGGCTGGACCGGCTGCACACCGACAAGGTGCTGGAGGCCGCCGTCGTGTACGGGTACTTCCCGTGCGTGTCCGAGGGCGACGACGTGGTGGTCCTGGCCGAGCCGCGGGCCGATGCCGCGGAGGTCTGCCGGTTCACCTTCCCGCGGCAGCGCCGGGACCGGCACCTGTGCCTGGCCGATTTCTACCGGTCCCGGGAGTCGGCGCAGGCGTCCGGTCAGGTGGATGTCATCGCGTTCACCGTGGTGACGATGGGCAACCGGATCGCCGAGTTCGCCAACGAGCTGTTCGCCGCCAACGCCTACCGCGACTACCTGGAGGTGCACGGCCTGTCGGTGCAGCTGACCGAGGCGCTGGCCGAGTTCTGGCACCGGCGGATCCGTACCGAACTGACCTTTGCCGACGGGTCGAACGCGGCCGCGGACGACTCGGCCGAGATCGAGAAGTTCTTCGACCTGGAGTACCGGGGCGCCCGCTACTCGTTCGGCTACCCGGCCTGCCCGGACCTGTCCGACCAGACGAAGGTGATGGCGTTGCTGGAGCCCGGCCGGATCGGCGTCGAACTTTCCGAGGAGTTCCAGTTGCATCCCGAGCAGTCAACGTCGGCGCTGGTGGCCCACCACCCCGAGGCCAAGTACTTCGCGGCCCGATGAGCGGGGCGATGAGCGGGCCGGCGGGCGAGCTGCGGGCGGTGCTGTTCGACATGGACGGCACGGTGGTCGATTCCGAGCCGCTGTGGGCGGACGCGATGCGGATGATCGCCGCCGACCTGGGCGGCACGCTGACCGAGGAGGCGCTGGCCCGGACCACCGGGTTGTCGGTGCCGGCATCGGTCGACCTGATGCTGGCCGAGGTGGGCAGCGACCTGCCGCACCACCGGGCCACCGAACAGCTGCTGGCCCGCACGGCCGAGGTGTTCGCGGCCGAGCTGATGTGGCAGCCGGGTGCGCAGGAACTCGTCGACGCGCTCCGGGCCGCCGGGGTGACGACGGCGCTGGTCACCAACTCGCCGCGGCTGGTCGTCGACGTGGCCATGGACCGGCTCGGCGCGCACCGGTTCGACCTGGCGGTGTGCGGCGACGAGGTGACCACGCACAAGCCGGACCCGGAGCCCTACCTGGCGGCGATGCGGCTGCTCGACCTGCCGGCCGAGAACTGCCTGGCCGTCGAGGATTCCCCGTCCGGGACGGCCGCCGCGGTGGCCGCCGGGATCCCGGTGCTGGTGGTGCCGTCCGAGGTGGCGGTGCCGGACGGCCCGGGCCGGATCTTCGCCGCGTCGCTGCTGGAGGCGACCGTCGACGAGTTGCGGCACATCCACCGCACGTTCCATCAGGCCGGCGTCGGGGCACCAACCCGGGATGCACAGGACGATTGAGGCAACCGGGCCGGCCCGGCCCGAGCAGGTCTGGGACCGGTACGTCCGGCCCGCGATGTGGCCCAGCTGGTCGCCGCAGATCCGGACGGTGGACTACCCGCATCCGGAGCTGGTCGCCGGCACCGCCGGCGTGGTCCGCGGACCGTGCGCGCTGGCGGTGCCGTTCCGGATCGTCGAGCTCGGCGACGATCACTGGTCCTGGCGGGTGCACCCGCCGGTGGTGGGGGAGCTGACCCTGCGGCACGCGGTCACCGCGTCCGGCGACGGCACCCGCACCACCCTCGACGTCGACGGCCCGGCGGTCCTCGTCCTCGGCTACCTGCCGCTGGCCGGCCTCGCGCTGCGGCGGCTGGTCGAGTGAGTCAAATGGGGGTCGCCACTCCGGGCCGCCGCCGATGGCCCGGTTCGGCTTGAAACGTCCGGACGACGCTGCGACGATGGCCCCGATCGCACCGGTGCCCGCCGACCGGTGGCCGAGGCGCCTGGCGGACCCGGAAAGGGGGTACCCGCCCATGACCGTCGATCACGTACCGGTCCGGCTCCTCGTCGACGGGACCGAGCGGGTCGCCGCGCTCGATTCCAGACTCACGGTGCTCGACGCGCTGCGCGACGAGTTCGGCGTGATGTCGGTGAAGAAGGGCTGCGACCACGGGCAGTGCGGCGCCTGCACGGTGATCGCCGACGGTCGCCGGATCGTGTCCTGCCTGGCCCTGGCCGCGTCCTACGACGGGGCCGCGATCACCACGGTGGCCGGCCTGGGCACGGCCCAGGACCTGGGTCCGATGCAGCGGGCCTTCGCCGAGCAAGATGCCCTGCAGTGCGGATACTGCATGCCGGGGCAGATCTGCTCGGCGGTGGCCATGCTCGCCGAGGCCCGGGCCGGCATGCCCAGTCACGTCAGTCCCGACGTGCGCGACGCGCGGGTCGAGCTCACCCCGGCCGAGATCCGGGAGCGGATGAGCGGCAACCTGTGTCGCTGCGGCGCCTACGTCAACATCGTTGCCGCCATCGAATCCGTCATTGATTCGACGGCCGGATCCGACCGGGGCGGGCACCTGCGGTGAGGCCGTTCGGCTACGAACGGGCGACCAGCGTCGACGACGCACTGTCGCGGATCGGTCCGGACGCGGTGTTTCTCGCCGGCGGCACCAACCTGATCGACCACCTGCGGCTGGGGGTCCGAAGCACTTCAAGGGTTGTCGACGTCTCCCGCCTCCCGTTGGCGGACATCACGGTCCGGGACGACGGTGGGCTGGTGGTCGGCGCCGGCGTGCGCAACAGCGATCTCGCGGCCCACCCCTTGGTCCGGCAACGCTACCCGTTCCTGACCCAGGCCATCGTCGCCGGCGCCTCCGGCCAATTGCGCAACATGGCGACCACCGCGGGGAACCTCCTGCAGCGCACCCGGTGCGTCTACTTCCAGGACCTCACGACGCCGTGCAACAAGCGGGCGCCGGGAACCGGCTGTTCCGCCGTCGACGGGTTCGGACGGTACAACGCCATCCTGGGCATCTCGGCCGCCTGCGTTGCCGTGCACCCGTCCGACCTGTGTGTTCCGCTGGCCGCCCTGGACGCCGAGGTGGTGGTGGTCGGGGCCGGCGGCGAACGGCGGATCCCGTTCGCCGAATTCCACCGGCTGCCGGGCGACCGGCCCGACCTGGACACCACCCTCGGGCGGGCGAACTGGTCGTGGCGGTGGAGATCCCCCCGCTCGACTTCGCCTCCCGGTCCCGGTACCGGAAGGTGCGGGACCGGGCGTCCTACGCATTCGCACTGATCTCGGTCGCGGCGGCCCTGGACGTCCGGGACGGCACCGTGCGGGACGTGCGGCTGGCGTTGGGCGGGGTCGCGCACCGCCCGCACCGGGCCCTGGTCGCGGAGGCGGCACTGCGCGGTCAGCCGGCCGGCGACGCGCACTTCCGGTCCGCGATCCAGGCGGAGCTCGACACCGCCGACCCGGGGGAGCAGAACCGGTTCAAGGTGCCGCTGGTCCGCAACACGGTGGTCAGCGTGCTGACGAACCTGGCGCGGGAGGGGGGGTCGTGAGCGAGGCTTGCCGAGCGAACCATCAACACGGTCGCCGCCCCCGCGGCGGGGCGGCCGAGCGTGCGAGGACGCACCGGGAGGGGGGGTCGTGAGCGAGGTCCGGCAGGTGACGCGTCCGGCGGCGACCGCGCCGGCCGACGAGCGCTCCCGGATGCGGGTGGACGCCCCGGCGAAGGTCACCGGCAGCGCGCCGTACGCGTACGAGCAGCCGGTCGACAACCCGGCCTACCTTTACCCGTTGGTGTCGACCATCGCCCGGGGCCGGATCACCCGAATCGACGACTCCGAATGCGCGGCACTGCCCGGCGTCCGCCTGGTCCTGACCCACCACAATGCGCCGCGGACCCGAATCCGGACGGATGCACCCCTGATCATCCTTCAGTCGCCCGATGTGTCCTACCGCGGCGAGTTCATCGGCGCGGTCGTGGCCGATTCGCCCCAGATCGCGCGCCAGGCCGCGGCCCTGGTCGCGGTGAGCTACCAGGAGCTGCCGGCCGACCTGGGCTTCGGGCCCGATCACCCCCGAGCGTTCGTGCCCCGCCGGGTGAACGCCTTCAAGAGCGGCGCCGAGGAGCGGGGCGACCCGGACGCCGGTTTGCGCCGCGGGACGTCGATCCAGGCGCAGTACAGCACGCCGATGGAGTTTCATTCGCCGATCGAGCCGCACACCGTCACCGCCATCTGGCACGAGGTGTCCAAGCTCGACCCGGGCGGGATCCGGCTGACTCTGTACGACGCCAATCAGGGAACGGGCGTGCACGGACCGATGCTCGGGCCCGTGCTGGGTCTGCTGCCGCACCAGATCGAGGTGATCTCGCCCTACGTCGGTGGTTCGTTCGGCACCAAGGGCCTGGCCGCACCCGCATCTGGTGTTGGTCGCGATGGCGGCCAAGCTGGTGCCCGGACGGCCGGTCAAGTACTCGATGACTCGCCAGCAGATGTTCCGGACCACCGGGCACCGCCCGCCCAGTGTGCAGCGGATCCGCGCGTCCGCCGACGACCGGGGTCGACTGATCGCCATCGACCACCAGAGCTGGTCACTCACCTCCAAGGTGAAACGGTATGTGGACCAGACCCTCTCGGCCACCCGCATGCTGTACGAGGTGCCGAACCTGCGCACGGTGCATCACGCGGTGGAGCAGGACGCCGCCCCGGGCGTCTTCATGCGCGCCCCCGGGGAGATGACCGGGATGTTCGCGTTGGAGACCGCGCTCGACGAACTGGCAAACCAGGTGGGCATCGACCCGATCGAACTGCGGATCCGCAACGAGCCGGCCAAGGATCCGGAGACCGGGAAGCCCTTCAGCACCAGGGGTCTGGTGGCCTGCCTGCGGGAAGGGGCGGAGCAATTCGACTGGTCGCGGCGCGGACCCGTCGGTGCGGACCGCGACGGCGAGTGGCTGGTGGGCACGGGCGTGGCCGCGGCCACCTTTCCGAGCTTCTCGCTCGTGCCCAGCCGCGCGGGCATCGCCTTCTCCGGCGGCCGGTATCGGGTGGAGTTGCAGGCCAGCGACATCGGCACCGGATTCTGGACGATCCTGCCGCAGATCGCCGCCGATGCGCTCGGGGTTTCCGCGGACCTGGTCGACGCCGAGATCGGGCGTTCCGGGTTGCCGTGGGCGATGCCGGCCGGGGGATCCGGCGGAACCTACGGCTGGGGTGACGCCGTCGCGGCCGCGGCGCGCAAGTTCCTCCGCAAGTACGGTGACACGCCGCGGGAAGGGGATCGGGTCACGGCCTTCGGTCGCCTGCCGCGCGGTGCCCGCGGCTACGCGCGGCACGCCTTCGGCGCCCATTTCGCCCGGGTGCGGGTCAGTGACGTCACCGGCGAGGTGCGGATCGACCGGATGCTGGGTGTCTTTGCCGCCGGCCGGATCGTCAACCCGCGGACCGCCCGCAGCCAGTTGATCGGCGGTATGACGATGGGGATCTCGGCGGCCCTGCACGAGGAAGCCTATCTGGACGAGCGTTTCGGTCACGTCGTGAACGGCGACTTGGCCGGGTACCACATCGCCGCGCACGCCGACGTGGTCGGGTTGGAGACGATCTGCCTGGAAGAGTTCGATCCGTGGTTCGGCGCGACCGGGGCCAAGGGGATCGGCGAACTCGGCATCGTCGGGGTGCCGGCGGCCATCGGCAACGCCATCCACCGGGCCACCGGGGTTCGCCTGCGGGATCTCCCGTTCACCCCCGATCGGCTGTTCGCCGCCTGGGAGTGAGCAGCCCCGGCCTGCGTAAGGTGCGTTCCGTGTACGTGCTGCTGCCTCCGTCGGAGACCAAGGCCCCCGGCGGCGACGGGCCGCCGCTGGACCTGGCCGCCCTGGGCTTCCCGGAACTGAACCCGCTGCGGGCCGAACTGATCGACC
>JBDHZW010000215.1:0-9165 GCA_039812105.1 Nakamurella sp.
CAGCGCTTGCGCGAACGGGCGGCGGCGCACGGTCGATCCATGGAAGCCGAAGCGCGAGCGATCCTGGAGGCAGCGGTGGGTCGCGACTCGACCGATGTCGTCGCCGCCATCCGGCGGTTCGCCGACGAGGTTCGCCCGACGGACGAGGAACTGGCCACCATCTTCCCGCCCCGGGGCCAGGAGCGGCAGCGTCCGATCGTGTTCGACGAATCGAACTCATGATCGTCCTGGACACGAATGTCGTATCAGTGCTGATGGGGAGCACCAGTCATCCGGCCGCGACCTCGTGGCTCGATCGGCAGGTTGCGGCGTCGATCTACATCACCGCGATCACTCGCGCAGAGGTCCGCTACGGAATCGCCAGACTGCCACCCGGACGTCGGCGAACGGCCTATGAGCATGCCGCGGATCGGTTCTTTGGGACCCAGTCCGATCGCACCCTGGACTTCGACGCCGTGGCCGCCGACGCTTACGGGGTGTTGGTGGCCGAGCGCGAGCGCCTCGGCCGACCGATCGGTGTGGCCGACGCGCAGATTGCGGCGATTGCGTTGGCCCGTGGGGCGGCGGTTGCGACCCGCGATGTCGGAGGATTTGACCGGACCGGCGTGAAAGTGATCGACCCCTTCGCCTGACCGGAGCGGGGCTCTCGTCAACCATCAAACCTGAGCGGAATAGACTCAACTTTTGTGCGTTGCACCGTGTGGACGTCTGCGTAGGCTGAGGTGGCCGACCCGGCGTCCCCCAGACTGATCACAGACGAAGAACGCATAGAAAGGCACAGCACAGCGCCGTGAACCTCGAGAACCTGACCACGAAGAGCCGCGAGGTCGTCACCGCGGCCGTCACCGCCGCAACGTCCGCCGGACATTCCTCGGTGGAGCCCGCCCACCTGCTGGGCGCCCTGCTGGTGACCCCGGGCTCGACCGCGCCCGGGTTGCTGCGGGCCGTCGGCGCCGACCCCGCGGTCGTCAAGAACCGCAACGACGCGCTGCTGGGTCGCCTCCCGCGGGTCAGCGGCAGCACCGTCGCCCAGCCCGGACTGTCCCGGGCCGTGGCGAACATCCTCACCGGGGCCGAGCAGATCATGCGGTCCGCCGGTGACGAGTACCTGTCCACCGAGCACCTGCTGGCCGCGCTGGCCCGACCGGGCACCGACGCCGGCGACCTGCTCAACCAGCTGGGCGCCACCACCGACAACCTGATCGAGGCGTTCCCGATCGTCCGCGGCGGCGATCGCAAGATCACCAGCCAGGATCCGGAGAGCACCTTCCAGGCGCTGGAGAAGTACGGCGTCGACCTCACTGAGCGGGCCCGCGAGGGCAAGATCGATCCCGTCATCGGGCGGGACAGCGAAATCCGCCGGGTGGTCCAGGTGCTGTCCCGGCGCACCAAGAACAACCCGGTGCTGATCGGCGAGCCCGGCGTCGGCAAGACCGCCGTCGTCGAGGGGTTGGCCCAACGGATCGTCGCCGGTGACGTGCCCGAGTCGCTGCGCAACAAGAAGCTGATCGCCCTGGACATGGGCTCGATGATTGCCGGGGCCAAGTACCGCGGCGAGTTCGAGGAACGGCTCAAGGCCGTCCTGGAGGAGATCAAGAACGCTGAAATGAACACAGCGGGCGGGGTCATTACATTTATCGACGAGCTGCACACGGTCGTCGGGGCCGGCGCGACCGGCGAGGGCGCGATGGACGCCTCCAACATGCTCAAGCCGATGCTGGCCCGCGGCGAGCTGCGGATGGTCGGCGCCACGACGCTGGACGAGTATCGCGAGCACATCGAGAAGGACCCGGCGCTGGAGCGCCGCTTCCAGCAGGTGTTCGTCGGCGAGCCGAGCGTGGAGGACACGGTCGGCATCCTGCGCGGCATCAAGGAGCGGTACGAGGCGCACCACGGCGTCCGCATCGCCGACTCCGCGCTGGTCGCCGCGGCGACCCTGTCGGATCGGTACATCACCAGCCGGTTCCTGCCGGACAAGGCGATCGACCTGATCGACGAGGCGGCGTCCCGGCTGCGGATGGAGATCGACTCCCGGCCGATCGAGATCGACGAACTGCAAAGGTCCGTCGACCGGCTCAAGATGGAAGAGCTGGCGCTGGAAAAGGAGTCCGACGCCGCGTCGCAGGACCGGTTGACCCGGCTGCGCCGCGACCTGGCCGACAGGAACGAGCAGCTCACCGCGATGAACGAGCGGTGGGAGCGGGAGAAGTCCGGCCTGAACCGGGTCGGCGAGCTGAAGAAGGAGCTCGACGAGCTGCGCATGCAGGCCGAGCGGTACCAGCGCGAGGGTGACCTGGCCAAGGCGTCCGAGCTGCTGTACGCGCGCATCCCGGCGCTGGAACGCGAGCTTTCACAGGCGATCTCGGCGGAAGATGCCGACGAGGCGGTCGAGGCGCCGATGGTCAGCGAAGAGGTCGGCCCGGACGACATCGCCACCGTCATCGCCGCCTGGACCGGCATCCCGGCCGGCCGGCTGATGGAGGGCGAGACCGAGAAGCTGCTGCGCATGGAGCAGGAGCTGGGCAAGCGCGTCGTCGGCCAGGCCGAGGCCGTGCGCGTGGTCTCCGACGCCGTCCGGCGGTCCCGGGCCGGCATCGCCGACCCCGACCGGCCCACCGGCTCGTTCCTGTTCGTCGGACCCACCGGCGTCGGCAAGACCGAGCTGGCCAAGGCGCTCGCGGACTTCCTGTTCGACGACCCCCGGGCCATGGTCCGCATCGACATGAGCGAGTACTCCGAGAAGCATTCGGTGGCCCGCCTGGTCGGTGCGCCGCCCGGCTACGTGGGCTACGACGAGGGCGGTCAGCTGACCGAGGCGGTCCGCCGCCGGCCCTATTCGGTGATCCTGCTCGACGAGGTGGAGAAGGCCCATCCGGACGTCTTCGACATCCTGTTGCAGGTGCTCGACGACGGCCGGTTGACCGACGGCCAGGGGCGGACGGTGGACTTCCGCAACACCCTGCTGATCCTGACGTCGAACCTGGGCAGCCAGGCACTGATGGACCAGAGCATGTCCGAGGAGCAGCGCCGGGAGACCGTCATGTCGGTCGTCCGGGTGGCGTTCAAGCCGGAGTTCCTGAACCGGCTCGACGACATCGTGTTCTTCCACGCGCTGACCACCGGCGAGCTGGGGTCGATCGTCGACATCCAGGTCGCGGCGCTGGCCAAGCGGCTGTCCGCGCGGCGGCTGACGCTGGACGTCACCGCCGACGCCCGGGAGTGGCTGGCCATCGGCGGGTTCGACCCGCTGTACGGGGCGCGTCCGCTGCGCCGGCTGATCCAGTCGGCCATCGGCGACCAGCTGGCCCGCGAACTGCTGGCCGGCCGGATCCGCGACGGGCAGACCGTCCTGGTCGACGTGAACGACGACGACCCGGGTGCGCTGGTCGTGCGGCCGGTCGACGAGAGCGTTCCGCTGACCGTCTGACGGTCGCGCGCTGCTCCAGGACGCCGCCGGGAGATCCTCCCGGCGGCGTTCGGCATCGGACCCGGCCCCGTAGGCTGCGGCCCGGGGATCGGGATGCTGCGGGGGCGACGAGGATGACGGGTGGTTCGCGTCGCCGCACGGCCCGGGTGATGACCGCCCTGGTGGTGGTCGGCGGGCTGTGCGCGCTCGGCGTCGTCCTCCTCCGGCCGGCCGCGGACGATTCCGCTGCCCCGGGCGGTCCGGCGGTCACAACCTCCTCGGGCAGTCAGACCGTCGAGCCGACCCTGGATCTTCCTGCTTACCCGGTGCGCAGGGTCGTCGACGGCGACACCGTGCGCGTGCTGGTCGACGGCCGGGACGAGCCGGTGCGGCTGATCGGCATCAACGCCCCCGAGACCGACGAATGCTGGGGCGACGAAGCGACGCGGGCGGCGGCCCGGCTGCTGGACGGCGCGTCCGTCAGGCTCGTCGCCGACCCGACGCAGGCCGACCGCGACCGGTACGGGCGGTTGCTGCGGTACGTGGTCCTCCCGGACGGCACCGACGTGGGCCTGCGGATGATCCGCGACGGCAACGCCGACGAGTACACCTACGACAACGCCTACGTGAACCAGCAGGCCTACCGGGCCGCCGACGCCGCCGCGGCGGCCGGCGGCCAGGGGCTGTGGAACGTCGCGACCTGCGCGGGCAACCCGGAACCGTCGTCCGACGAATCGCCGCCGGCATCCGCGACCGCTTCGCCGACCGGGCCCGACGGCTGTGAGATCAAGGGCAACATCAGCGCGAATGGCAAGATCTACCATCTGCCGGGCAGCGCCGACTACGACCGGACGCGGATCGACGAATCCACCGGCGAACGGTGGTTCTGCACGGTGGCCGAGGCCGAGGCCGCCGGGTGGCGGGCGCGGAACTGAGTTCGGGCGCGACCCGTCAAACCCCGGCGGCGACACCTCCGACCGAGTCCGGATACTTGTGCGACCCTGAAGACAGGTCATCCCGCCCGGGTGGCGCATTTCTGCACTTCGGTGACGAACAATGGTGCGGAGTGGACCGGACGAAGGAGCACTGCGGTGACCGACCCTGACCCGATGGCGCACCCGGCGTCCGAATCGGGTGCACCTCGGCGAGGGCGGCTGGAATCGCTCGCCCGGGGCGCGGTCGGTGCCGCGTGGTCGGCGACCGGACCGTTGCGGTGGGGTGCGGGGGTCGCCGCGCGGACGGCCGAGGCCGCGGTGTCGGAGGTCGTGTCGCTGGCGTCGCCGCGACCCGCCGGGCCAATTGCCGGACCAGGCGATGCGAGCCGACCCGCCCGTCCGGCGACGTCCGGGACCGGCCTGACGGCCCTGATCGACCGGCTGGTCGGCACCCTGTCCCCGGTCATCGACTCGATCGTGCGCACCGCCCTGGCCGACCTGAACCTGACCACCGTCGTGCTCGACGGGGTCGACCTGGACCGGGTCGTCGCGGCCGTCGATCTCGACGCCGCCGTCGCCCGGGTCGATCTCGACGCGGTGGTCGCCCGGGTGGATCTGGACGCCGCGGTGGCCCGGGTCGATCTCGACGCGATCGTCGATCGGATCGACATCCCGCGCATCGTCGGCAACCTCGACCTGGATGCGATCATCGCGCAGGTCGACCTGGATCGGCTCCTGGCCCGGCTGGACATCGACGGGATCCTGCGGCGGGTCGACATCGACGCCGTGGTGCGCCGGTTGGACCTGAACGGGATCGTGGCCGGGATCGACATCGGGAAGATCGTTGCCGGGCTGGATCTGAACGCGATCGTGGAGCGGCTGGATCTGGACGCGCTCATCGGCCGGGTCGACATCGGCAAGATCGTCGCCGGGCTGGACCTGAACGCGATCGTGGCCGGGATCGACCTGGCCGCGATCATCGGCCGGCTGGACCTGAACGCGATCCTGGCGACCGTGGACCTCGACGCGATCGTCGGCCGGTTGGACCTGAATGCGATCGTGGCCCGGCTGGACATCGAGCAGATCGTCGCCGGGCTCGACCTCGATGCGATCGTCGGGCGGGTCGACCTGGAGGCGATCGTCTCCCGGCTGGACCTGGACGCCATCGTCGCGCGGGTCGACATCGATCAGATCATCGACCGCCTCGACCTGGGCGCGATCGTGGCCCGGGTGGACCCGGACCCGATCGTCGCCCGCGTCGACTTCGACGCCGCGATCGGGCACATCAACCTGATTGCGGTCGCCAACAAGGTGGTCGACGGGATCGACCTGATCGGGATCGCCGAGCGGGTCGTCGACGGGATCGACCTGGCCGGGATCATCCGGGATTCGACCGGCTCGCTGGCATCCGAGGCGGTGCAGGGCGTCCGGGTGCAGGGGCAGCAGGCCGACGACGCCATCGGCCAGTTCGTCGGCCGGATGCTCGGCCGGCGCCGGCAGCTCGACGGATCGCCGATCGGCGCGCCGCCGGAGGACGCGCCGGGGGCGAGCCGTAACGGCCGGGCGGAGCTCCGACCGCCGACCGATCGGACGACGGGGCAGTGACTCACCCGGCGCCTCACCATCAGGCCGGGCAGACCGAGCAGCGGCCGGCGGGCATCGTGACCCGTACCGCCGCCGCCGGCATCGATCTCGCCCTGGTCGTCGTGGTCAGCTCGGTCGCCTACCTCGGCCTGGTGTTGGCCTCCCTGGTGTGGTCCCCGACCAGCTTCACCTGGCCGTCCGTGCCGTGGTGGGTGACGCTCGGGTTCGGGTTCGGATTCGCGGTGCTCTACCTGACGGTCGGCTGGGCGACCACCGGCCGCAGCTACGGGGCCTACGTGATGGGCCTGCGGGTGCTGACGAACCGGCACCGAATGCTCCGCTGGGCGCATTCTTTCGTCCGGGCCGGCTTCTGTGTGTTCTTCCCGGTCGGGCTGGCCTGGGTGATCTTCAGCCCCAAACGACGCTCGCTACAGGACGTCGTCCTGCGCACCACCGTCGTCTACGACTGGCACATCTCCGCAGAACCGGGGCTGTGACCGCGCGCAGATGTGCAATCGCTCGACCGTGACGTTCATCGTCTGGATCAGTTCGAGCAGCCGGTCGATCTGCCGCCGCTCGGCGGCGGTGCCCCGCAGGATCCGGCCGGACGCCTCCTCGAAGCTCTCCATCTCGGGCAGGGCGGCCCGCACGACCGAGCCGACCTGACCGGTCACCTGGAACTCGTAGATCGCCGCCATCACTCGTCGGTCCCGCCGATCCGCCGGATCTCGATCAGGTCCAACCCCAGGCTCTGCAGCCGATTGATGATGCCGTGCAGGGCCGCCTGATCGGCCACCGGCCCGCGCATCACCGTTCGTACAGGCACGATCTCGACGGAGAAGTGTTCCACCTCGTCGAGCACGCTGGCCGGCAGCTCCCCGGACACGCTGATCTCGTATTCGAGCGTCGACATGCGGTCCTCCAGAGGCTCCTGCGGCATCGGCCCTTCGTCGGAGTTCCCCACGTGAACCTCCTCGAACCGACCCAGGCCCCGATGGTCTCCCGCATCCGATCCACCCCGCGTCACCCCGACCGGATGGTTACGTCCCACGCACATTGGGTAAGCCACCCATGTTGTTCTCACTCTGCGTGCTTCGGCCTTGTCCTGGTCGGCGGTAATCTGGGCGCGTTCGGCCGCCGAGGTACTCGCGGGCGGCACGTGCCGGATTCGCTGCGAGGCCCGCCAGGGCAATGAGGGTGATGGTCTTGTCGGCTCCTGCCTCGGTGTCGTCGTCTGTCCGAGCGTCGTCGACACTGCGGACCCGGCCACCGTCGTCGCTGCCGGCGACCGTCCGACGGGTCCGCCTGGAAACCGAGTTGGACAACGCCCACCGCACCGCGCTGACCCTGATCAGCGCGGGGCCCGGATTCGGCAAGACCGTCACGGTGGCCGCCTGGGTGGAGGTGCGGCAGCCGGAGCAGGCGTTCGCCTGGCTCACCCTGGACCACACCGACGACTCGCCGCACGCGTTCTGGTCGGACGTGCTCGCCGCCATCCGGGCCAGCGGGGTGGTGCCGGACGGGAGTGCCCTCAACGACATCAGCCCGGCCAGCGTGTTCGGCCCCCGGGAGGTCGACGCGCTGCTGGCCAGGTTCGACGACCTGCACTGGCCGCTGGTGCTCGTCATCGACGACTTCCACCTGATCACCAACCGGGAGGTGCTGGACTCGGTCGGTGCGCTGCTGGAGCGGCTGCCCCCGCGGCTGCACCTCGTGCTGACCACCCGAGCCGACCCGGTGCTGCCGCTGCACCGCCTTCGCATCGCCGGCCAGCTCACCGAGATCCGCAGCCGCGACCTGGCCTTCGGCCTGGCCGAGGCCACGGACCTGTTCGCGCTGGAGGGACTCGACCTGCAGCCCGATCAGGTGGCGCACCTGCTGCGGCGGACCGAGGGATGGCCCGCGGGACTGCGGCTCGCGGCGATGTCGCTGGACCGGGACGACCTGGCCGGCAGCATCGACCGGGTGACCGGCAGCGACCGGGCGATCGCGGAATACCTGATCGGCGAGGTGGTCGAACGGCTCGACCCGGACGACCGCGAATTCCTGCTGCGGACCAGTGCGGTCGACCGGCTCTGCGCCGACCTGGCCGACCGGCTGACCGACCGGCACGACGGGCAGCAGGTGCTGACCCGGCTGTTGGCCACCAACGCCTTCGTGACGTCGCTGGACGGCGACGACGAATGGGTGAGCTACCACCCGCTGCTGCGCGAGCTTCTGCGGCACCGTCTGCTGCTCGAACACCGGTCACTGGTGCCGGAGCTGTACCGGCGGACGGCCGCCTGGCTGGTCGAGCGCGGCGAGCACATCGATTCGATCCGCTACTCGATCCTGGCCCGGGACTGGGACGGTGCCGGCCGCACCCTGCTGGTGTGCGTGCCGCGGATCCTGTCGGTGGAGGCGCCGGCGCTGGCCGACGCCATCGAGCCGATGGTCCGGCGGGCGGAAACGGATCCGGGTCTGTACGAACTCGTCGCCGCCGCCGCCTTCCACGTCCAGCGGCACGACTACGCGGCGATGCACCAGGACGTGGTCGACGCCCGGCACTACCTGGACGGCGCCCCGGACGAGCTGCGACCGGGGATCGAGGTCCTGCTCAACCTGTGCGATCAGGCCTTCTATCGCATGTCCGGGGACGCGACCCGGCAGATCGAGATGTGCCGCGGGATCATCCGCACGCTCGACGCCACACCGCGGCGGCTGATCCCGCTGGCCCGGCATTTCCGGGGGATCGCGACCAGCAATCTGGGCGTCGGTCAACTCTGGACCGACGACGTGGACGCCGCCGAACTCACCTTCAACGAGGCCGAGCAGCAACTCACCGGCCTGGGCCTGGAGCTGGGACTGCTCAACACCATCACCTACCAGTCGGTGCTGGACGCGATCACCGGCCGCTGCCGTCGCGCCGAGCAGCGCGCCCGGCAGGCTCTGAGCCTGGTCGAGCGCCGCGGCTGGGGGTCCGAGCCGCAGGCCCTGGGCCTGCAGCTGGCGATGGGGATGGTGCTGAACACTCGCGGTCAGGCCGATCAGGCCGCCCGCGCGTTCGCCCGCGGCCTGGCCGTCAGCCGCCAGCAGACGGACCGGATGATCCGGCTCGGCCTGGCCGTCGGCGCCGTCGAGGCCGCGGTCGCCCGGTCCGACGTCGGGGGCGCCCTGGAGGCCGACGCCCGGCTGCGGGCCGGGCTGTCCCGCAGCCCCGGCATTCCCGCCCGGGTGCGGCAGTGGGCGGCGGTCGCCGGC
>JBDHZW010000216.1:0-9160 GCA_039812105.1 Nakamurella sp.
TGGCGATGTCCGTCATCGGGATGTCGTTGTTGCCGGCGCTGCCGATGGTGCTGGAGATCGTGGAGCGCCGCGACCCGGCGGTCGCCGGGACGGCGGCCGGGCTCGTCTGGATGGCCGGGAACCTCGGCGGTCTCGTGGTCGCATCCGGTATCGGGCTGCTGCTCGACCATCCATCCCTGGCGTTCCTCGCGCTGGCCGCGATCACCCTGCTGGCCCTGCCGCTGGTCGTGCGAGGAGGGTTCGAGCCCTCGTCGATCCCGGGCCCATCACGCTGAATCCCACACCGCCGCCTTCGACGGGCACCGCAACACCCACCGACGAAGCGACGGTCGATCACGCAGTGGAGACAGACCCATGAGCGAGCCTCTCAACCTGGTTTCAGGGTGCCGGCCGGGGTGCCTGCGTCGCCCGGCCGGTCCGCAGGTCGCGCACGCCCGGGCCGGTCAGCTGGGCGAGCCCGGCCGGGCGGCCGGTCAGCACGAGCAGCAGGGCGCCGATCGGGCCGGTCACCTGGCTGCCCTCGCCCACGGCCCAGTCGACATCGGTGGCCACGAACCGGTACCCGGCCAACCGGCGGCGGGCGTGAAACATCCGCCCGGATGCCCACACCCGGTCGGCGGCCACCGTGGCCGCGAGGGTAGGCATCGGGACGTCCCGGCGCAGCGGGATCGCGATGTCCTGAGCGTGAACCAGGTAGTCGATGGCGCTCTCCCGGTAGGTGACCGTCGGGAGCGGCCGCCACACCCCGATCCGCTCCCGGATCTGGTCGATGATCGTTGCGGTGGGCAGGCGGGCATGCCGGCGCGCCGCGGCGGCGATGGCCCCGTCCATTCCCCCGAACCTGATCAGGTCCGGCACCGCCCGGGGCAGGGCCGACCAGGTGGTGTTCTGCAGGGCCACGTGCGCGGCCACCTGACGGACGGTCCACTGCCGGCACAGGGACGGCTGCCGCCACTCCGGCTCCGACAGATCCTCCAGGAGGATGACCAGGCTCCGGCGTTGCTCGTCGATGGCCGTCCATACCTCGTCACGGTCCATCGGATCTTCCCTTCTTGGTGAGCCGGGCGGATTCGGCGGCATTCCGGATCGACGAGGGGGGCGGTGCCTGGATTAGTGTCCGCAGGAACGCGACAATCTTGTCGGTCGGATCGAAATGCGGGTCCGGGATGGCCAACTGGTGCAACACCAACCCGGTCACGTAGTTGCCGAGCAGGTGCACGTGCAGATCCGGGTCGGTCGACCCGATCATCCGCAGCCAGTTCGACATCCAGGCGCTGACCCGCGCGCCGGTGACGGCCATGTGCTCACGCAGCCCGGGATTGTTGGCCGACTCCACCAGCAGCGCGTACCGGGACAGGGTCAGGGCCCGGTCCCGGTCGGCGCTGTCGCGGGCGAATGCACCCAATTTGCGCCCCAACTCGGCCGGACTGATCGGGCACACGGTCAGCGCCCGGTCGTCGAAGGCGCGACGCTCGCGTTCCGCGACTCGCTCGACGATCGCCGCGAACAACGACTCGCGGGTCGCGAAGCAGTTGGCCGTCGACCCGACCGCCAGGCCGGCCTCGGCGTCGACCGCACGATGGGTGACCGCCCGGACGCCGCGTTCACCGAGCACCTGGATGGCCGCGTCCAGCAGGAGCAAGCGACGATCGGACACGACCGAATACTACGTCTGTAGTCCGATCGACACCGTACGGTATGGCCGGTCACAGCCGCATCCCGATGTCGGCCAGGTACCGGGTCAACTCGACCCGCCGGGCGGCCAGGGCGGCCAGCTCGGGCGTGACCGGCTCATCCAGCCGTTCCAGGGGTAGCGACTGGAATGCGTTACGCACCACCAGGGCCGTCTCGAACGCCAGGCGCACGTCGGTGACCGGCACGTCGCACGACTCCTGGCGCAGGCCCTCGACGAATCCGTCGACGATCAGGTCGTGAACGCGCGGTAGTCCACTGATCGGCAGATCACCGGCATGAGCGTGCCCGATCAGCAGTTGGCCCAGGTCGTAGCCGATCGCCTCGGGGTAGGGCCAGGACAGGTCGATCGCCACCAGGGTGTCGCGGTCGTCGACCGGAGTCAACAGGTTCTGCGGGCAGGCGTCGCCGTGTCCATAGGACCGGGGCAGTGTCTCGTAGCGGTCCAGGAGCGGCGACAGGCGGCCGGCCAGCGTGCCCAGGTCGCGGAACAGCGGCTCCGCGGGCAGCCCGGCGAACAGGGGATGCGCGGCCAGCCCGGGATCCGCGACGGTCGGCACCAGCCACCGTGCGATCGGACCGTCCACGATCTGCCGGAGTGGACTGGGCGGCCCAATCGCCACCGAGGTCGCGGCCGGCAGCCGCCGGCACCGGGCCGACAGCCTGCCCAGGGCCCGGGCGGCCTGCCGAAACCGCGCGAGATCCCATCCACCCGGTGCCACTTCGATCCACTCGAGCCACAGAGCGACCCGGTCGCCGCCGAGATCGTCCCGCCGGTACAGCGTGGGGAGTCGGAGCCCGGGGAATGAACTCGGCGACGCCGGCATCGCGTATGTCCAACTCCGCGCGCCACGGGTAGCCCGCGATACCCGATTCGCGCAACGGCTCGGGAATCCGGTCCAGCAGGGGCCAGTGTCTCGGTGAACGAATGATCTTCAGGAGCACGCTCCAGGGCAGTCGAACCCCGTCGGTCGATGTCGCGGTTCCCCGCACGTGCAGCACCGCCTCGGTGCCGACGGCGTTCACCGGAAACGATGCGACGCGGTAGGTCTCGATCGCGACGGGCTGCCCCAGCAGAGCGTCGACCGCCGCGGCCAAGGCGTCGTGGTCGGGGCCGCGCGAGCCGACCACCGGCACGGAGCCGACGTCCGCTTGCGGCGTACCCGTCATCGTGTCCATCTCCACCCCCTTCCGTCAGGTCCCAGGAGGTCGACCGTCGATCGACGTTCATACTACAAATGTTGTCGACAAGATGGCAAGGGTATTGGGCCCTGCTCGAGCCGTGCGCGAGCGCGGCCGTCGGGTCGACCCCCCTCGGACAGCGGCGGACGGTCGGCGACCGGCAGGGGGCAGGCGAAGGCTCGGGTCGAAAAGGCGTTGCCGTCGCGGGCGCGGCCCGCGCATGATCGGGGCGTGCCCGAAACCCTCCTCGACGATGCGGCGCGCACTCGCCTGACCGGTCATTTCAATGGGCTGACGGCGACGGGCATTTCGGGTACGGTGCTGCTGGCCGAGGCGGGGATCGTCGTCATGCAAGGCTGTCTCGGAATGGCCGACCGGGCCAACCGCCTTCCGATCACGCCGCGCACCCGCTTCCAGACGGCGTCCGTGACGAAGATGTTCACGGCGACCGCCGTCCTCGACCAGGTCGCGCAGGGCCGGGTGTCGGTCGAGACCCCGGTCGTGGACGTGGTGCCATCCGGTCGCCGGCCCCGGCACCTCTCCGCCGGTGTCACCGTACACCACTTGCTCTGTCACACCTCGGGTATCGCCGACTATTGCGAGGAGGACGAGTCGCTGCCCACCTTCTGCGCCGACTACGGCGCGCTGTGGCGCGACGTCCCACCGGCCCGGGCGCAACGTCCGGCCGATTTCCTGCCGCTGTACGGGGATCTGCCGCCCTACGGCCCGCCGGGCCGGACCTGGCGCTACTCCAACGCCGGCTACGTCCTTCTCGGGGAGGTGCTCGAGCAGCTCACCGGGCAGCCCTGCACCGAGGTGATCGAGGAGCGGGTGCTGCGCCGGGCCGGGATGGACGACAGCGCCTTCGACCGGTCGGACGAGCCCAGGGCCGGCTCGGCCGTGCACTATCTGCCGTCCGGGCGCACCAACGTGCACAGCGTGCCGGTGATCGGCGGCGGTGACGGTGGCTGCGTCTGCACCGCGGCCGACCTGGTGCGGTTCTGCCGGGCGCTCGCCGACGGCACGCTGCTCGGTGACCTGGCCGCTCGGGCGACGCGGCGCCACACCACCATCGACGGCGACTGGTCCCAGGGCTACGGCCCGATCATCTACCCCGACGGGCGCTGGGGGCACGGAGGTGGCGACCCGGGGGTGAGCGCCGTGGTCAACCATTGGCCGGACCGCGATCTCACCGTCGTCGCCCTGTCCAACGTCGAGGAGACCGCCGAGGTGAACCCGGCCGGGGCGTTGCGCGACGCCGTCGTCGCCGAGGTGGGTCTGGCGGGCTGATCCGGCCTGCCGGTGCCGCCCACCCGCGATCGGCTCGACCGCGACCTGGGCCGGTAGGGTCAGCCGCGGTCGGTGAGGGCGCGGGCGATCGCCTCCAGGGCGCCCGGCACCAGCGAGTAGTACGCCCACCTGCCCCGCTGTTCCCGCTCGATCAGGCCGGCGTCGCCCAGGACCTTCAGATGGTGCGACACCGTCGGCTGACTCAGCCCTACCGGTTCGGTCAGGTCGCAGACGCAAGCCTGGCCGCCGGCTCCGGTCGCGGCGATCAACGAGATCAGCCGCAGCCGGGTGGGTTCGGCCAGCGCCTTGAGGGCCGCGGCGAGTCGCTCGGCGGAGGCCGCGTCGATCACCGACCCGGTGCTCGGGCGGCAGCACCTCGCCAGGTCGGACAGCGGCAATCCCGGCCGGCTCGCGGTCGTCATGGGCACCACCCTACCCGAACGCATTGACAGTCATCGATGGGTCGTGCCACGATTGATGAATCGATGGATGTCTATGCGACGGAGGCGGGGATGTCTGCGGTGGATGAGGATCTGCGGGACCAGGTCCGGGACCGGTACGCGCGGGCGGCGCTGATGGTGACCGAGGTCGGCACCACCGCGGACTGCTGCGGCGGTGGGGGTTGCGGGCCGACTGCCGTGGACGGGGCGGATGGGGCGTTCGGTGCGGGACTGTACGAGCCGGACCAGACCTCCGGCCTGCCGCGGCAGGCGGTGCTGGCCAGCCTGGGCTGCGGCAACCCGCTCGCGGTGGCCGAGCTGCGGGAAGGTGAGCGGGTTCTGGACCTCGGCTCGGGCGGCGGGATCGACGTGCTGCTGTCCGCGAGGCGGGTCGGCGTCACGGGTTTCGTCTACGGGTTGGACATGACCGACGAGATGCTCGCTTTGGCCCGGGCCACCGCGACCAGGGCCGGCGCGACCAACGTCGAGTTCGTCAAGGGACACATCGAGGACATCCCGCTGCCGGACGCGACGGTGGACGTGGTGATCTCCAATTGCGTGATCAACCTGTCCGTCGACAAGCCGGCGGTGCTGGCGCAGATGTTCCGGGTGCTGACCCCCGGCGGCCGGATCGGGATCTCCGATGTGGTTGCCGAGGACCAGCTGTCGGTGGCCGACCGGGCCGACCGCGGCTCCTACGTGGGCTGCCTGGCCGGCGCCCTGTCCCGGAACGAGTACCTGGACGGACTGGCCGCGGCGGGGTTCGTCGACGCCGACGTCACCTTCACCCATGAGGCCGCGCCCGGCCTGCACGCGGCGATCATCCGTGCCACCAAACCGGTTTCGGCCGGCTAGCTAGCTGTCGGCCAAAGCCCGGATGCGGCCGGCGATCTCGGTGTAGGCGGCGTCGAACGCCTCGTCCGTGCCGATCCGGACCGGGTCCGGGATCGACCAGTGCAGCCGGGGCAGCCGCGGGGGCAACTCTTCATGGGCGCGGTCGCACACGGCGATCATCAGGTCGTCCGGCTGCAGGACCTGGTCGATGTGGGCGGTGCGGGCCCGGCCCAGCCGTAGCCCGTGCCGCCGACCGGCCGCGACGGCCGCGGGATGCACCCGCGCGGCCGGGTGCGTGCCGGCGCAGGCCACCGGCACCGCGCTGATCCGCCGCCAGGACGCCGCGGCCAACTGGGAACGGGCCGAATTGTGGGTGCACACGAACACCACCCGAGCCCCGGCCGGCGCCTGCGGGGGATGCGCAAGCACCGCGGCGCGGACTGTCGGGTCGTCCAGGCGCAGCCGCACGTAGGTGCGCCGGCGGTCGCCCTCGGAATGCACTCGGCGGATCACCCCCGCCTCCTGCAGCACCCGCAGGTGGTGCGCGAGCAGGTTGGTCGCCAAGGCGAACTCGGCACCCAATTCTCCGGGCGACGCGTCACCCGGGACCAGCCGATCGGCGATCGCCAAGCGAGCCGGCTCACCCAGTGCGGCGTGTACCCGGGCCCGCCGGGCCAACTCGTCGTCCATCAGACTACCTCCACGCATATTGAGTCAAGTATCGTTGAGCTGACTGTCAGGTCAAGGTCCGGTCCGTACTCTTCCGGAGGAAGGGCGATGTCAGACAAGCCCAGCGTGCTGTTCGTGTGCGTGCACAACGCCGGCCGGTCCCAGATGGCTGCCGGCTTCCTCCGCGCGCTCTCGGGCGGCCGGATCGAGGTCCGGTCGGCCGGGTCCGCGCCTGCCGACCAGGTCAACCCGATCGCGGTCCAGGCGATGGGCGAGGTCGGCATCGACATGGCCCACCGGCAGCCGACGATCCTGACCGCCGACGCGGTCCAGGCCTCCGATGTCGTCATCACCATGGGCTGCGGCGATGCCTGCCCGGTGTTCCCCGGCAAGCGGTACGAGGACTGGAAGCTCGACGATCCGGCCGGTCAGGGCATCGACGGCGTGCGGCCGATCCGGGACGAGATCCGCCGCCGGGTCGAAACCCTGATCGGTGAACTCCTTCCGGCCGACCACGACGCCGGTGCCGGCGAGCGCAAAGCCCGCTGAAGCTCCCGGACCGATCGCAGCAAGGTGCGCCATCACTGCCCGGACAGCAGCTTCATGATGATGCGCATGCTCGGCGGGTACCCGGGCGGCACCGGCTACGGCCTGGCCTATCACCACAACGGCGGCCTACCGCTCGACCAGCTCGGCCGAGCCGACCAGGTCCATCGGCGTGAAGGACACCCGGACGGACCTGACCTTCGCCGGCGTCAATGGTCGAGTCGTGGTTCGCTGTAGAGGGCCGGTCCAGAATCGCCCACGTCCACTCACGGAACCCTTCGGCGCCGTCGGATGGTTGAACGCAGAACGCACGACAGCGTCGTCGGGGTCGAAAGATCGAGTGTGCTGACGAACGGGGGCACGTCCTGGATATCGGCGCGGCGGACCTCGAGTCGGTCACAGCGTGCCGCGAGCTCGACCATAATTTCCCGGGAAGTCGCCCGGAAGGACACGACATCGAAGCCGGCCAGACGCGGGTGATCCGCGCAATATCGCCGGTCGCGGAGGCGATTCGCCACCTCTCCGGTCGCGTCCACAAGCTGCACACCGCGTACCTCCGTCGTCCCGCGAGGTAGGTGACGAACGTTGCCGGCCCAGGACCGGTCGTGCTCGACTGCGCACAACGGTCCACTCACGCACTGTAGTAAGGCTTGAGGGATCGGCTGCGGTGGAGAACCTACTGCGGACTGACCCGGCACAACTCCGAAACGTCCGAGAATTGCGGCCGACCTCGGGATAGCTGGGGCGTCCCGTGGCCTGGCCGTGCCGTCGCCGCGGTCGTGGCCATGATCGCCTCGTCCTTTACGCGGGGTGTCGTCGCGGTCGCGGTGATCTCGATCGGCCTGCTCATCGCGGGTGGCGCCGCCGCCCGGGCAAACTCGACGAACGCGCTGCCGTGTTGTCCCAGATCGCGGCCGGACCATCGAGCTGCCCACCAGGCGTTGGACCAGCAGCCCCGCCCGGCCGGCACCCGATACCTGCAACCCGTGTTCGTGGCCAACCAGGTCCTGCCCTTCGACCAGTGGCCGATCTGCGCCGACCTGTCATTGGTGATCCTCGCGGTACCGGAACCTGGAAGGCCGTTCAGGGACACAAGTCACCGGCCACGGTCCGGACCAGAGCGGCTGAAGGGCCCAGCGACCGCCTCACCCGAAACGGTTGATGGACGTGACGTCGTCGGAGGCGACAATGGGCCCGGTCCAGCGGTCCCCCGACCTGCCGCAGGACTACGGAATGGGATGGGTGACGCATTGATGTCTCGCACTGGTGTGAAACGGGTGGGGACCTGGGTGGTGCGCGAGGTCGATCTACCGCTTGCCGTGAACCACCACGCGGCCAACGGACCTCGCCGGCCCTATCGATCAGCCGACCTGGGCGACGAGCTGCCGTGCCGGACGCGGCCGGCGGGCATGGCTCTCCGTCCCTTCGACAGATGCGTACCACGCAGGTGTCGAACAGCCGTGCGAATCCGCAACGGACCGCCGCCAGTTCGCTGGATTCCAGGATCCGCCGGCCGTACGTTTGGGACGGCGGTGTCCCCGGCTGCACCGAGTCCCGGGCACGAATGACCGGGATCGGGCGCGACAACGCACCCTACCGCCGGTTCGCGCGGGTCTACGACGCCCTGCTCGGCGACGAATCGTTCTCGGAGATGAGACAGGCTTTCGCATTGATTCAGCGTCGTCACTCCGTTCGATTCACCTCGGCCGCCGACATAGGTTGCGGGACCGGCACGTTCGTCGATTACTTGTGCCGGATCGGATCCGATCCGGTTTGGGGGGTGGACCTTTCGCCACAGATGCTCGAGGTTGCGGCCCGGAAGAACTCCGGTAACCGGGCCCGCTTCCTGCTCCAGGACATGCGCCGGCTGCGCCTGCCGCCCAGACCGCACGTCTGGAGGTCGCCGATTCAACTGGCATCGAGGTCGAGGTTCATCGCCAGCGCACGCACACCGTCGACGATGTGACCACCGCAATTTCCGCCGGTGGACTGGAACTGTTGGCGGTGCACGATCTCGACGAGATCCTGCCTGGCCGGGGACCCACCGGATGTACCTTCTTTCTGGCGCGTCGTCGCTGACGGCGCTCCAACGATGCGGGGCCGGGTGATCACGTGGCCCGAAGCGAAATTCGACCTGCTCGCAGGCGCGAACGCCGCAGCCGGCACGAACCTCTCCTGCAGCGCCGGTCAGCCGTCCACCCAATTACGGGGCAGGTCGGGGTCGACGGCCAGGGCGCTGCCCATCCCGACGAGATCGATGCCACCGGCGAGCACCTCCTCCGCCACGCGTCGCCGGACGATGCCGCCGGTGAGCATCAGCGGCAGTGGCTGGTCCTGGCCAGTTCCTCGGAGTTCAGCTTCACCGGGACGGCGAAGTCGGACGCCACGGCGGCCCGCACCGCGCGGACGATGCCCAGGAGCAGGCGGGCGCGGTTCCGCGGCGAGCCGCCCCACCGGTCGGTGCGCCGGTTGGTCAGCGGGGACAGGAATTGGGACAGCAGATACCC
>JBDHZW010000217.1:0-9133 GCA_039812105.1 Nakamurella sp.
CCACCAACACGTTCCCGGCCTGGCCGCTGGCCCACCCGTTCCGCTACCTGGCGCACAACGGCGAGATCAACACCGTCCGCGGCAACCGGAACCGGATGCGGGCCCGCGAGGCGATGCTGTCGTCCACGCTGATCCCGGGCGATCTGTCCCGCGCGTTCCCGATCGTCACCCCCGGGGCCGCCTCCGACTCGGCGTCCCTGGACGAGGTGCTGGAGCTGCTGCACCTGGGCGGCCGCAGCCTGCCGCACGCGGTGATGATGATGATCCCGGAGGCGTGGGAGAACAACGCCACGATGGACCCGGCGATCCGCGGGTTCGCCGAGTTCCACGCCTCGCTGATCGAGCCCTGGGACGGCCCGGCCTGCGTCACCTTCACCGACGGCACGCTGCTCGGCGCGGTGCTGGACCGCAACGGCCTGCGCCCCGGCCGGTGGTGGCTGACCAGCGACGACACCGTGGTGCTGGCCTCCGAGGCGGGGGTGCTGCCGATCCCGCCGGAAAAGGTGATCGAGCGCGGCCGGCTGCAGCCCGGCCGGATGTTCCTGGTCGACACCGACCAGGGCCGCATCCTCAACGACACCGACGTGAAGACCGCGCTGGCCGCCGAGCACCCGTACCGCGACTGGGTGCACGCCGGGCTGATGCGGCTGACCGAGCTGCCGCCGCGCGAGCACGTGACCGTGTCGCACCGCAGCGTGCTGACCCGGCAGCGGATCTTCGGCTACACCGAGGAGGAGCTGCGCGTCCTGATCACCCCGATGGCCGCGACCGGCGCCGAGGGCATCGGGTCGATGGGCACCGACACCCCGGAGGCGGTGCTCTCGCAACGGCCCCGGCTGATCTTCGACTACTTCACCCAGCTGTTCGCCCAGGTCACCAACCCGCCGCTGGACGCCATCCGGGAGGCCGTGGTCACCTCGATGGCCTCGGTCATCGGGCCGGAGGCCAACCTGCTCGAGCCCGGGCCGTGGTCGTGCCGGCAGGTGGTGCTGCCGTTCCCGGTCCTGGACAACGACGACCTGGCCAAGCTGATGGGGATGAACGCCGACGGCAACCTGCCCGGGTTCGCCTCGGCCACCATCTCCGGCCTGTACGACGTGCACGGCGGCGGGGAGGCGCTGACCGAGGCGATCGAGCGATGTCGGCTGGAGACGGACGAGGCGATCGCCCGCGGCGCGCGGGTCATCATGCTCTCCGACCGGCACTCCACCGCCGACAAGGCGCCGATCCCGTCGCTGCTGCTGACCTCCGCGGTGCACCAGCACCTGGTCCGGCAGAAGTCGCGGACCAAGGTCGCCCTGGTCGTCGAGTCCGGTGACGCCCGCGAGGTGCACCACATCGCCACCCTGCTCGGCTACGGCGCCGGCGCGGTCAACCCGTACCTGGCCATCGAGACGGCCGAGGATCTGTCCCGGCACGGCCTGCTCGGCGACGTGACGCCGGAGAAGGCGGTCAAGAACGTCGTGTACGCCCTGGGCAAGGGTGTGCTCAAGGTGATGAGCAAGATGGGCATCTCCACCGTCGGCTCGTACCGGGCCGCCCAGGTCTTCGCCGTGTTCGGGCTCAACCAGGACGTGCTCGACGAGTACTTCACCGGCAGCACCACCCGCACCGGCGGCAGCGGCCTGGACACCGTCGCCGGCGACGTGGCCGCGCGGCACGGCCTGGCCTTCGTGCCCAACCCGCAGACCCTGGAGCACCGGGGCCTGGAGATCGGCGGCCAGTACCAGTGGCGCCGCGAGGGTGAGATCCACCTGTTCAACCCGGAGACGGTCTACCTGCTGCAGCACTCCACCCGCAGCAAGCAGCAGAAGATCTTCCGCCGGTACGCCGAGACGGTGGACAAGCTGACCAAGCAGGGGGGCACCCTGCGCGGCCTGTTCGAGCTGCGCACCGCCGACGCCACCCCGGTGCCGCTGGCCGAGGTGGAGCCGGCGTCCGAGATCGTCAAGCGGTTCGTCACCGGCGCCATGTCCTACGGCTCGATCTCCATCGAGGCGCACCAGACCCTGGCCATCGCGATGAACCGGCTCGGCGGCCGGTCGAACACCGGCGAGGGCGGCGAGGACGTGGACCGGCTGCTCGACCCGGTCCGCCGGTCGGCGATCAAGCAGGTCGCCTCCGGCCGGTTCGGCGTGACCAGCCCGTACCTGGTGAACTCGGCCGAGATCCAGATCAAGATGGCGCAGGGCGCCAAGCCCGGCGAGGGCGGCCAGCTGCCCGGCAGCAAGGTGTATCCGTGGATCGCGCAGACCCGGCACGCCACCGCCGGCGTCGGCCTGATCTCGCCGCCGCCGCACCACGACATCTACTCGATCGAGGACCTCAAGCAGCTCATCCACGATCTGCGCAACGCCAACCCGGCCGCCGACGTGTCGGTCAAGCTAGTGTCCGAGCCCGGGGTGGGCACGGTCGCCGCCGGCGTCACCAAGGCGCACGCGGACAAGGTGATCATCGCCGGGTACGACGGCGGCACCGGCGCCGCGCCGCTGACCTCGCTCAAGCACGCCGGCCAGCCGTGGGAACTCGGGGTCGCCGAGACCCAGCAGACGCTGCGCATCAACCAGCTGCGCGAGCAGGTGCGGGTGCAGGTCGACGGCGGCCTGCGCACCCCGCGGGACGTCGTCGTGGCCATGCTGCTGGGCGGCGAGGAGTTCGGCTTCTCCACCGCCCCGTTGGTGGTCGCCGGCTGCGTGATGATGCGGGTCTGCCACCTGGACACCTGCCCGGTCGGCATCGCCACCCAGAACCCGGTGCTGCGTGAGCGGTACACCGGCACCCCGGAGTTCGTCGAGACCTTCTTCCTGTACATGGCCGAGATGATCCGGGAGTACCTGGCGGCGCTGGGTTTCCGTTCCGTGCAGGAGGCGGTCGGGCACGCCGAGATGCTCGACGTCACCGCGGCGGTGGAGCACCACCGGGCCCGCGGGCTCGACCTGGCGCCGCTGCTGGAGATCCCCGAGGTGGCCAGCGACTACTCGTGCACCCACCCGGCCCGGCACGACCTGTCCAAGACGCTGGACGCGGAGCTGATCAAGCAGGCCGCCCCGGCCCTGCAGGACGCCCGCGGGGTGCGGATCCACCTGCCGATCCGCAACGTCGACCGGACCGCCGGCACCATGCTCGGCTCGGAGGTCACCCGGGTGTTCGGTCCGGAGGGCCTGCCCGACCACACCATCGAGGTCAACCTGACCGGCACCGCCGGCCAGTCGCTGGGCGCGTTCCTGCCCCGCGGGGTGTCCATCGACCTGCTCGGCGACGCCAACGACTATGTCGGCAAGGGCCTGTCCGGTGGGCGGATCGTGGTCCGGCCGGACGAGAACTCGCCGTCCCAGGCGCCCGGCGTCAAGACCCAGGTGATCGCCGGCAACACCATCGGCTACGGCGCGACCTCCGGCGAGCTGTACCTGCGCGGGCGGGTGGGGGAGCGGTTCGCCGTCCGCAACTCAGGTGCGCTGATGGTCGTCGAGGGCACCGGCGACCACGCCTGCGAGTACATGACGGGTGGACGGGTGGTCATTCTCGGCCGCACCGGGCGCAACGTGGGCGCCGGGATGAGCGGCGGCATCGCCTACCTGCTCGACCCGGAACCGGCCAAGGTCAACCCCGAGCTGGTCGACCTGGAGGCGCTCGACACCGACGAGGTCGCCTGGTTGGGCGAGGTCATCGGGTCGCACGCCAAGCTCACCGGCTCCCGGATAGCGGCCGCGCTGCTGGCCGACTGGCCGATCGCCGCCGTCCGGTTCTCCCGGGTGATGCCCCGCGACTACCGGCGGGTGCTCGCCCTGCGCGCCGAGGCCGCCGCCCTCGGCGTCGACGCCGACCAGATGATCATGGAGGCCAGCCATGGCTGACCCGAGCGGGTTCCTCAAGTACACCCGGGGCGGGCCGGCCCGCCGGCCGATCCCGTTGCGGCTGAAGGACTGGGGCGAGGTCTACCAGCCGTACGAGGAGCAGTCGACCCGGGAACAGGCCACCCGGTGCATGGACTGCGGCATCCCGTTCTGCCATCAGGGCTGCCCGCTGGGCAACCTGATCCCTGAGTGGAACGACCTGGTCCGCACCGGCAAGTGGGCGGAGGCGTCGGACCGGCTGCACGCGACCAACAACTTCCCGGAGTTCACCGGGCGGCTGTGCCCGGCGCCGTGCGAGGGCGCCTGCGTGCTGGGCATCGCCGACGACCCGGTGTCGATCAAGCTGGTCGAGCAGGAGATCGCGGACCGGGCCATCGCCGACGGTCACGGGTTGGAGCCGCGGCCGGCCGAGCTGTCCACCGGCCGCACGGTCGCGGTGATCGGGTCGGGCCCGGCCGGCCTGGCCGCCGCCCAGCAGTTGGCCCGGGCCGGTCACACGGTGACCGTCTTCGAGCGGGACCAGCGCATCGGCGGGCTGATGCGCTACGGCATCCCCGAGTTCAAGATGGACCGGGACGTGCTGGACCGCCGTCTCGAGCAGCTGTCCGCCGAGGGCGTTCGGTTCGTGGCCGGGTGCGCCGTGGGCGGCTCGGGTCCGGCCGACGTGTCGGTGGAGAAGCTGCAGTCCGACTTCGACGCCGTGGTCATCTGCACCGGGTCGACGGTGGCCCGGGAGTTGACCGTGGACGGCCGCGAGCTGGACGGCGTGCACCTGGCCATGCCGTACCTGATCCAGCAGAACGAGGTCTGCGAAGGCACCCGGGACGCGGTGTCCGTGTCGGCGCAGGGCAAGCGGGTGGTGATCATCGGAGGCGGCGACACCGGTGCCGACTGCTACGGCACGGCGCTGCGGCAGAACGCCGCGTCGGTGACCCAGCTGGACATCCACGTGATGCCGCCACCCACCCGAGACCTGTCCACCCCGTGGCCGACGTACCCGCTGATGCTGCGCATCTCGGCGGCGCACGAGGAGGGTGGCGAGCGGATCTTCGGCGTCAACTCGACCTCGATCGAGGGTCGGGACGGTCGGGTGACGGGTCTGAACCTGGTGGAGGGCAAGCGGATCCCCGGCGGCTTCATCCCCACCGAGGGCACCGAGTACCACATCGACGCCGACATGATCCTGATCGCACTGGGTTTCGTCGGTCCGGAACGCCCCGGGCTGCTGGACGAGCTCGGCGTGGAGATCTCCCAGCGCGGGACGATCGTCCGGGACGAGAACTACATGACGTCGGTGCCCGGCGTGTTCGTGGCCGGCGACGCCGGCCGCGGGCAGTCCCTGATCGTGTGGGCGATCGCCGAGGGCCGGTCCGCGGCCGCCGGGGTCGACGCGTATCTGGCCGGCACGACGTTCCTGCCCGACCCACTGGAGCCCACCGCCGTCGCGCTGCGGTAGCCGTCCGGGTGAGCCGGGGCCGGGCGTGCACCCCGGCCCCGCCCCCCTTCAAAGTCGATCATGGCAATCTCTGCTCGACACGCCGGCGACACACCGAAAGTGCAGCAGAGTTCGTCATGATCAACTTCGGATGGTGCGCCCAGGTTGCTGGGACAGTTCTCACATCGTGATCATGTGACACCGCTTTCTGCATCGGTTCAGAAGTCCGCTAGGGTAAGGCCCATGACACGCCGAGCAAAGATCGTGTGCACCCTGGGTCCGGCCACCTCGTCGGAGGAGGCGATCGCCGCCCTGCTGGACGCGGGCATGAACGTCGCCCGGATGAATTTCTCGCATGGTGACTATGCCGACCACGAGGTGATCTATCACCGGCTGCGGGATGCGGCCAAGTCGTCCGGCAAGGCCCTGGCCATCATGGCCGACCTGCAGGGACCGAAGATCCGGCTGGGACGTTTCGCCGACGGCCCGCACGACTGGAACACCGGTGACACCGTCACCATCACCGTCGAGGACATCGTCGGCACCAAGGACCGGGTGTCCACCACCTACAAGGGCCTGGCCCGGGACGCGCGGGCGGGCGACCGGCTGCTGATCGACGACGGCAAGGTCGGGCTGGTGGTCACCGAGGTCGACGGCGACGACGTTCGCTGCTCGGTCACCGAGGGCGGCCCGGTGTCCAACAACAAGGGCATCTCGCTGCCCGGGATGAACGTGTCCGTGCCGGCGATGTCCGAGAAGGACGTGGCCGACCTGAAGTTCGCGCTGTCCCTGGGGGTCGACGTCGTCGCCCTGTCGTTCGTCCGGTCGCCGTCGGACGTCGACCTGGTCCGCGACGTGATGGACGAGGTCGGGGCCGCGCGCCGGCCGGTCATCGCCAAGCTGGAGAAGCCCGAGGCCGTCGCCAATCTCGAGGCGATCGTGCGGGCGTTCGACGGGATCATGGTGGCCCGTGGCGATCTGGGCGTCGAGCTGCCGCTGCAGCAGGTTCCGCTGGTGCAGAAGCGGGCGGTGCAGGTGGCCCGGGAGAACGCCCGCCCCGTCATCGTGGCCACCCAGATGCTCGACTCGATGATCGAGCACTCCCGGCCGACCCGGGCCGAGGCCTCCGACGTCGCCAACGCCATCCTGGACGGCGCGGACGCGGTGATGCTGTCCGGCGAGACCTCGGTCGGCAAGTACCCGATCATCGCGGTCAAGACGATGGCCCGGATCATCGAGGCGGTGGAGACCGAGTCGGTCGCCGCTCCGGCGCTGACCCACACCCCGCGCACCCGCGGCGGCGTGCTGTCGTTCGCCGCCCGGGACATCGCCGAGCGGATCGACGCCAAGGCGCTGATCGCGTTCACCTTCACCGGCGACACCGTCCGCCGGATGGCCCGGCTGCACACCGGCCTGCCGGTGTTGGCGTTCACCCCCAAGGAGGAGGTCCGTAACCAACTCGCCCTGACCTGGGGGGTGCGGACCTTCGTCACCCCCGAGGTGGACACGACCGACGAGATGGTCGAGCAGGTCGACCAGGCGATGCTGGAGATCCCCGGGTACGAGTCCGGGGACACCGTGGTGATCGTGGCCGGCGCGCCGCCGAACACCTCCGGATCGACCAACCTGATCAGGGTGCATCGGCTGAGCCACAAAGACTGATGGCGATCTTCGGGCATCGCGGTCAGGCCGAGCCGGCGGACCACACCGAACCGCCGGCCGATCCGACGGAGCCGGCCCCGGATCCGGACCTGCGCGATTCGGACGGCGTCCCCCGCGGGCAGGCCGTCGTCGACGCCCTGGTGGAACTGCTGAACCTGGAACGCATCGAGGACAACCTCTACCGGGGGGTGTCTCCCGAGCTCTCGCCGCAACGGGTGTTCGGCGGCCAGGTCGCGGCCCAGGCGCTGACCGCGGCCGGCCGCACGGTGCCCAGCGAGCGGCGGGTCCATTCCCTGCACGCCTACTTCCTGCGTCCCGGGAACCCGCGGCAGCCGATCGTCTATCAGGTCGACCGGGCCCGTGACGGCGTGTCGTTCACCACCCGGCGGGTCGTCGCCATCCAGCACGGCAAGCCGATCTTCACCATGTCGGCGTCGTTCCAGGTCGACGAGCCCGGGGTCGATCACGGGGAGCCGATGCCGGCGGCGCCGCCACCCGAATCGTTGCCCACCTACGCCGAGCGGATCGCGCCGTTCAAGGAACGGATGGCCGTGTGGGGGCAGATTCCGCGGCCCTTCGACGTCCGCTACGTCGACGACCCGCCCTGGGAGTCCCGGCTCTCCGGGCCGCAGATCGGGGCGCACAGCCGGGTGTGGTTCCGCACCGACGGCGTGCTGCCGGACGACGACCTGCTGCACGTGTGCCTGCTCGCCTACCTCTCCGACCTGACCCTGCTGTATTCGGTGCTCAAGACGCACGCGCTCTCGTTCGAGTACGACAACATCCAATTGGCCTCGCTCGACCACGCGATGTGGTTCCACCGGCCGTTCCGGGTCGACGACTGGCTGCTGTACGACTCGAAGTCGCCCAGCGCGTCCGGCGCGCGCGGGCTCGGCACCGGCCACTTCTTCTCCCGGGACGGCCGGATGTTGGCCACGGTGGTGCAGGAGGGCCTGGTCCGGTTGCGGTGAGTGCGCTCGCACTCAAGGAGTGGGGCGCGGTCGCGCACGCCCTGCTGCAGGGCCGGCAGACGGTCCTGCTGCGCAAGGGTGGGATCCACGAGAAGCGTTTCGCCCTGCGGGGTTCGGAGTTCCTGCTGTACCCGACGGTGGCGCATAGCCACGCCGAGTCGACCCGGCCCGAGCACGCCGACCTGCTGCCGCTGGGGGCGGCCGACGTCGGCCCGGACGCCGTCGTCGTCCGGGCCGTCGCGACCGTCGTGGCGGCGATCGAGGTGACCCACCCGGAGCGGATCGCCGAGCTGGAACCCGTCCACATCTGGACCACCGACTCGGTACGGGCCAACCGTATCGACTTCCGGCCCAGGCACCGGCTGACCGCGATCGCGGTCTCGGTCCGGCCGCTCATCGAACCCCTCATCGTGCCCGTGCGGCCCGAGTACGGCGGGTGTCGGAGCTGGGTGGAGCTACCGGTGGACGCGGCGCAGTTCGGCGAACCGGTGCGGTCGACCGAGAATCTTCGTGATGTCGTGGCCGCGGTGCGACGCCTGACCGACTAAGTCCGCGGACTAAGTCCGGCCTGCGTGCTGCAATGGGGCATGACGATCGTCGGTGTGCACGAGGCGAAGACGCACCTGTCGCAGCTCCTGCGCCGAGTCGCCGACGGCGAGGAGATCGAGATTCACTCCAACGGTCGACCGGTCGCGCGGTTGGTGCCGGTACCGGCCCCGACCACCCGTCAGTTCGGCCACGACCGGGGCCGTTACGTCGTCCCGGACGATTTCGATGCTCCATTGCCGCCGGATGTGCTGGCCGGCTTCGAATGAGGCGCGTGCTGGTCGATACTCACGTTTTCCTGTGGTTGCAGACCGAGCCCGAACGCCTCGGCGCCGCGATCGGGATCCTCGAGGACGCGGCGACCGAGGTGCACCTGTCGGCGGCCAGTTCTTGGGAGCTGGCGGTGGCCGATCTGCCCCTCCGTCATCGTGATCAGTTCGATCGTCTGCTGGTCGCGCAGTCCGTCGTCGAGCGGATGCCGATCGTGACCGCCGATGCGGCCCTGACCGCCTACCCCGTCGAGTTGATCCAGGTCGCCGAGGATCGGCCTGGTCAGTAGCGTCACTTGCGCACGGTTCGGGTACTGGACCGAGCGGAGTCCGCGGCCACTGGGGTTGGCGGACGATCATCGATGGGAGCTTTTCCATGGGTCTGAGCGACGAGGA
>JBDHZW010000218.1:0-9097 GCA_039812105.1 Nakamurella sp.
TCCGACAACGGTTTCCGGGTCGCCCCGATACCGTGGAACACCGATGTCGCGTTCGGCCTGCCGGCGTCCGCCTGGCGGGAGGCGATGGACACGTTCTTCCCGGGCACGGGCTGGATCATGCTGCCCCGGGAGACGCTCGACCAGATGCTCCGGGTGCGGGCTGACCTCGGCCTGACGGACTGGGCGCAGACCATCGCGGTGCTGCTGGACAAGGCGGGGGTGAGCCGGCCGTGACGCTCGACGCCGTCCGCGCCGTCGCCGACGCCGTGCTGTGGGAGGGCTACCTGCTCTACCCGTACCGGTCGACCGCGTCGAAGAACCGGATCCGTTGGCAGTTCGGCGTTCTCGGCCCACCGGAGGCCGCGGCGGGGGTCGGCGAGGAACCCGCGATGCACGTCGAGACCCTGTTCCGGAGCGCCACGGACGGAACGCTGACGATCCGGCTGCGGCACCTGCACCTGGTGCGGCGCCAGGTCTTCGCCGGCAACGAGCCCGTCGACGACGACGGTGCCGGGCACCTCTCGTTCGACGAGGCGGTGGCCCGGGAGACCACCGTCGGCCCGCTCCCGGCCGCCGTCCTGGACCGCGGCCTGAGCCGGACGATCGTGGTGAACGGCGATGTCGCCGGCGAGACGACACCGGCCGGCCGGGTCGAACGGCGCTCCCGGAACCTGCACGCGCACCTGTCCGTGCGGGCCGACCGGCTGACCGAGGGCTGGCACCGGCTGATCATCGACCTGGCCAACACCGCCGCGGACGAGCCGGTCGACCGCGACGCCGCCACGGCGGTGTCGTTCCTGGGCGCCCACCTGATCCTGGTCGCCGAACGCGGCGAGTTCGGCTCGCTGCTGGAACCGCCGGCGGGGCTGGACACCGCCGCGGCCGGCTGCCGGCAACACCGGTGCTGGCCGGTGCTCGCCGGTACCGCCGACCGGCCGGGTCGCTCCGATGTGGTGCTCTGCTCACCGATCATCCTGTACGACCACCCGGCGGTCGCCCCGGAGAGCCAGGGCGACCTGTTCGACGCCACCGAGATCGACGAGATCCTGTCCCTGCGGGTGATGACGATGACCGACGAGGAGAAGCGGGCCGCCCGGGCCACCGACCCGGCCGCCGCGGCCATCGTCGACCGCTGCGACGCGATGACCGAACAGGATCTGGCCCGGCTGCACGGCGCCCTGCGCGACCCCCGCGCCGGCGCGCCGTTGCCCGGGCCCGACCTGTCCGCGGTACCGACCTACGCCACTCCCACCGGCGAGCGGCCCTGGTGGGACCCGGGGGTCGACGCGTCGGTGCACCCGGAACGGGACTCCGTCGCCATCGACGGGGTCGAGGTCGGGAAGGGCGCGTTGGTCCGGATCCGCCCCAACCGGCGCGCCGACGCCCAGGACCTGTTCTATGCCGGGCAGGACGCGCGGGTCACCGGGGTGTTCGCGGACGTCGACGGCGGGTGTCACGTGGCCGTCGTGCTGCTCGCTGACCCGGCCGCCGAGTTGCACGAATGGTATGGCCGCTACCTCTATTTCGCCCCCGACGAGATCGAACCGCGGTCGGTCGTCACCACCCCGAAGGAGATGCCATGAAATTCGTCGGAATGCTCGCCACGGCGGCCCTCGTCGCCGCGGTGGTGGCCGCGGTCGTCACCGGTGTCCGCTCCCGCGAGGACATCGAGCGGTACCTGAAGATGCGGAACATGTGACGATGCGGGTGCTGGTCGCCGGTGTCGGCAACATCTTCCTCGGCGACGACGGGTTCGGCGCCGAGGTGGCCCGGGTGCTCGGCGACCGGCCGCTGCCCGACGGCGTGCGGGTGACCGACTACGGCATCCGCGGCCTGCACCTGGCCTACGACCTGCTGGACGGCTGGGACCGGTTGATCCTGCTCGACGCGATCCCCGGCCGGGGCCGTCCCGGAACGGTGCACGTGATGCGGATCGACCCGGACAGCCTGCCGCCGGGCGATCCCGATCCGCACGGGATGGCCCCGCACGCCGTGCTGGCGTCGGTTCGGGCGTTGGGCGGCGACCTTCCGGAGACCCTGCTGGTGGGGTGCGAGGCGGTCGACACCGCCGATCGGATCGGACTGTCCCCGCTGGTCGCCGCCGCCGTCGGACCAGCCGCCGACGCCGTGCTGGGCCTGCTCGAACCGGTCGCCGCGGGGAGGGACTAATCAGATGTGCCTTGGCATCCCCGGACGGGTGGTGGAGTTGGTCGACGGCTACTTCGACCAGATCGCGCTGGTCGAGGTGGAGGGCGCGGCCCGGCAGATCAACGTCGGCATGCTGGAGCAGCCCCCGGCGCCGGGTCAGTGGGTGCTCATCCATCTGGGCTTCGCCGTCGAGGTGATCGACCAGGCGGGCGCCGACAAGGCCATGTCCGGCCTGCGACTGATGGGCCGCGGGGAATGAGCACCGCCGTCGAACCCGTCACCACGGCCCCCTCCGGCCGAGAGGAACGGCGCTGGCGGATCGCGGTCCTGGGCCTGGTGCAGGGGGTCGGCTTCCGCCCGTTCGTCCACGCGACCGCGACCGCGATGGGGCTGGCCGGCTCCGTGGTCAACGACAGCGACGGCGTGCGCATCGAGGTGCAGGGCGCCACCGCGGATCTCGAGACCTTCCGGCATCGGCTGGCGACGTCGGCGCCGCCGCTGGCCGTGGTCGAGGAGATCCGGGTGACCGAGATCGACCCGGCCCCGGGAGCGGGGTTCCACATCGGCGACAGCGTGCACTCGGCGTCCGGCCGCACCCTGGCCTCGCCGGACGTCGCCACCTGCACCGACTGCCTGGGGGACCTGGCGGACCCGGCGAACCGCCGCCACCGGCACCCGTTCGTCAGCTGCACCAACTGCGGGCCGCGGTTCACCATCATCACCGCCCTGCCCTACGACCGGGCCACCACCACCATGGCCGGCTTCCCGATGTGTGCGGCCTGCCAGGCCGAGTACACCGATCCGGCGGACCGTCGGTTCCATGCCCAGCCGATCGCCTGCCCGGACTGCGGCCCCCGACTGGAGTTCACCGACGGGCCGGCGACGGTTCGCGGCGACGACCGCGCCCTCGCGGCGGCCCGGGCCCGGCTGGCCGCCGGCGACGTGCTGGCCGTCAAGGGGATCGGCGGCTACCACCTGGCCTGCGACGCTCGCAGCGATGCCGCCGTCACCCGGCTGCGCACCCGGAAACGCCGGGGGGACAAGCCGTTCGCGGTGATGGTGGCCGACGTCGCGGCCGCTCGGCGGCTGGCCGAGGTGTCCGCGGCCGAGTCCGACCTGCTCACCGACCCGGCCCGGCCGATCGTGCTGCTGCGCCGTCGGGACGCGACGCTGTCCCCGGCGGTGGCACCCGGCAACCCCGACATCGGGGTGCTGCTGCCCTACACGCCGCTGCACACGCTGCTCTTCGGGCTGCCGGGGGACCCGGCCGGCCCGGACGTTCTCGTCATGACGTCCGGGAACGTGTCCGGCGAGCCGATCGTCACCGACGACGAGGACGCCGCCCGCCGGCTCGGCCCGTTGGTCGACGGCTGGCTGCGGCACGACCGCGGCATTCACGTGCCCTGCGACGACTCGGTGGTCCGGGTGGTGGATGGGCAGCTGCTGCCGATCCGCCGGTCCCGCGGGTACGTGCCGATGCCGATCCGGTTGCCGGTCGAGGTGCCCGCCCTGCTGGCCGCCGGCGCCGACCTGAAGAACACGTGTTGCCTCGCCGAGGGCCGCTACGCCTTCCCCAGCCAGCACGTCGGTGACCTGGACGACCTGCACGCCCTGCAGACCCTGGACCGCAGCGCGACGCACCTGCAGTCGTTGACCGGGGTGCGGCCCACCGAGGTGGCCGCCGACCGCCACCCCGGCTACCGATCGGGCCGGTGGGCCCGGTCCCGGACCGACCACCCGATCCGGGTGCAGCACCATCACGCGCACATCTGCTCCGTGCTCGCCGAGCACGGGCGGACGGACACCGTGATCGGCATCGCCTTCGACGGAACCGGTTTCGGCACCGACGGGGCCATCTGGGGCGGCGAGGTGTTGGTGGCCGACGGCCGCGGCTTCAGCCGCTTCGCGCACCTCGGCTACGTCCCCCTGCCGGGTGGCGACGCGGCCGTCCACCGGCCGTACCGGATGGCGTTGTCGCACCTGCTGGCCGCCGGCCTGGCCTGGGACGACGACCTGCCGCCCGTTGCGTTCTGCCCGCCCGCCGAACGGAGGGTGCTGGACCGGCAGCTCGCCGGCGGATTCGGCTGCGTGCCGACGTCCAGCATGGGCCGGCTGTTCGACGCCGTCAGCGCGCTGGCCGGGGTGCGCCAGGTGGCCGACTACGAGGGCCAGGCGGCGATCGAGCTCGAGGGCGTGTCCCGGGACGTGCCGGTCGACGGCGGGTACCGGTTCCGGGCGGCGCGGCAGCGGGGCGGCTGGGTGGTCGATCCGGGTCCGGTGCTGGCCGCGGTCGTCGACGACCTGCGGTCCGGCGTCGGACCCGGCACGATCGGCGCGCGTTTCCACGCCGCGGTGATCGATCTGGGAGTGGACCTGGCGCTCCGGGCCCGCGCGGACACCGGCCGGTCGACCGTGGCGTTGTCCGGCGGGGTCTTCCAGAACGCGATCCTGCTCCACGGACTGTGCCGGGGCCTGCGCGACGAGGGATTCGAGGTGTTGCGGCACCGCCGGGTGCCGCCCAACGACGGCGGGATCTCACTGGGTCAGCTGCTCGCAGCCGCCCACCAACCGGAACAAGGGTGAAGGGAGCGCGACCATGTGCCTGGCGGTACCCGGCCGAGTGTGCAGCATCTACGAGGCCGACGATGCACAGATGGCCGATGTGGACTTCGGCGGGGTGGTCAAGCAGGTGTGCCTGGAGTACTGCCCGGACGTGCGGGTCGACGACTACGTCATCGTGCACGTCGGTTTCGCCCTGCAGAAGCTCGACGAGGAATCGGCGTTGGCCACCCTGGCCACCTTCGAGAACATGGGCCTGCTCAAGGAGGAGTTCGGCGATCAGTTCGCCCTCGCGGCCCACCAGGCCGGCGTCGAGCTGCCCGAGAACATGCGAAACGGTTCCGTGACGAACGGGGGAGCCCGGTGAAGTACCTCGACGAATACAGCAATCCCGAACTGGCCGGCAAGCTGCTCGACCTGATCCGGGCGTCCTGCACCCGCCGGTGGGCGATCATGGAGGTCTGCGGCGGTCAGACGCATTCGATCATCCGGCACGGCATCGACCAGCTGCTGCCCGACCAGATCGAGATGATCCACGGGCCCGGCTGCCCGGTGTGCGTCACCCCGTTGGAGATCATCGACCGGGCCCTGGCCATCGCCTCCCGGCCGGGGGTGATCTTCTGTTCGTTCGGCGACATGCTCCGGGTGCCGGGCAGCAGCCAGGACCTGTTCCGCATCAAGAGTGCCGGCGGGGACGTGCGGGTCGTCTACTCGCCGCTGGACGCACTGAAACTGGCCAAGGACAACCCGGACCGGGAGGTGGTCTTCTTCGGCATCGGCTTCGAGACCACCGCCCCGGCCAACGCGATGACCGTGTACCAGGCCAAACGCCTCGGGATCAAGAATTTCTCGCTGCTGGTGTCGCACGTGCTGGTGCCACCGGCCATCTCCGCGATCATGGAGTCGGAGACCTGCCGGGTGCAGGCGTTCCTGGCCGCGGGCCATGTGTGCAGCGTGATGGGTTGGACGGAGTACCCGGAGCTGGCCGAGAAGTACCGGGTGCCGATCGTGGTGACCGGATTCGAGCCGCTCGACCTGCTGGAGGGCATCCGGCTGACCGTGCGGCAACTGGAGTCCGGCCGGCACGAGGTCGAGAACGCCTACCCGCGGGCGGTGTCCAGGGACGGCAACCCGGCGGCGAAGGCGATGCTCGAGGACGTCTTCACCCGGACCGACCGGACCTGGCGGGGGATCGGCATGATCCCCGGCAGCGGTTGGCGACTCGCCGAGAAGTATGCCGAGTTCGACGCCGAGAACCGTTTCGACGTGCACGGGATCCGGACCGAGGAGTCCACCCTGTGCCGGTCCGGCGAGGTGCTGCAGGGACTGATCAAGCCGCACGAGTGCGCCGCGTTCGGCAAGCAGTGCACGCCGCGAAACCCGTTGGGCGCCACCATGGTGTCCTCCGAGGGGGCCTGTGCCGCCTATTATCTGTACCGGCGGCTCGAGATCACTCCGGCGCTGAGCCATGCCTGACCCCGACCGCAACGCCCTCGACTTCGAGGGCTGGTCCTGCCCGGTGCCGCTGCGGGATTCGCCGACCGTGGTGATGGGCCACGGTGGCGGCGGAGCGATGTCCGCCGAGCTGGTCGAGCATCTGTTCCTCCCGGCGTTCGGCGGGGCCGCCAGCGCCGAGTTGGGCGACTCCGCGGTGCTTCCGGTGCCGGCCGGGCGGTTGGCGTTCTCCACCGATTCGTTCGTGGTCCGGCCGATGTTCTTTCCCGGCGGCACCATCGGCGACCTGGCGGTCAACGGCACGGTCAACGACCTGGCGATGTCCGGTGCCCGGCCGTTGGCGCTGTCCACCGCGTTCATCCTGGAGGAGGGCACCGCGCTGCGGGACATCAACCGGATCGCCACCGCGATGGGCAAGGCGGCCGACGTCGCCGGCGTGCGACTGGTCACCGGCGACACCAAGGTCGTGGACTCCGGGCACGGCGACGGCGTCTTCCTCAACACCGCCGGGATCGGGGTGATCCCGGAAGGGGTCGACATCCGGCCCGGCCGCGCGACCGTCGGCGACGTGGTCATCGTCAGCGGGGCGATCGGCGTGCACGGCGTGGCCATCATGAGCTGCCGGGAGGGTCTGGAGTTCGGCGTCACCATCGAATCCGACTGCGCGTCGCTGGCCGGGCTGGTCCAGGCGATGATCGGCACCGGTGCCGACCTGCACGTGCTCCGCGACCCGACCCGGGGCGGCGTGGCCGCGTCGCTGAACGAGATCGCCCGCGCCGCCGGCGTCGGGATCGCGCTGACCGAAAGGGATCTGCCGATCCCGGAAGTGGTCGGGAACGCCTGCAGCCTGCTCGGCCTCGACCCGCTGCAGGTCGCCAACGAGGGCAAGCTGCTGGCGTTCGTGGCCGAATCCGACGCAGACGCGGTGCTGGCCGCCATGCGCGGTCACGAGTTGGGCCGGGAGGCCGTCGTCATCGGCCGCTGCGTGGCCGAGCATCCCGGCATGGTGGTGGCCCGGACCGGGCTGGGCGGCAACCGGGTGGTGGACCTGCCGATCGGCGAGCAACTGCCCCGGATCTGCTGATGACGCTCGCGGTCGCCCGCCCGGGCGAGGTCCTGTTCGCGCGGTACGCCTATCCGCCGAACGCGTTGGGCTACTGCGGTACCGGTGACGGACGGGAATGGCTGCAGATCGCCGACGGAGCCGTGCCGATCACCGAGCCGATCACCGAGCCGATCGCCGAACGGGCCCGCTCGTTCGACGGCGCCTGGCCGTACCTGGAGTTCCTGGCGGCCGTCGGCGGCGGGCCGGATCCGTTGGACGAGGCGATGACCCGGGCCTACTGGGTGGGCACCGATCTGCTGGACCGGGTCGACCCGGCCGCGTTCGCCGCGTTCGCCCGGCGCGCGTTCGGTGGCCAGCGCGGCGCCGACTGGTCCTGCCTGGCGCCGGCCGATCCGAACCCGCTGCCGCACCACAGTTTCCACGTCTTCGTCGTCTACCCGTGGGTGGGCGTGCTGCGGCGCACCGGCTCGCCGAGGGCGCTCGAGGTGCTGGACCGCTGCCGCATCCGTTGGGGCAGGGTGGAGTCGGTGGACGGCGACCTGGCCCGCGTCCGGACCCGGCCGCTGACCTGGGACGGTTCGGTCATCGGGATCGGCGAGCCGGTCGCCGAGACCGTCCGGTGGGCCGACCGCGGTCGCTCGCTGCTGCCGCGGGTTGACGTCGGCGACGTGGTGTCATTGCATTGGGAGTGGGTGTGCGACGTCCTCACCCCGCAGGAACGGGCGGTCCTGACGGAGTTGACCCACCGGCAGCTGGAGATCACCAATCGATCCCGCGGCCGATGACGGGGCCGGTGCGGATCGACACCGAGGACGTCGCGCTGGACGGCGACCTGACGGTCCCCGACGGCGCCCGCGGCGTCGTCCTGATCGCGCACGGCAGCGGCAGCAGCCGGCACAGCCCGCGCAACCGGCGGGTCGCCGATGCCCTGGTCGCCTCCGGCGTGGCGACCCTGCTGATGGACCTGCTCACCCCGGACGAGGACCGGGTCGATCAGCGCGCCGGCGAGTTCCGTTTCGCCATCGACCTGCTCGGCCGCCGGCTGACCGGCGCGGTCGATTGGCTGGCCGCCGATCCGCGCACCACGGCGCTCCCGGTGGTGACCTTCGGCGCCAGCACCGGGGCGGCCGCCGCGCTGATCGCCGCGGGGCAGCGGATCGACCGGGTGCGCGGCGTCATCTCCCGCGGCGGGCGGCCCGACCTGGCCGCCGACCACCTCCCTCGGGTGCGGGCGCCGGTGCTGCTGATCGTCGGCGGACACGACCCGCAGGTGCTGTCGTTGAACGAGGCGGCCGCGGCGCACCTGGCCGGGCCGGTGCACCTGGTCGTGGTGCCGGGCGCCGGCCACCTGTTCGCCGAACCCGGAGCGCTGGAGGCGGTCATCGAGCACGCGGTGACGGCGATCGACCGGTGGCTGCCCTGAGATTCACGTCTCGGGATCCGCCAGCGGGACGGCGCCGGCGGCCAGCCGGATCTCGATAGGCGCGCCCGGCGCGTCGATCGCCTGGACGACCGCCGGGCGCAGCTCCTCAGGTATCGAAACCCGGCCCCGCGTCGACGGGATCAGGCCGAAAGCGGCCAGCATCTGCAGGTTGTCGAGCACCCGGTCGCGCACGGCGTCAACCGCCCGTTCCACATGACCTCAACGAGCTGATGATTCTCGTCATCGACGATGGGCAGCTCGTGGTGGTCGACCCACCACCGGTCATCGGCGTCGTCCAACACCATGTTCCGACTGACCGCCCGGCCCGAACCCACCCATTCCGTCACCGCCCGCAGGTGCCGGAACAGGACCGACCCGGACAGGGCGGCCCATTCCTGCGCGGCGGCCGGCACCGTCACGACCACGCTCGCTCCGGGCGGCACCTG
>JBDHZW010000219.1:0-9093 GCA_039812105.1 Nakamurella sp.
GCCGCGGGGCAGCGACACGAGCCGGTCCTTGGGCCAACGCTCCAGTGCCGTCGACCAGGGCAACGTCAACAGGTCGGTAGGGTCCGGGCCGGTGGCGAACTGCATGCGCACGCAGGCCAGCGTGGCACAGCCGGGCCGTCGGGCATGCCCAGGCCCTGCCCGCGTCGGCCAACCCCCATGTTGATCATGCAGGACACGCCCTTATGACGAGCCGATAAGGGCGTGTCCTGCATGATCAACTCGTGCCGCCGTCCGGGCCCGGGAGGGGGAGTGCGTGCCCACACTGTCGAATGGCGGGCCGGCCCCGTGGGCCGACCCGGCGCGCTACCCCGGGGATCGGCTGGCGGAGGACTTCCTGCTCACGGGCGACGTCGTCCGGCCGCTCCCGGCCGACGGCTCGTGGCGGGTCCGCCGGGTTCCGGTCGTCGCCTTCGGCTCGAATGCCGCACCCGCGCAGCTGCTCGCCAAGTTCGGCGCCCGGGCCGGCGGCATCCCGGTCACCCGGGCCCGGCTGCACGGCTTCGCGCTCGCCCACTCGCCGCACGTCAGCGCTCCCGGGTACATCCCCTGGGTGCTGGTCGACCGGGCCGGTACGGCCGTCGACTGTGCCGTGCTCTGGCTGGACGACGCGGAGCGGGCCCGGCTGGACGTCACCGAACCGAACTACACCCTGGTCCGGCCGGACCCGTCCCGGTACCCGCTGGAGGTGGCCGCGGTGGCTGCCCGGGTCGACTGCGTCGTCTACCGCGGCCGGTGGGGGGCGCTGCGGTGGCCCGGCGACGCCGGCCCGGCGCCCGCCGGCTCGCAGGCCGAGGTGTTCGGCCGGCTGGGCGCGTTGGACTGGTTCCGGGCGGTGGTCGGTGCCGGTTCGCTGGCGGCGGTGCAGCGCCTCCTGGCCGGCGACCCGGCGCGGCGCGACCGGGTCCGGTCCGAGCTGGCCGCTCGGGGGATGGTCGTCGCCGACGGCTGGGTGCTCCCGGGCTGAACCGCTATCAGTGCGCGACGAGTTCCTGCTCGGTCAGCACCTGCTCCTGGGCCGGGTCGTCCGACCGCGCGGCCAGCGGGCGCCGCACCAGCAGCACCAGGCCCAGGGCGACCGTCGCTGAGCCCAGGATCACCGCGGCCATGGCCACCGGCGAGGCCGCATCGAACAGGCCGGAGATCGGTGCCACGGACGCGCCGACGCCGAACTGGATCGCGCCGAGCAGGGCCGCCGCGCTGCCGGCCCGGTGCGCATTGTGGGCCAGCGCGATCACCGGCACCGCGGGCAGCAGCAGGCCGGCGGTGAGCAGGGTGACGATCAGCGTGCCGGCCAACGCCCACGGGCCGAGGCCGAGCAGGGCGACGGTGAGCATCGCGGCGGCGGTCGTGACCGCGACCAGCACCCCGGCCAGCAGGATCCGCTCCGGCCGGACCCGGCCGAGCAGCGCCCCGTTGATCTGGGTGCCGGCCGTCACCGCCACCGCGCCGGACCCGAAGATGACCGCGAACTGCCCGGTGCTCAGGCCGTAGCCCTCCTGGAACACGAAGGTGGCCGAGGAGACGTAGCTGAAGATCCCGGCGAAGGAGAATCCGCCGATCAGGGCCAACCCGACGAACACGGGGTCACGCAGCAGCGAGGCGTACGAGCGGCCGGCCGCGCGCAGCCCCCCGGTGCGGCGGCGCTCCGCCGGCAGCGATTCCCGCAGGAAGACCAGCGCCAGCACGAACAGCACGGCGCCGACGACGGCGAGCGCGACGAACATCGCCCGCCACGTGCTCCACGCCAGGAACTGGGCGCCGATGATGGGCGCGATGCTCGGCGCCACCCCGACCACCAGCATCATCCGGGCCAGGGCCTTGCCGACCTGGATGCCCTCGAACCGGTCCCGGATGGTCGCGGTGGACAGCACCATGCCGGCGGCGGCGGTAAAGCCCTGGACGAAACGCAGCGCGGTCAGCACCTCGACGGACCCGGCGGTGACGATGCCGAGCGAGGCGACCACGTACACCGCCAGGGCGACCAGCAGCGGCCGCCGCCGGCCGAGCGCGTCGCTGACCGACCCGATGACCAGCTGACCGAGAGCCAGCCCGGCCAGGGTGGCGGTGATGGTCAGCTGGACCGCCGCCGGGTCGGTCGTCAGGTCGGCGGTGATCTGCGGGAAGGCCGCTAGATACAGGTCGATGGTGAAGGGCCCGATCGCGGTCATGGCGCCGAGCAGCATGATCAGGGAGACGGGGATCCGGGTCGGTCGGGCGGTGGTGCCGACGGTCATGGGTGCAGCTCTCTCACAGATGGTTGACATTCAAACCACAAGAACCCGTGGGGGATTCCGGGCATTCCGAGGTCCACCGGTTGCCGGCCGATCGTGACGGGCCTCACCTCGGTTCGGCCCGCCGCTCGTCCGGCCCGCCGCTCGTCCGGCCCGCCGCTCGTCCGGCCCGGCGCACGTCCGGAGTTGATCATGGCTTAGCGGCCCTTTTGAGCAGCTCAAAAGGGCCGCTAGGCCATGATCAACTTCAGGGGAGGGGGCGGCGGGGGAGGGGGACGCGGCGGGGGCCGGTGGTCAGGCTCGGCCGTTGGGGTGGGACGTGGCCCGCCCGGCCGGCCGCGAGACCGCCCGCATCCGGCCGGTGTCCAGCGGCGAGTCGTCGCGCACCGGCCGGCCGGGCCGGTGGCCGGGGGTGCGCCCCAGCGGCAGCCGGTGCGGGCCGGTCTGGTCGGCCGGGATCTCCCGCCGATCGCGGTCCCGGACGCGGGCGCCGGGACCGCGGCCGGCCGCCGGCGTGACGTGCAGCAGGTGCCCGGCCGACCGGATGATCTCCAGCGAGTCGGCCAGCGGATTCGGCCGCACCGGCCGGGGCCGGCGGGCCCGACCGATGACGTCCAGGTCGCGCAGCACCCGCTCGACCGCCTGCAGCACCGGCTCGGACAGCTCCCAACCGTTGCCGCCGGTGTCGGTGGCCATCAGCCGCAGGTCGTCGGCGCGGTCCCTTGCCTCGCGCAGCCGGTCCAGGGCCACGGACAGCGCCCGCTCGGTGTCACGAGCGTCGTCGGTGCCCTCGTCGGCGGCCAGTTCGCCGACCGCCTCCACCCCGGCGGCCACGTCGGCCAGCAACGCGGAGAACACCCGGCGGAGATCCTCGCCCCGGGTCGGGTCCGCGGTCGGCTGGTCGCGAACCCCGTCCAGGATCGACCGGAACATGCTGCGGACGGTCACCGTGGTGTGCTCGAGGGCGTCCAGGTCGGCCCGGAGGGTGTCGCTGATGTCCGGCGCGACCAGCGCGCGCGAGTTGAGCCGCCGGCCCTGCTGCGCCTGGTGCAGGGCCTTGTCGATCTCCGGCACGTTCCGGCTCAGCGCCCGGGCCTCGTCCATCCAGCGGCCCGCCTGCGCGGCGGTGATCGGCTCGGACAGTCCGTCGGCGGCCGTGCGGAGCAGCCCGGCCAACTCGTTGGCGAAGCGTTGGACGGCGGCCGCGGCGGACTCCGCGCCGATGGACGGCGGGAACACCAGGTTGACGGCGACCCCGATGGCCGCGCCGATGAGGGTCTCACTGATCCGGTCGATCGCGGCCGCCTCGGCACCGCCGACGGCCAGCACCAGCATCGCGCTGATCGGCACCTCGATCAGGTGCGGGCCGAGCCGGAGCAGTTGGCCGACCATGATCGACAATGCCACCAGGACGCCCAGGCTCCACCAGCTCAGGCCGACCACGCTGGAGAAGAGCACGGCGAGCAGCACGCCGATGGCGACGGCGGCGATCCGCTGCAGGCCGCTGGTCACGCTGTCCTTGAGGGTGATCTCGACGACCAGCAGCGCGGTGAGCGCGGCCAGGATCGGCACCGTGTCGGGGAACAGGGCGAGCGCGACGGCGAACGCGGCGACCGAGGCGCCGGCGAGCCGGACGGCGCGCGCGACTGCGGGCCGGCCGCGCAGCCGCAGCCGGCTCAGGCCGGCGTGAATGAACCCGGGAACGAACCTCGGGACGAACCGGCGGCTGGTGGTGGGCATTGCTCGGCCCGCTCCTCTCGCATGGTCTTGGACCGGTCCACACCGGTTCCGCGTCAGGGGGACGCGCCGAGCCGGGCGGGGGATGGGTGCGCGTGATGTGATCTGTCGCATCCTTCGGAATCGAGCCGCCGGACCAAGCCAGAGGACCGCCGCATGGACCTGCACGACACGCTGCACCGGCTGGCCGGCGCGCACGGCATCGCCACCGAGTTCTGGGACTGGCAGGGCCGCCACGTCGAGGTGTCCGACGACTCCATCGCTCGCGTGCTGACCGCCCTGGGGGTGGACGCCTCCTCGCACGAGGCGGCGCAGCGGTCGCTCCGCGACCGGGACGACGCGGCCTGGACCCGGATGCTGCCGCCCGCCCTGGTCATCCGGTCCGGCTGGGGTCCGACCGTCGACGTGCACGTGCGGGACGGTGCGCACGTCGACGTCTGGATCGAACTGGAGGACGGTGGCTACCGGTCCAACCTGCATCAGGAGGAGAACTGGGCGCCGGCCCGGCAGATTCGCGGCGATTCCGGTGGCGGGTCCGGTGCACGGATGGTCGGCGAGGCCACCTTCCGCATCCCGGACGACCTGCCGCTGGGCTACCACCGGCTGAAGGCATGGTCGGAGGGCGACGAGGCGACGTGCGCGCTGATCGTCACGCCGTTGTGGGTGGGCCTGCCGCCGCGGCTGGGGGAGCGGCGCGCCTGGGGCATCGCCACCCAGCTGTACAGCGTGCGGTCGGCCGGCTCGTGGGGTGTCGGCGACGTGGCCGACCTGGAGGATCTGGCGGTCTGGGGCGGCGCGGAACTCGACGCCGGCTACGTCCTGATCAACCCGCTGCACGCGGCCGAACCGTCCGGCCGGATGGAACCCTCCCCGTACCTGCCGACCACCCGCCGCTTCCAGAACCCCATCTACCTGCGGGTGGAACGGATCCCCGAGTTCGCCGACCTGCCGGCGGCCCACCGGGCCACGATCGAGAAGCTCCGCGCCCGGCTGCACGCCGACCTGGACGGCGTCGACGCGATCGACCGGGACGCCTCCTGGACGGCCAAGGCCGCGGCGCTGCGGCTGGTGCACGCGGTGCCCCGCTCGGCCGGCCGGGAGATCGCCTACGCCGCCTACCGGGAGCGGGAGGGCGACGGGCTGGACAACTACGCCACCTGGTGCGCGCTGACCGATCGGCACGGCGCCGACTGGCATCTGTGGCCGGAGGACCTGCGGCACCCGTCGTCACCGGCGGTGGCGACGTTCCGCGACGACAACGAGACCGACGTCGACTTCTACCGCTGGCTGCAGTTCGTGCTGGACGAGCAGTTGTCGGCGGCCCAGGCGGCGGCGCGGCGGTCCGGCATGGCCCTGGGGATCATGCACGACCTGGCCGTCGGGGTGCACCCGGAGGGGTCGGACTCGTGGAGCCTGCAGGACGTCTTCGCCCAGGGCATCACCGTCGGCGCCCCGCCCGACGCGTTCAACCAGGCCGGCCAGGACTGGGCGCAGCCGCCGTGGCGGCCGGACCGCCTGGCCGAGGCCGGGTACGCGCCGTTCCGGGACATGGTGCGGACCGTGCTGCGGTCGGCCGGCGGGGTGCGGGTCGACCACATCATCGGACTGTTCCGGCTCTGGTGGATCCCGCAGGGGATGGGTCCGACCGAGGGAACGTACGTGCGGTACGACCACGAGGCGCTGATCGGGATCCTGGCGCTGGAGGCGTCCCGATCGGGGGCGGTCGTGGTCGGCGAGGACCTGGGCACCGTCGAGCCGTGGGTCCGCGAGTACCTGTCCGAGCGGGGCATCCTGGGCACCTCGATCCTGTGGTTCGAGTTCGAGTTCACCGGCGACGGTCGGCCGCTGCGCCCCGAGTGGTGGCGGGAGTACTGCCTGGCCTCGGTGACCACCCACGATCTGCCACCGACCGCCGGCTATCTGGCCGGCGACCACGTGCGGCTGCGGGATCAGCTCGGGTTGCTGACCCGGTCCCTGGACGAGGAGCTGGCCGCCGACGACGCCGAGCGTGCCGCCTGGCTGGGTGAGCTGCGGGACCGGGGCGCGCTGCCCGCGGCGACCGCCGCATCCGTGGCCGGCAAGCTCGATCCGGACGCGCCGGACGCGGCCGGGCTGGAACTCGAGGCGACGGTGCAGGCGCTGCACCGCTACCTGACCTGGACCCCGTCCAAGCTGCTGTGCGTGGCGTTGACCGACATGGTCGGCGATCGGCGGACGCAGAACCAGCCCGGCACGATCGACGAGTACCCGAACTGGCGGGTGCCGCTGACCGGCCCCGACGGGGCGCCCCTGGCCCTGGAGCAGGTCTTCACCTCCGTGCGCGCCCGCCGCCTTGCCGCCGTCGTCAACGAGTCCTGAACCTGGACCCGTGACGGTGTCCGCCGCCGAATCCGCCGGGTGCGCTGATCCAAGTCCCACGGAATCGGACGAATCGGGCGCAGATATGAGACTTGGATCAGCGCACGAGTCCTGGGGCGGCTCGATCTTTCCCAGGGAAGGGGTGCACGGGCCGAGTCGAGTTCAGGTGGCGGCGGCCAGGCGGGCGGCGGCGGCCCGGGCCGCGGCGCCGGGGTCGTCGGCCTCGGTGATCATCCGGACGACCACCACGCGCCTCGCCCCACGCGCGATCACCTCGTCCAGCCGGTCCAGGTTCTCGATGCCGCCGATCGCGAACCAGGGACGGCCGTCCTGGTGCGCGACCGCATGGTCCAGCAACCCCAGGCCGGCGGCGGGGCGGCCGGGTTTGGTCGGCGTGGTCCAGGTCGGACCGGCGCAGTAGTAGTCGACGCCCGGCTCGTCGCGGGCCGCATCCAGCTGGGCCGGGTCGTGGGTGGAGCGCCCGATCAGCACCCCGTCACCGACGATCCGCCGAGCCACCGGCACCGGCAGGTCGTCCTGGCCCAGGTGCAGGATCGGCGCGCCGGCAGCGAGCGCGACATCGGCCCGGTCGTTGACCGCCCACAGCTTCCCGTGCCGGCCGGCGGCGTCGGCGACCACCTCCAGCAGCCGCAGCTCGTCGCGGGCCTCCAGCCCCTTCTCCCGCAGCTGGACAACGTCGACGCCGCCGCCCAGCACGGCGTCCAGGAAGTCCGCCAGGTCACCCTGCCGGGACCGGGAGTCGGTGCACAGATACAGCCGGGCGTCGGAGAAGGCAGGTCGGGGCGCGTTCACCGGCGCCACCGTAACGGACGGGCGTTGCAGCCGGGTGGCACGCCGGTTCCGCCCGGACCGGCGGTGCCGTAGGGTCGGTGGTGCACGCGGGAGCCCGATGGATCGGGCTGAGAGGGTGGCTGCCAGCCGCCGACCGTCCGACCTGAACCGGATCATGCCGGCGTAGGGAGTTTGCCCTTCCTCACGGGCCGGACGAATCGGCGTCCTGGCGACGCCCCCTGCTCCGGCCGCGTCGACCGAGGGGAGACGACGTGTCGACATCGCCGGACGTGCTGGTGATCGGGGCCGGCGTCATCGGCCTGTCCGTGGCCTGGCGCTGCCTGCGACGAGGTCTGTCGGTCAGCGTGGTCGACCCCGCGCCGGGTTCGGGGGCATCCCGGACCGCCGCCGGCATGCTCGCCCCGGTCACCGAGCTGCACTACGGCGAGCAGCCGCTGCTCGAGTTGAATCTGGCCTCGGCCGCGCGCTATCCGAGCTACGTCGCCGACCTCGAGGACGTCACCGGACTGACGGTCGGTTACCGGCGGACCGGCACCGTCGTCGCCGCCTGGGACGGCGCCGATCTGGCCGCGCTGCGCGACCTGTGCACGTTCGCCGGCTCCCTCGGCCAGACCACGGAACCGCTGACCGGCCGGGAGCTGCGCGGCCTAGTGCCGGGGATCGCTCCCGGCCTGCCCGGCGGCCTGCTGGCCGCCGACGACCACCAGGTCGACAACCGGCGGCTGCATGCGGCTCTCCTGACCGCGGTGACGCGAGCCGGTGGCGGGCCGGTGCCCGACGCGGTGGCCCGGATAGACGTCGCCGGCGGTCGTGCGCAAGGGGTCACGACCGCCGGTGGCGCCGCGCTCGCGGCCGGCACGATCGTGCTGGCCGCCGGCGCGCACTCCGGCCGGATCGCCGGGCTGCCGGACGACGCCCGCCCGCGGGTGCACCCGGTCAAGGGCCAGACGCTGCGGCTACGAATGCCGGACGGGCCGCCCAGGATCCTGCGCGGGAGCGTCAAGGGCTCGCCGGTCTACCTGGTGCCCCGGGCCGCCGAGAACGGCCGGGCGGAACTGGTGATCGGCGCGTCCTCGGAGGAGGCCGGGTTCGACGTCACGCCGCGGGCCGGCGCGGTGTACGAGCTGCTGCGGGACGCCCAGTCGCTGCTGCCCGCGGTGTCCGAGGCCGAGCTGGTCGAGGTCAGCACGGCGCTGCGGCCGGGCTCCCCGGACAACGCGCCGCTGGTCGGGCGCACGTCGGTCGACCGGCTGGTCGTGGCGACCGGCCACTACCGCAACGGCATCCTGCTCACCCCGATCACCGGCGACGGCGTGTCCGCGCTGATCGCGGACGGCGCGCCACCGCCCGAACTGCTCCCGTTCACGCCGGAACGCTATGCCCCCCAGGAGGTTCGATGAACATCACGGTCAACGGTCAGCCCCGGGCGGTCGATCCGGCCACCACGTTGCACAGCCTGATCAGCGGTGAGATCGGGGGCGGCCGCGGCGGGGCGGCCGCGGTCGACGGGGCGGTGGTGCCCCGCTCCCTGTGGCCCGAGACATCGCTGCATGACGGCAGTGTCGTCGAGATCGTGACGGCGGTGCAGGGTGGCTGAGTCGGACGATCGGTTCGTCATCGCGGGAACGGACGTGTCGTCCCGATTGCTGTTGGGCACCGGCGGCGCGTCGAACATGCGGGTCGTCGAGGAGACCGTCGAGGCGTCCGGCACGGCCCTGTGCACGGTGTCGATGCGCCGGCACGGGGTGGCGACCGAGGGTTCCCTGCTGGACGTGCTGGACGCGCGCGGCGTCCGCATCCTGCCCAACACCGCCGGTTGCCGCACCGCCCGGGAGGCGGTGCTGACCGCCGAACTCGCCCGCGAGGCGCTGGCCACCGACTGGGTCAAGCTGGAGGTGGTCGCCGACGAGTTCACCCTGCTGCCCGATCCGGT
>JBDHZW010000220.1:0-9081 GCA_039812105.1 Nakamurella sp.
CGAGGAGCGGGTTGTCCACGTCGCTGGCCAGCACCAGCTGCGCGCCGGCCAGCGCCGGGTGCAGGCCGGACAGGTCGACCGTCGCGACGTGCTCCAGCCCGCCGCCGCCGGCCGGCACGCTCTGGCCGCCGGCGTCCAGCAGACGGGCGCCGAGGGCGGTGAGCATGCCGGCCCCGCCGTCGGTGCTGGCGCTGCCGCCGATGGCCAGGACGAGCCGACGCGCACCGGCATCCAGTGCGGCCGCGATGACCTGCCCGAATCCGGTGCTGGACGCGGTCAACGGGGCGAGCACGCCACCGGGCAGCCGGACCAGACCGCAGGCGTCGGCCAGCTCGACCACCGCCGTGCCGTCCTTCTCGGCGTAGCCGGTGTCCACCGGCTCGCCGGTCGGACCGGCGACGGTCACCGGTCGCAACTCGAAGCCGGCGGCGACCGCGGCGTCCAGGGTGCCGTCCCCGCCGTCGGCGACGGGGACGGTGACCACCTCGGTGTCGGGCGCCTGGGAGGAGATCCCGGCCGCGACCCGGGCGGCGACGTCGCTCGCGCGCATCGAGCCCTTGAACTTGTCGGGCGCGATCAGGATCTTCATCGTGTCAGTGCCTTTCGGGGTGCTCAGTCCAGCATGGAGATGATCGCGGTGGGCGCGTCCGCGGAGGTCAGCGCCAGTTCCTCGAACTCGGTGACGTTGTCGATCTCCACGCCCATCGAGATGTTGGTGACCCGCTCCAGCACGACCTCGACCACCACCGGCACCCGGTACTCGACCAGCATCTTCTTCGCGGTTTCCAGCGCGGGCAGCAGCTCCTCGGGATCGGTCACCCGAAGGGCCTTGGCGCCCATGGCCTCCGCCAGCTTGACGTGGTCGACGCCGTAACCCTTGACGGTGTTGTCGGTTCCGTCGTCCGCCTTCGACTCGGTGTTGATGTTGTCGAAGGACAGCTGCACGTGGTAGTCCATCTCGAAGCCGCGCTGCGACTGCCGGATCAGGCCCAGGTACGCGTTGTTCACCAGCACGTGGATGTACGGCAGGTTGAACTGCGCACCGACGGCGAGTTCCTCCATCATGAACTGGAAGTCGTAGTCGCCGGACAGCGCGACCACGGTGGCGTCCGGGTCGGCGACGCACACGCCCAGGGTGGCCGGCAGGGTCCAGCCCAGCGGGCCGGCCTGGCCGGCGTTGATCCAGTGCCGCGGCTTGTACACGTGCAGGAACTGGGCGGCGGCGATCTGCGACAGGCCGATCGTGGACACGTAGCGGGTGTCCGGGCCGAACGCCTTGTTCATCTCCTCGTACACCCGCTGCGGCTTGATCGGGGTGTTCTCGAAGTGGGTGCGCCGGTGCATGGTGCGCTTGCGCTCCTGGCAGGACGCCACCCACTCGGACCGGTCGGCCAGGCCCGCCTTGCGCTCCTTGGCCACCGCGAGCAGCTGCTCCAGGGCCGCGCCGGCGTCCGAGACGATGCCGTAGTCGGGGGCGAACACCCGGCCGATCTGGGTCGGCTCGATGTCCACGTGCACGAACGTGCGCCCGGCCCGGTACACCTCCAGGCCGCCGGTGTGCCGGTTGGCCCACCGGTTGCCGATGCCGAACACGAAGTCCGAGGCCAGCACGGTCGCGTTGCCGTACTGGTGGCTGGTCTGCAGGCCGGCCATGCCGGCCATCAGCGGGTGGTCGTCCGGGATGCTGCCCCAGCCCATCAGGGTGGGGATGACCGGCACGTTCAGGGTTTCGGCCAGCTCGACCAGCAGGTCGGAGGCGTCGGCGTTGATGATGCCGCCGCCGGCCACGATCACCGGACGCTCGCTGGCGGCCAGCATGTCCAGCGCCTTCTCGGCCTGGGCCCGGGTCGCGGCCGGCTTGTACACCGGCAGCGGCTCGTACGTGTCCGGGTCGAACTCGATCTCGGCCATCTGCACGTCGAACGGCAGGTCCAGCAGCACCGGGCCGGGCCGGCCGGAGCGCATCAGGTGGAACGCCTGCTGGAACGCACCCGGCACCTGAGCCGGCTCCAGCACCGTCATCGCCATCTTGGTCAGCGGGGCGGCGATGTCGGCGATGTTGATCGCCTGGAAATCCTCCTTGTGCAGCCGGGCGACGGGCGCCTGGCCGGTGATGCACAGGATCGGGATCGAGTCGGCGGACGCCGAGTACAGGCCGGTGATCATGTCGGTGCCGGCCGGGCCGGAGGTGCCGACACAGACGCCGATGTTGCCGGCCTTGGCCCGGGTGTAGCCCTCGGCCATGTGCGAGGCGCCCTCGACGTGCCGGGCCAGGATGTGCTTCATCCCGCCGTGCTTGCGCAGGGCGGAGTAGAACGGGTTGATGGCTGCGCCGGGCAGCCCGAACAGGGTGTCGACGCCCTCCTTCTCCAGGATGGCGACGGCGGCGTCGACGGCACGCATTTTCGGCATAGTCGGTGTCCTTACCTCAGTCGGTCTTGTCAGCTGGTCGGGGAATCGGGGTTCTGGCCGGACAGGCGGAGTACGCCGCGCAGCAGCGCCGAATGGTCGAGCCCGCCGTCGCCGTTGGCCACCGCGGAGGCCATCAGCTGGGCGACGACCGCGCCGAGCGGGATGACCACGCCGGCCTCCCGGGCGGCCGAGGTGACGATGCCGAGATCCTTGTGGTGCAACTCGATCCGGAACCCGGGGTTGAAGGTGCGGCCGAGCATGTTGGCGCCCTTCTGGTCGAGCACCTTGCTGCCGGCCAGCCCCCCGCCGAGTACCTTGAGGGCGGCCTCGGTGTCCACCCCGTACGCCTCGACGAACGCGACGGCCTCGGCCAGCAGTTCGATGTTGCCGGCCACGATCAGCTGGTTGGCGGCCTTGACGGTCTGCCCGGCGCCGGCCGGCCCGACGTGCACGATGGTCTTGCCGACCGCGTTGAACACGTCGGCCGCGGCCTCGAAGTCCTCGGCCGCGCCGCCCACCATGATGGACAGGCTGGCCGCCTTGGCGCCGGCCTCGCCGCCGGACACCGGGGCGTCCAGCAGGCGGAAGCCCCGCTCCTTGGCCTGCTTGGCCAGCTCGGTGGTGACATCCGGGCGGATCGAGGAGAAGTCGATGACCAGCGTGCCGGGCTTGGCGTTCTCGAACACGCCACCCTCACCGGCCAGCACCTGCCGGACATCGGGGGAGTCGGGCACCATCACCGCGACGACGTCGGCCTCGCGGACCGCGTCGGCGATGCTGTTCGCGCCCTTCCCGCCGGCCGCGACGAGCGCGTCGATCTTGGGCTGGGTCCGGTTGTAGCCGACGACGTCGAACCCGGCGTTCACCAGGTGTCCGGCCATCGGGCCGCCCATGATGCCCAGGCCGATGAAAGCAACGGTGGTCATTGATATCTCCTCACGTCAGTGGTCCTCGGGTGCTGCTGCTCGGTGGCGCTCGGTGCTGCTCGTGGCCCGCGCGGATCAACTACCGATGCGCGGATGAAGTCGTCAACTTCTGTCACATCCGTCCCAATCGCTGCGAGTTGATCCGCGCCGGCCTAGTTGATCCGCGCGGGAAGGGGTGGGTGGGGGCCGCGGTCGGCCGGGTCAGACGGTGGCGGTGGAGGAACGGTCGGCCAGGGGGAGCCAGGCCAGGCTGTCCCGGGTGCCGACGGTCGGCTTGTACTCCAACGCGACGTACCCGCGGTACCCCTTGGCGGCCAGCGCGGCCAGGTGGCCGGCGATGTCCAGGGTGCCGGTGCCGGGCTCGCCGCGGCCGGGGTTATCGGCGATCTGCACGTGCCCGACCCGGTCCGCGTAGTCCTCGATCGCCGCCGCCACGTCGTCCCCGTTGGCGGCCAGGTGGTACAGGTCGCACAGGAACTTGACATTCGTGACGCCGCCTGCGTCCTCAACCCTGTCGATGACCCGGATGACATCGGCCGCGGTGAGCAGCGGGTACCGAGGGGCGCCGCTGACCGGCTCCACCAGCACCACGCCGTCGATCCGGGCGGCCGCCCGGGCGGCCAGGGCCAGGTTCTCGGCGGCGACGTCGTCCTGGGCGACCGGGGTCGAGTCGTCGGTGCGGTTGCCGTAGAGCGCGTTGAACGCCTTGCAGCCCAGCCGTTCCCCGATGCCCACGGTCACGTCGATGTTGTCCCGGAACTCTCCGGATCGGGCCGGCCAGGACACCAGACCCCGATCCCCGCCGGGCATGTCGCCGGCGAAGAAGTTCAATCCGATCAGCTGGACGCCGGCCTCGTCGACGGCGCGGACGAACTCGTCCACATCGGCATCGGAAGGCACAGCGACCGCAAACGGCCACCAGAACTCGACGGCGTCGAACCCGGCCTCCTTCGCCGCGGCCGGCCGCTGCAGCAGCGGCAGCTCGGTGAACAGCATGGACAGGTTGACCGCGTAGCGCGGGGACTCGGTGGGCACCGGTATTCCTCTCGATATCAGTTGGTGGGCAACGCTTTGCGGCGAGCCATGGCGTCGAGCGTGGCCCGGTTCACCCCGGCCTGCTCGGCGACCTCGGCGTCGTCGATCGCGCCGCAGTGCACGCCGCGCATCAGGAACGCGGCCAGCGCCTGCGCGGTGGCCGGCTCGTCGACCACCCCGCCGGACTGCTTGTTCAGGTAGGCGCGCAGCCGCGCGGCGGCGGCCGGCAGCCCCTCCCGGTAGAAGGCGTAGGTGGCCAGGTACCGGCTGACCAGGTGCCCGGGGTGCATGTCCCAGCCCTGGTAGTAGGCGGCCCGCAGGGACCGGGTGACCAGTCCCGCGTGCAGGGCGACGGCCGCCCGGATCTCGTCGGGCGTGCCGATCGGCATGACGTTGGTGGAGCCGTCCGACAGCCGGACGCCGGTGCCGGCCGCGGCGACCTGCATGACCGCCTTGGCATGGTCGGCGACCGGGTGGGCCAGGGTCTGCTGGGCCGCGGCGACCCCGCAGGCGGCACTGTAGTCGAACGTACCGTAGTGCAGGGCAACGCATCTCGCTCCGGCGACGCCGATCATGCCGGCCACGGTGGCGGTCCCGTCGGCGCCCAGGATGGCCTGGGTGGTCTCCACCTGGATCTCGAACCGCAGGGCGCCGGCGGGCAGCGAATGCGCCCGCTCCAGCTCCTCGCAGATCGAGACCATCGCCGTGACCTGGTCGACCGAGGTGACCTTGGGCAGCGTGACCAGGAATCCCTCGGGCAACGGGCCGGCGGCCAGCATGCCGGAGACGACCAGGTCCAGGGTGCGCAGACCCCGGCGACGGGTCGGCCGCTCCAGCGACTTGAACCGGATGCCGGCCAGCATCGGCCCCTGCGGATCCGCCAGCAGGGCGGGCAGCAGGGCGGCGATGCGGACGGCGTCGCGGTCCTCCTCGTCGTCCGGCCGGTTGCCGTAGCCGTCCTCGAAGTCCAGGCGTAGGTCCTCGATCGGTTCGGCGTCCAGCTTGGCCCGCACCAAAGCCAGGACCGCGTCCAGGTCGACACCCCCAGTCGGCAGGCCCAACGCCTGCGCGCGGGTCGAGTCGGCCGCGGCGACCGCCAGCACGGCCCGCGCGCCGTTCGCCCAGCGAGTGGGCGTGTCGGAGTCGGCCAGGTCGGCGTTGACGTACACGGTGTGCACCGGCTGCCGGGTCCCGGGGTCACCGGGGTAGCGGCCGGCCAGCAGCGCGTCGGCACCGGCCAGATCGTCGTCCAGCCGGTCGAGGAAGGTCGCGCTCAGAGCGGTGGTCGAGGAGGTCCCGGGCCCGCCCATGATCTCGTCCTTCCGATTTCCGTATGTTGGAACTTTCAATTCACGATGTAGAAAATCTATCTGCTGGACTGCGTTGCGTCAAGGTGCCCCATCCGGCCCGCCGATATATCCGTGTCCATCGGCGGGCCGGGACGGGTGGTCGGGTCAAGCCTGGCCCGTGCTCGCCAGCTCCGCATCATGAGCCGCCGCGTAGGCGGGGAGGGTGAGGAAGTCGGCGAACTCGTCGGCCAACGCGACCTGTTCGAACACGGTGCGGGCCAGCGGGTACCGGCTGGCCGCGTACGCCTGCTCACCGAGTTCGGCGGCGATCGCGGCCAGCTCCTGGTCGGCGATCTGCCGGACCAGGTCCGCGGTCACGGTCCGGCCGGTGTCCAGGGTGACCTGGTTGTGCACCCACTGCCACACCTGGGAGCGGGAGATCTCCGCGGTCGCCGCATCCTCCATCAGGTTGTGGATACCGACCGCGCCGTTGCCACCCAACCAGGCCTGCAGGTACCGCAACGCCACGTCCACGTTGCCGCGCAGCCCGGCCTCGGTCACCTGCCCGGGCACCGACGCCACGTCCAGCAACTGCTCGGCCGCCACCCGCACGTCGTCCCGGTGCCTGTCGAGTTGGTTCGGCCGGTCCCCCAGCACCTCGTCGAACACCTGCTCGCAGACCGGCACCAGGTCCGGGTGGGCCACCCAGGACCCGTCGAACCCGTCCCCGGCCTCCCGCTGCTTGTCCGCCCGCACCTTGGCCAGGGCGACCCGGTTCACCTCCGGATCCCGCCGGCTCGGGATGAACGCGGCCATCCCCCCCATCGCGAACGCCCCCCGCCGATGACAGGTCGCCACCAACAGATCGGTGTAGGCCCGCATCATCGGCGCCGTCATCGTCACAGCGCCCCGGTCCGGCAACACGAAACCCGGGCCGGCGTCCCGGAAGTACTTGATCACACTGAACAGGTAATCCCACCGGCCCGCGTTCAGCCCCGACGCATGCTCCCGCAACTCGTACAGGATCTCGTCCATCTCGAACGCCGCCGGGATCGTCTCGATCAACACCGTCGCCCGGATGCTGCCGTGCGGGATGCCCAGCTCGGCCTGCGCCGCGGTGAACACCTCGTTCCACAACCGCGCCTCCAGATGGGACTCCATCTTGGGCAGATAGAAATACGGGCCCGACCCGCGGGCCAGCAACTCGGCCGCGTTGTGGAAGAAATACAAGCCGAAATCGACCAACGCGCCGACCGCCGGCGCCCCGTCGACCAGCAGGCTGGCCTCGTCGAAATGCCAGCCCCGGGGACGGGCCACGATCGTGGCCAACCGCCGGCCGGTGGCCAGCCGGTACTCCTTGCCCTCCGGCGAATCAAACCGCAGAGTGCCCCGGATCGCGTCGGACAGGGCCAACTGCCCGCCGACCACGTTGCGCCAGTGCGGGGTGTTCGCGTCCTCCAGATCGGCCAACCACACCCGGGCCCCGGAGTTCAACGCGTTGATCGCCATCTTCGGCTCCGGCGGGCCGGTGATCTCCACCCGCCGATCCAGCAGATCGGCCGGCGCCGCCGCCACCCGCCAGTCGGCAGCCCGGACGTCCGCCGTCTCGGGCAGGAAATCCAACCGGCCGGCCGCCGACGCAGCCGCCCGCCGCCGGGCCCGCGCCGCCAACAACTCATCCCGACGGCCGACGAACCGGCGATGCAAACCCGCCACGAACTCCACCGCCGCCGGCGTCAGAATCTCATTCCCGCGGGCGATCTCGGGACCGATGATGGTGATCGTCATCAGTGACCGCCCGCCTTGGGGTCGCCCGGCTGATCCTCCGGGGTGACCCCGATCGCAGGCGACTCGGCGAAGATCGGTGCCGCGTCGTCCTTTCGTCCGAGCACGTTGAAGAAGATGTTCAGGGTGACCGCAGTGACCGCCGAGGCGCTGATGCCCGAATCGAAGATGGTCTGGAACCAGTCCGGGAAGCCGTGGTACAGGTTCGGCACGGCGATCGGCACCAGGCCGGCCGCGATGGCCAGCGCGACGATCACCAGGTTCGAGTTCCCGTCGTACTTCACCGCCGCGAGGCTGCGGATGCCGCTGGCGGCCACCGTCCCGAACAGGGCCAGGCCGGCCCCGCCGAGCACCGGCAGCGGCAACGCCGCCACCACCGCGCCCACCTTCGGGAACAGGCCGAGCACCAGCAGGATGCCGCCGCTGACGGCGACCACGAAGCGGCTGCGGATGCCGGTCAGCGCGACCAGTCCGACGTTCTGGGCGAACGCGCTCACCGGGAAGGCATTGAGCAGGCCGCCGGACGCCGCGGTCGAGATGCAGTCCGCGCGGAGGCCGTTGGCGACCGTCTTCCGGTCGGCCGGCCGGCCCACGACCACACCGATGGCCAGCAGGTCGGCGGTGGTCTCCGTCATGATCACCAGCATCACGATGACCATCGAGACGATCGCCGCCACCTGGAAGGTGGGCGTGCCGAAGTGGAACGGGGTGGAGATGGCGAATGCGTCCGCCTGCCCGACGTCGGAGAAGTCGAGCTTGCCCATGAACGCGGCGACGATGCCGCCGGCGAGCAGGCCGACGATGATCGCGATCCGGGAGAAGAAGCCGGGCAGGAACCGGTAGATCACCAGGATGATGCCCAGGGTGATCGCGGCCAGGGCGACGTTCGAGATGGAGCCGAAGTCGGCCGCTCCGGCCCCGCCGCCGGCCCAGTTCATCGCCACCGGGAGCAGCGACAGGCCGATGACGGTGATCACCGACCCGGTCACCACCGGTGGGAAGAACCGCAGCAGGCGGGCGAACACGCCGGAGAGCAGGAAGCCGGCCAGGCCGGCGATCAGGACGGAGCCGAAGATGGCCCGCAATCCGTCGACGCCGCCACCGGCGGACGCGCCGACGGCGATCATCGAGGCCACCGCGGCGAACGAGGTGCCCTGCACGATCGGCAGCTTCGCGCCGATCCACTTGACCCCGAGGGTCTGCAGCAGGGTGGCCAGACCGGACACCAGCAGGGTCGCGGCCAGCAGGTACGACAGATCGGCGAACGACAGTTTCAGGGCGCTGCCGACGATGAACGGTACGGCGACGACGCCGGCGTACATGCTCATCACGTGCTGCAGGCCGAACACCAGCATCGGCGCGGGCTTGAGCACCTCGTCGACGGGATGCTTTCCATCGGGCAGCAGTTCGACTCCCTGCTGCCCCTCGAATGATTCCGGTTGGTGGGCCATTGCGATTACCAGCCCTGACCCGGGTCGAAGGCGTTGCTGCCGGGGGCGGAATCCTTGTGCGAGTCGTTGTGGATGGTGCCTTCGATGAAGCCGTAGGGGCGGTCGTCGGCGTGGAAGACCTCGTTGGGGTTGTCCAGTCCGTAGGGGGACAGGTCGAGGACGAAGTGGTGCTTGTTGGGCAGG
>JBDHZW010000221.1:0-9050 GCA_039812105.1 Nakamurella sp.
CCCGTTCGCCGGGTCGAGGAATGACGATCCGTAACCCCGAGCCGGCCGCCCGCAGGCGCCGCACGGGTTCGGCCCAGGGATGCAGGGCGAGGTCGAAGGTGGCCCAGTGGATCGGGATCATCAAGCCGCCGCCCAGGTCGCGGTGAGCGGCGACCGCCTCCTCGGGGTTCAGGTGGATGTCCGGCCACTGATCGCCGTAGGCGCCGATGGGCAGGATGGTCACGTCGAACGGCCCCCACCGGTCGCCGATCTCGGTGAACGCGGTGGTGTAGCCGGTGTCGCCGCCGAAGTAGACGCGGTGCCCGGGGCCGATCAGGGCCCAGGAACTCCAGAGCGTGGTGTTGCGCCGCAGACCCCGCCCGGAGAAGTGCCGGCCCGGCGTGCAGACGATCTCGATGCCGTCGACGGTGACGTGGTCGTGCCAGTCGAGTTCGACGATCCGATCCTCCGGGACACCCCACCGGCGCAGGTGCGCCCCCACCCCGACCGGCACCAGGAACGGTGCCGGCTGGGTGGCCACCAGCTGCCGGACGGTGGTCAGGTCGAGGTGGTCGTAGTGGTCGTGGGAGATGACGACCGCGGTCAGCGTCGGGAGTTGGCCGATGCCGATCGGCATCGGGTGCAGCCGGGCCGGCCCGACGGTGGTCGAGGGAGACACCCGCCGCGACCACACCGGGTCGGTCAGCACGAACCGCCCGTCGATCTCGACCAGGGTGGTCGCGTGCCCGAGCCAGGTGACCGCGAGATCGCCGGCGACGGCGGCCGGGGGCGCGGTCACCAGCGGGATCGTCATCGGGGGCCGACCGTTGCCGCCGCGTCGGGCCATCGCCGGAATCAGCCGCAGCCCGTCCCGCAGCGACAGCACGTGCGAGGGTTCGGGGTTGCTGAACGACCGGCCGTCGAATCGGCTGGAGCCGGTGGCCACGGTCCGGATCTCGTCCGGTCCGGCGCCGATCGCCGTCGGCAGGCCTCGGGCGGCCCGGCCCAGGGTGCGGGTCAGCGCGGACATGCTGATGGCGGCCAGCGCCACGGCGGGCCAGACCAGCCGGCGTGCGGCTCGCCGGGGCCGGGCGGAAGGTTGATGCGTCACCGGTCCAGTGTGCAGGCGTCGGCTGTGGGCGCGCTGCGCTTCGGGCGGAGGATCTATTTGTAGGCGTTCGTCGGGCCGGCGTCCATCGTCACGATCAGATCGTCGCCGACGACCGGCCGGTTCTCGCTTTCCGGCGCCGAGTACAGCTCCAGGAACTGGATCCGTACCCCGTCCTGGTCGTTGATGATGATGCCGGGCACGCAGGAGAAGACCGCGTCGTTGTCGGAGGCGCCGGCGGCGTCGATGGTCACGGTGTCGCCGCCACCGGCCTCGGTCGACCCGTTGTCGATGGCCATGGACACCTGGTACCGGCGGAACGATCCATCGCCGTTGGACTGGGCCGAGTACACGACCGGCACCACCGCGGCGATCTGCGGGTTCAGGGTGATCTCGATGCTCTCCCGGCCCAGGCCGGGCTCGGCGGCGGGTACCGGTTTGCGGCGCCAGCCCTTGCGCTGGGTGGGCGCGGCCTCGGCCCGCCCGATGTCCCCGCCGTGCCGGACCGCGCCGTCGGCGGTGGCCGGCCGGAAGTCGTCCTTGCGTTCCGCCGTGCCGAAGGTGGAGACGGTTTCGGTGCGCCCGTCCCGGTACCGGACCAGGGCGAAGATGTCGTAGTCGGTGGCCCGGGGCCACGTGCAGGTGGCGACGATCCGCGGCGTCTTGCGGATGGTGACCTGCTCGCCCTTGCGCAGGTTGATCGTGCCGGTGCGGGTGCCCAGGTCGACCGCGTCGATGCCGGGCTTGCGCAGGTTGATCGGAGTGGCCGGGAGGTCCGGTTCCGGTGCGAGGTCGGCGGCGGGTTCGGTGCCCTCGTCGTCGACCTGGACGCCGTGCGCCCGGACCAGGGCGGCGAAGCCCTCGGTCCAGCCGGCCGAGACGTTCCGCAGCTTCCACTGCCCGGCCCGCCGGTACAGCTCGACCAGCACGACGGCCCGTTCCGAGGTCAGGCCGGTGACCGGCACCTCGACGTCACCGACGGTCACCGACAGGGGCCGGGTGGACAGCGGCGCCGGGTCGGCGTCGTCCTGCACCGCCGCGATGACCACCTTGTCGACCGCGGCCGGGACGGACCCCAGGTCGAGATCGACGTGGTGCCCGGCGATGCCGACGCCGGGCCCGGTCGGGTTGTTGAAGAAGACGAAGTCGTCGTCGCCGCGGACCCGGCCGTCCTCGCCGACCAGGAACGCCAGGACGCTGGCGTCGGTCGGCAGGCCGCCGACGTCGACCGTCGCTCGGTCGTGCGGCCACGCAACGTTGCCGCCCTTGGTCAGGCTGCTGGTCATGGAGGCCTCCCGGCGTCCCATCGTGCCAGCCCGGCTCGGGGCGCGGTCAGCGGCGGCGGACCGTGGTGATGAGGACGGGCGCCCGGCCGCGGTTGACCAGCCGCCGGATCGGCAGGCCGGCCAACCACAGGACGTCGCCGCCGCGGCAGGTGTGCCGCAGGCCGCTCGTGGTCTCCAGGTCGACCTCACCGGACTCGACGACGACCAGGCAGTCCCGCCACGCGTCGGCCAGGTACGGACGGCACTCGCCCGGTTCGAGGCGAACGGTGCACCGGCGGAAGCCGGGCCCGGGATGGCGCGGCAGGGCGATCTCGTCGTCATCGTCGACCATGCCGCCCACGCCCGCCACCTCCAGGGGTCATCGGTGTGCGCACCGGTGTCGGCAGTGCAGACCAGACGTCCGAACGGGATTCATCGGTGACGAAACCGTGACCCGAGCCGTCGGGTGTTCGTATTGCGGCCGTCATGTGGGGAGTGCATTGTGAGCGAGCCCGACTACCCCGGGGTGACCCGAGGTCACCGAATGTGAGGCGCGCGATGGCCGAATCCACCGAACTGCACAAGGGTCTGAGTCAACGGCACCTGACCATGATCGCGATGGGCGGGGTGATCGGCGCCGGGCTGTTCGTCGGCTCCGGCGCCGTCATCAACGACGCCGGCCCGGCCGCCTTCCTGTCCTACGCGCTGTGCGGCGTGCTGATCGTCATGGTGATGCGGATGCTCGGCGAGATGGCGGTGGCCAACCCTTCCACCGGGTCGTTCGCCGACTACTCGCGCCGCGCGCTGGGCGGCTGGGCCGGCTTCTCGGTCGGCTGGCTGTACTGGTACTTCTGGGTCATCGTCGTCGGCTTCGAGGCGGTCGCCGGAGCCAAGATCCTGCAGTACTGGATCGACGCCCCGCTGTGGTTGATGTCGCTGCTGCTGATGGTGCTGATGACGGCGACCAACCTGTTCTCGGTGCGCTCGTTCGGCGAGTTCGAGTTCTGGTTCGCCGGCATCAAGGTCGCCGCGATCATCGTGTTCATCGTGCTCGGGTCGCTGTACGTGCTGGGGATCTGGCCGAACAAGAGCCTGGACTTCTCCAACCTGTACGCGCACGGCGGGTTCTTCCCGAACGGGGTCGGCGCGGTGTTCTCCGGGATCGTGGTGGTGATCTTCTCGATGGTCGGCGCGGAGATCGCCACCATCGCCGCGGCCGAGTCGAAGGATCCGGCCAAGGCCATCGCCCGGGCCACCAACTCGGTGATCGCCCGGATCTCGATCTTCTTCGTCGGCTCGGTGTTCCTGCTGGCGGTGATCCTGCCGTGGAATTCCACCGAACTGGGCGAGTCGCCCTACGTCAGCGCGTTCAAGGTGATGGGCCTGCCGTTCGTCGACCACCTGATGAACGCGGTCGTGCTGACGGCGGTGCTGTCCTGCCTGAACTCCGGGCTGTACACGGCCTCCCGGATGCTGTTCGTGCTGGCCGCGCGGCGGGAGGCGCCGGTCGCGCTGATCACGGTCAACCGCCGCGGGGTGCCGATGTGGGCGATCCTGTTCTCCACCGTGGTCGGGTTCCTCTGCGTCATCGCCGCGGCCATCGCCCCGGACACGGTGTTCCTGTTCCTGCTGAACTCCTCCGGCGCGATCATCCTGTTCGTCTACCTGCTGATCGCGATCTCCCAGCTGATCCTGCGCCGCCGCACGCCGGCCGACCGGCTGCAGGTGAAGATGTGGCTCTACCCGGTGCTGACCGTGCTGACCATCGCCGCGATGCTGGCGGTGCTGGTGCTGATGTGGTTCAGCGAGGACACCCGGTCGCAGCTGGTGCTCAGCCTGCTCGCCTGGGCCGTGGTGCTGGTGCTGTACTTCGTCACCAAGTGGCGCGGCGGCTCCGTCGACGCGGAGGTCGAGGAGGCGTCGGCACCGGGCGGCACCCGGGTGCTGGTGCTGGCCAACGAGACGGTCGGCGCGACCGAGTTGCTCGACGAACTGAAGTCCATCGACGCGGAGGGGCGCGCCGAGTACTTCGTCTGCGTGCCGGCCAACCCGGTGGACACCGGTCAGGCCGAACACACCGGCGCCGTGTGGGTCTGGGAGGAGACCGTGAAGGCGGCCCAGGCGCGGCTCGACGGCACCCTGGCCACCCTCGGCGAGCACGGGCTGCACGCCCGCGGCGAGCTGGGCGACCACCGGCCGATGATCGCGCTGAGCAACGCGGTGGCCGAGTTCGACCCGGACCGGATCGTCATCGCCACCCATCCCGAGGTGCACTCGGCCTGGCTGCGGCAGGACGTGGTGGACCGGGCCCGGAAGGCCTACCCGTCGATCCCGGTGCGGCACATCGTCGCGCACGTCGCCTCGCCGGCCGGCGGCTGAGCGCGCCGGCTCGACCGGTCGCGCGCCCGGGCTCGCCTACCGTGGAGGCATGCTGAGGTTCGACGGCGCGATCGCCGGGTTGGGGACCGCATCCGGCACCCGGATCGTGGTCGGCATGTGGCCGCGGTCGCCGTTCGGCCCGGTCACCGACGTGATGATCGAACGGCCGGACGGCCGGCGGATCCTGGTGGCGCCGACCGACGAGTTCGCCGACTTCCTGGTCGCCGAGTACCGGTTCGACGAGGTGCGGGTGGAGCCGGTGCTGCGGATGCGGGACGGGCGGACCTGGATGATCGGCACCGACGACCTGGCGATGACGTTCACCGTCGCCGGCCGGTCGGCGCTGGGCCTGCTGCTGCTGGCCACGCCGCGCACGTTCGCCCGGTCCCGCTGGTGGACGACCGCGATCGGTCCGGTCGCCCGCGCGGCGGTGCCCGGGGTGCGGACCCGCGGCCGGACGGCCAGCGGCCGGCGGGAGTGGTACTGCGCCCAGGACATGCAGCGCGTCACGTCGGCCGACGTTCGCTTCGAGGGCGCCGACCTGGGGGAACTGGGCCCGGTCGAGCCGCCCGTCGGGTTCGGGTTCTCGTCGGTGCCGTCGCGGCCGAGCCTGGTGCGGGTGCTGACCCAGCTGTCCGAGTAACGGCTCGGTGCGGCGCCCCAAACCGAAGTTGATCATGCAGGACACGCCCTTATCCGCGAAGGATAAGGGCGTGTCCTGCATGATCAACTTCGAGTGAGGGGGGGTCGGCGCGCCGCGGTGTTTGCGCCGGCGACACATCCCGGTCACAGCGCCGGTGCAGCATCGACCGCATGGTGACGCTCGCGGACCTGCAGGTGCGGCAGCTGGGGGAGTGCCGCCACGAGTCGCCTCTGGCCAAGTACGTCGCCACCCGCCGCACCAACGACCACTACGTCGACGAGAACGACCGGGTGCTGTTCGACGACACGGTCCGGCTGGTGGAATCCCACGGGGTGCCGATCGCCGAGCTGCCCACCCTGGAACCGGGCGGCCCCCGCCGCCGGCTTTTCTTCCCGCCGGGCGCCACCACGGTCGGGATCGTCACCTGCGGTGGACTGTGCCCCGGGTTGAACGATGTGATCCGCGGGCTGGTCATGGAGCTGAACACTCACTACGGGGTGCGCGACGTGATCGGTTTCCGCAACGGCTACGCCGGGCTGATCGCGGCCAACGGGTACGAGCCGATCGCGCTGACCGCGGACCGGGTCGCCACGATCAACATGCAGGGCGGCACCATCCTGGGCACGTCGCGGGGCGGGCAGGATCCCGATGCGATGGTCGACCGGCTGGTCGAGTTGGGCGTCGACATCCTGTTCGTCATCGGCGGTGACGGGTCCATGCGCGGGGCGAGCGCGATCGCCGCGGTCGCCCGGGGTCGCGGTCTGGCCCTCTCGGTGATCGGCATCCCGAAGACCATCGACAACGACATCCCCTTCATCGGACAGAGTTTCGGCTTCCAGACGGCGTTCACGGTGGCCGCGCAGTCGATCGCCGCGGCCCAGGTCGAGGCCCAGTCGGCGGTCAATGGGGTCGGCCTGGTCCAGCTGATGGGCCGGCACGCCGGGTTCATCGCCTGCTACGCCGCCCTGGCCAACCACCACGCCGACTTCGTGCTGATCCCCGAGGTGCCGTTCGCGCTGGACGGGGAGTCCGGGTTCCTGGCCGCGCTCCAGCGGCGGGTCGCCGAGCGCGGCAGCGCCGTCGTGGTGGTCGCCGAGGGGGCCGGGCAGGACCTGATCGCCGCCTCCGGCACGGACGCCTCGGGCAATCGCCGGCTCGGTGAGATCGGACGGTTCCTGGAGGCGGCCATCGTCGGGCACTACCGCTCGCTCGGGCGGGAGCTGACGCTGAAATACCTCAAGCCCAGCTACTCGATCCGGTCGGTGCCGGCCAAGGCGTTTGACTCCGTGTACTGCGTGCGGCTGGCCCAGGCGGCCGCGCACGCCGGGATGGCCGGCCGGACGGACATGGTGGTGGGTCGCCGGCACAACCGGTTCGTGCACGTGCCCATCGACACCGTGGTGTCGCATCGCAACGAGGTCGCCCCGGACGGCGACCTGTGGCTGTCGGTCCTGGAGTCGACCGCGCAGCCGCCGGAGATGCGCTGACCCCGTTCGTCAGATCACCGGGCGACGGGTTCGTGCTCGGCCATCCGCCAGGACGCCGTGCGCATCTCATCCCGTGGGGGTGAGGCGGGGGGTGTGCCGTCGCCGAACGGCCGCCCGCCCAACGCCTCCCGGTCGTGCGGGGCGAACCAGCCGGTCAGATCGGGCCCGTCCGGGACGATCCGGCTCGGGTTGAGGCCGGTGTGCACCTGGTAGTAGTGCTGCTTGATCTGCACGAAGTCGGTGGTGTCGCCGAATCCCGGCGTCTGGAACAGATCTCGCGCGTAGGCCCAGAGCACCGGCATCTCGGTGAGCTTGCGCAGGTTGCACTTGAAGTGACCGTGATAGACGGCATCGAACCGGGCCAGCGTGGTGAACAGGCGGACGTCCGCCTCGGTGATGGTGTCGCCGACCAGGTATCGCTGTCCCGCGAGCCGGTCGGCCAGCCAATCCAGTGCGGTGAACAGCCGGGTGAACGCGTCGTCGTAGGCCGCCTGGGATCCGGCGAAGCCGCACCGGTAGACGCCGTTGTTGACCTCCCGGTAGACCCGCTGGTTGACCTCGTCGATCTCCGCCCGCAGCGCCTCCGGATAGAGATCGGGTGCGCCCGGCCGGTGGTATTCGGTCCATTGGGTGCTGAAGTCCAGGGTCATCTGCGGGAAGTCGTTGGTGACGACGGCGCCCGTCGCGACGTCGACGATGGCCGGGACCGTGATGCCGCGCGGGTAGTCGGGGTCACGGGCGAAGTAGGCCTGTTGCAACCGCTCGATGCCCAGCACGGGATCGACACCGCCCGGGTCGAGGTCGAAGGTCCAGCTGCGTTCGTCGTGGGTCGGCCCGCACACGCCCAACGAGATCGCGCTCTCCAGGCCCAGCAGCCGCCGGACGATGGTGGCCCGGGTCGCCCACGGGCATGCGCGGGCGACGACGAGGCGGTACCGGCCGTCCTCGACCGCGAAGCCGTCCCGCCCGTCCCGGGTGATCCGTGTCGTGATGTACCGACTGTCCCGTTCGAACGACCCGCCCTTGTTGGTGCCGTCGGTGCTGATCCCGGCCATTGCCATTCCCCCATGCGTGCGCATCGTTTCCGTCAGCCTCCAGGTGTACCCGAAACCCTCCGGCAACGAACGCGGCGGGGTGGTGGGAGACACTTGATCGGTGACGCGCACGGTCGGGGTGGAAGAAGAACTGATGCTGGTCGATCCGGTGCACGGCACGCCGGCGTCGGCCGGCGACACCGTGCACGAGGCGGCCGTGCAGTGGCTCGGCGACGGGGCGGACCACCTGGTCGAACGCGAGTTCAAGATGGAGCAGACGGAGATCGGCTCCACCCCGACCACCGACGTCGCGGCGCTGCAGGACGAGCTGCTGTCGGTGCGGCGGACGGTGGCCTCGGCGGCCGGTAGCACCGGCGTACACGTCGTCGCGATCGCCACCAACCCGTTCGCCGTCCACCCCACCCAGACGCAGAACGAGCGGTACCTGCGGATGGCCGAGATGTTCGGCATCATCGCCGCCCAGCAGCTGACCTGCGGCCAGCACATTCACGTCGCCATCGAGTCGGCGGAGGAAGGGGTGGCCGTCCTCGACCGGATCCGCGGCTGGTTGCCGCTGCTCGTCGCGCTGTCGACCAACTCGCCGTTCTGGCAGGGCCAGGACACCGGCTATGCCAGCTACCGGACGATCGCCTGGGGCCAGTGGCCCACCGCCGGCCCGACCGAGACGTTCGGCAGCGTCCGGGGCTACCACCGGGCGATCGACGACCTGATGGCTACCGGCGCGGCCATGGACGACGGGATGATCTACTTCGACGCCCGGCTGTCGGCCTCGTACCCCACCCTGGAGATCCGGGTGCCCGACGTGTGCACCGACGTCCGGGACTCGGTATTGATCGCCGCCCTGGCCCGGGCGCTGGTCGACACGGCCGCTGCGGAGTGGCGGAACGGCCAGCCGGTGGATCCGATCCGGATCGAGGTGCTGCGCGGGGCGGCCTGGCGGGCGGCCCGGTTCGGGCTGGGCGGCGATCTGCTGGACCAGCGCTCCCGGGAGCTGGTGCCGGCGTGGGCGATGATCGACGCGCTGGTGCAGCACGTGCTGCACGCCCTGCGGGCCAACGGCGACCTGGACTTCGTGCAGGCCGGGCTGGAGCGGCTCCGGGCCTGCGGCACCGGCGCCGACCAGCAGCGGGCCGA
>JBDHZW010000222.1:0-9032 GCA_039812105.1 Nakamurella sp.
CCACCGACCAGGCGGTGACCATCCGGGACCGGGACTCGATGACCCAGGACCGGGTGGCGCTGGACCAGGTTCAGGGGTACCTGGGGGCGCGGCTCGGCGGCTGCTGAGCTCCGCGGTCGGGTCGGCCGCGCGGAAGGTCGGCGACCCGCGGCCGCACCGGTCGTCGCCAAGCGCACGGTGATCGGGCGGTGGGGCTTGCGTGTGAATTCTCTCGGATGGACGATTTGCCGGTGACTGTCCGCACCCGTCGTTGGCTGCTGGTGGGCGCCGTGCTGGTGTTGGTCGCGGGAGCGGTCGGTGGTGTGGTCTGGGTGCGCCGGAGCCGGGCCGAAGCCGCTCCGGCGACCGTCGTCCTGTCCGCCGCCTCGGATCCGGGCACCGACCCGTTCGTGCCGATCCCGGCCGGCCGGCCGGTACCCGTCGTGCTGCCCCCGGCGGGTGGCCCGGCCGCGGCGGTCACCGCCTCGGTCGCCCCGGACAGCGGCCTGCGAGTGGTGTCCGGCACCGCCGACCGGCTCTACGCCGGCGGGGCGGTCGACAACCAGCAGCTGTACGGGGGTTCGGGCAGCCTGTCGGCGTGCGACCCGGCGGCGATCGCCGACTTCCTGGCCGCCCACCCGGACAAGGCGGCGGCCTGGGCCGGTGCGCTGGGCATCGAGACGGCCGGGATCGCGGCCTACCTGAACACCCTGACGCCGGTGGTGCTGCTGCACGACACCCTGGTCACCAACCACGGATTCGCCGGTGGGGTGGCGACTCCGTCGGTGTCGGTGCTGCAGGCGGGAACCGCGGTGCTGGTGGATCCGACCGGCATCCCCGTCGTGCGGTGTGCCTGCGGGAACCCGTTGACCGCGCCGCCCGCCGTCGACCTGACGACCGCGGTGCCGCAAGGAGCCCGGTGGGAAGGGTATGACCCGGGTACGGCGATCGTCGTGGTGGCCGGGCGGCCGGCATCCGACCTGGTGGTGGTGGACGTCGCCACGGGGAACGACCGGACTCTCGGCAGCGCTGCGTCGGCGACTGCTCCCGCCACCGTGTCCAGTGTTCCCCCAGCGGCCGGGGACGTCTGCACGCTCGACCTGACCTGGCCGGACACCACGCCCGGCTGGATCGAACCGCTCGATCCCTCGTTCAGCTGTCCGGAGATGATCGACCAATGGCGTCGTAACGAGCAGTGGCCCGGGGAGCGTGGCGGCACGATGTTCGTGGTCGACTTCGGCGACGGCTGGTACTGCACCGGCGTTCATTGGGATCCGACCCGCCCGCGCACCAACGCGGTGGGGTCGTGCGATCTGAACGGCCGGCGCTTCAACGTCTACGAAGGCGCCGCCGGCGTGCTGACGACCGTCCCCACGACGTCGGCGGATTCCGTCCCGGCGACGACGAACCTTCCGTCGGCCGCGACCGACCTGCTGATCACGCCGTCGCAGAACCTCATGTGCGCGGTCCGGGACGGGCAATTCGCCTGCACGCTCAAGGAATTCGACTTCGATCTGGGCGACGAACGATGCCCCGGTGCGCGCGGGCCGCTGATCGAACTGGACGCCACCGGCGGCTTCCGTGAGTCGTCGTGCCGGGGCGGGTTCTTCGACGGCATCACCTGGCCGGCGCCGACGCCGTACGGGACGACGGTCGAACTGGGCGACATCGGCTGCGACGTCGAGCAGAGCGGTGTCACCTGCACCAACCCGGAGGGCCACGGCTTCACCCTGTCCCGGTCGGGGGTCAAGCCGTTCTGACCGAGGGCTCAGCGGCCCAGGTCGCCCGGATACAGGTACTGCGGATCGGGGATCTTCGTGCCGCGGAACCAGGCGTCCATGAACGCGGTGTAGTCCTTGCCGGTCTGCTGGTTGACGAACGCCTCGAAGTCGTCGAACGAGGCGTTCTTGCCGCCGTAGGTGGCCGGCCACTGCTTGAGGATCGTGAAGAACGCGTCGTCGCCGATCTCGGCGCGCAGCGCGTGCAGCGCGACCGGCCCCTTGTCGTAGACCCGGGTGAACTCCTTGCCTGCCCCCATGTCGACCAGCGGCGACGCCCAGAACGCGGTGTTCGTGAGGCGGTTGCGGACGGCTCGCTTCCAGGAGTCGTCCAGGTTCGTCCCGTCGACCTTCTCGTGATAGAGCCAGGTGGCGTACGAGGCGAAGCACTCGTTCAGGCAGATGTCCGACCAGCGCTCGATCGTCACGTCGTCGCCGTACCACTGGTGGGCCAGTTCGTGCACGACGGTGTCCAAGTCGTCCACGCCGTTGGTGTAGACGGGCCGGGTGGCGGTCTCCAGGGCGTATCCGGTGGCCGAGCCGAGGAAGATGCCGCCGGACGCGGGGAGCGGGTAGGGGCCGAAGAACCCGGAGAGCACGTCGACCACCTGATCGGTCTGCCGGGCCAGGTCCGCCGCGTTGGCCGGGGCGTCCGGGGCGATCGCGGACACCACCGGGCGGCCGTCGGACAGGGTCCCGGTCACCGTCGTGAACTTGTCGACGTAGATGGTGTCCAGGTAGGTCGCGACCGGCACGTCCAGAGTCCACCGGCTGGTGGTCATGCCGGCCGGGGCGGCCGGCACCCCGTCCGTCTGCTGCACGCCGTTGGAGATCACGTTCCAGCCCTGCGGGACCGTCGCGGTCACCGCGAAGGTCGCGGTGTCGGCCGGGTGCTCGTTGGCCGGGAACCAGGCGGACGCGCCGGTCGGCTCGCCGGCCACGAACGCGCCGCCCGAGTCGGTGCGGTACCAGCCGCCGTCCCCGAGGTCCGCGGTGCCGCCGCTGACCGTCCCCGGTGACCCGGAGTACGTCACCACCACGGTCAGCGGCGACTGCGCGGTCAGCGCGGCGGCCGGGGTGATCACCAGCTCGGCGTCGTCCTGTTCGAAGGTCGCCGGAGCGTCGTCGACGGTCACCTGACTGACCTTCAGATTGGGCTGCAGGTCCAGGTTGAACCGGGTGAGCCCCTGGTCCGAGGTGACCGATCCGGTCAGCGTCGCGGTCGAGCGCAGGTCGTTCGTCTCCGGCAGATAGGTCAGGTCCAGGTCGTAGCCGTCGATCTGGTAGCCGCCGTTGCCGGCCTGCGGGTAGTAGGGGTCGCCGATGCCGTCCGATCCCACGGTGCCGTCGGCGGTGTCCGCATCCGAGGCCCGGCCGGACGGGCCGGCCGAGGGGGTCGTCGACGGCACCGTGATCCCCGGCGGCGTCGACGACGACCCGGCCGAGCTCGGCGTCGGGGTGACGCGGGCCGGCGCGACGACCGCCGTGGTGGCGGTGCCCCCGACGTGCGAACAGGCCGACACCGACAGAGCGGACACCAGAATCAGGGCGAGGGCCGCGATGGGACCGCGGCGCGACGTCGGCATGCCCGCACGGTACCGGCCGGGCCCGTCTGGTCGGGGTGAGCGGGTCCGTGCCTGGCATGATCGCCGGGTGCGGACGGTGCTGCGCTATCTGGCCGGGGCGGCGCTGGTCGGCCTGCTGATCGCCGCCGGGACCTGGGTGCGGGTGGTGCAGATCGGCGATCGGGACGAGCGAGCGGCGGCCGACGCGATCGTCGTGCCCGGTGCCGCCCAGTACGACGGCGACCCGTCCCCGGTGTTCCGGGCCCGGCTCGACCACGCGGCGCAGCTGTACCGGGACGGGGTGGCGCCGCGGATCGTGACGATCGGCGGCGGTCAGCCGGCCGACGCGACCACCGAGGGGCAGGCCGGCGCCGACTACCTGGCCGGCACCGGCATCGACCCGGCCGCCCTGGTCGCCGTGGGTGAGGGTGGCGACACGCTGGCCAGCCTGCGGGCCGCCGACCCGGTGCTGGCCGGCCACGGCTGGTCGTCGGTGGTGATCGTCACCGATCCGGCGCACAGCGCCCGGTCCGCGCTGATGGCCCGCGACCTCGGGTGGACGGTGCAGACGTCCCCGGTCGACCAGGGCCCGGCGGTCCGCGCCGACGTGCGCACGGAGTACCGGCTGCGGGAGACGCTCGGCGTCCTGTTCTACCGGCTCGTCGGCGGGTCGACGACGATCAGCGCCCCGGTGTTCTGATGGGCGTCCCGACCGGTTCCCGGTACGAGGCGGCGGACCTGGCCCGGCTGATCGCCGAGCCGGCCAAGACCGCCGCCCTGCCCGGCGCCGCCGGCGCCGGTGGTCGCAGCCCGTTCGCCCGCGACCGGGCCCGGGTGCTGCACTGCACGTCGTTCCGCCGGCTGGCCGGCAAGACCCAGGTGGTCGCCCCGGACGAGGAGGGCGTGCCGCGGACCCGGCTCACCCACTCGCTGGAGGTCGCGCAGATCGCCCGGGAGATCGGCGCCCAGCTGGGCTGCGATCCCGACCTGGTCGACCTGGCCGGGCTGGCCCACGACATCGGGCACCCACCGTTCGGGCACAACGGCGAGGCGGCCCTGGACCGGGTGGGGGCGGCGGCCGGCGGGTTCGAGGCGAACGCGCAGAACCTGCGGCTGCTGGCCCGGCTGGAACCCAAGATCGTCACCGCCGACGGGCGGCCGGGCGGCCTGAACCTGACCCGGGCCGCGCTGGACGCGGTGATCAAGTACCCCTGGCCGCGACCGCCCGGCGGCGGCAAGTTCGGGGTCTACGCCGACGAGCTGACGGTGTTCGACTGGGTGCGCACGCCCGGTACCGGCACCCGCCGCTGCCTGGAGGCCCAGGTGATGGACTGGGCCGACGACGTCGCCTACTCGGTGCACGACGTCGAGGACGGCGTGGCGTCGGGCCGGATCGATCTGACCCGGCTGGCCGACCCGGCGGAACGGGACGCGGTCTGCGCGGCGGCCGGCCCGTACACCACCGAGTCGGCGGCCGACCTGCGCGTCGTGCTGGACGACCTGCTGGCGCTGCCGGCGGTGACGGCCGGCATCGGCCACCCGCCCGGACCGGTCGCCGACGCCGCGGTGAAGTCGATGAGCAGCGAACTCACCGGCCGCTTCTGCACCGGCGCGATCGCCGCGACCCGGTCGGTCGCGGGGACGCAGGCGCTGCTGCGTTACCGGGCCGACCTGCGGGTGCCGCGGCTGCTGCGGGCCGAGGTGGCGCTGCTCAAGGCGGTGGCCGGCCGGTACGTGATGGCCGACCCGGAACGGATCCGGATCCAGCACCGGCAGCAGGAGCTGCTCACCGAACTGGTGCTGGCCACCGCCGACCGGGGGTCCGGCGCGCTCGACCCGCTGTTCGCCGGCGAGTTCGACCGGGCGAGCGGCGACGCGGCCCGGCTGCGGATCGTGCTCGACCAGGTCAGCCTGCTCACCGACGCCCAGGCGGTGGCCCGGCACCAGCGGCTGACCGGCTGACCTGCCCGTTGTGGACAGGTCCGAGCGGTGCTCCGGACGGACCTACACTCAGCCGTGTGGTCGGGCGGATATCGGATGCGGATCGGGAGCGGGTCCGCGACGCCAGCCGGATCGAGCAGGTGGTCGGGGAGTACGTCGCGCTGCGCAACGCCGGTGGCGGCAACCTCAAGGGTTTGTGCCCGTTCCACGACGAGAAGACCCCGTCCTTCCAGGTCAGCCCGTCCCGGGGCTACTACCACTGCTTCGGCTGCGGCAAGGGTGGCGACGTCTTCTCGTTCCTGCAGGAGATCGACCACCTGACGTTCGTCGAGTCCGTGCAACGGCTGGCCGAGCGGGCCGGGATCGCGCTGACCATGGTCGAGGGCGGCACCTCCACCCGGGCCGAGCGGGGCACCCGGTCCCGGTTGCTGGCCGCCAACAAGGCCGCCGCCGCCTACTACGCCGAGCAGCTGTCCACCCCGGACGCGCAGACCGCCCGGGACTTCCTGGCCGAGCGCGGCTTCGACCTGGCCGCGGCCGCCCACTTCGGCTGCGGGTACGCCCCCGACGGCTGGGATGCGCTGGTCAAAGCGCTGACCGGCCAAGGGTTCTCGGTGGAGGAGCTGTACCGGGCCGGCCTGGCCCGGCAGGGTCAACGGGGGCCGATCGACCAGTTCCACCGGCGGCTGCTGTGGTCGATCCGGGACGCCGCCGGCGACGTCGTCGGGTTCGGCGCGCGCCGACTGTTCGACGACGACCGGATCCAGGCCAAGTACCTGAACACCTCGGAAACCCCGCTGTACAAGAAGTCTCAGGTGCTGTTCGGGCTGGACCTGGCCAAGCGGGAGATCATCAAGCAGCGCAAGGTCGTCGTCGTCGAGGGCTACACCGACGTCATGGCCATGCACCTGGCCGGGGAGACCACCGCGGTGGCGTCCTGCGGCACCGCGTTCGGCGACGAGCACATCACGGTGCTGCGCCGCTACCTGCTGGACAGCCAGGCCGGGCCCGGCGGCATCCGGGCCAAGGACGGCACCGTCGTCTACACCTTCGACGGCGACGCCGCCGGCCGGCAGGCCGCGCTGAAGGCGTTCGAGTCCGATCAGCGGTTCGCCGCCAACACCTACGTGGCGATCGAGGCCAACGGGATGGACCCGTGCGAGCTGCGGCAGGCCAAGGGCGACGAGGCGCTGCGGGAGCTGGTCGGGTCGGCCCGGAACCTGTTCGAGTTCGCCATCGCCTCGGCGGTGGGTCAGTTCAACCTGGAGACCGCGGAGGGGGAGTACGCGGCACTGAACGCCGGGATCCCGCTGGTCGCCCGGATCAAGGACGACCTGCTGCGCGACCAGTTCGCCAAGACCCTGGCCATGCACGCCGGCACCGACATCGCCGAGACCCGGGACCGGGTCCGCCGGGCCGCCCAGGCCGCTGCTCGGGCCGCCGCCCGGACGGCCTCGAACGGAGCCAGCGGCGCCAACCGAGCCGACGCTGCCGGAGGTGCCAGCGGGGCCGACCGCCGCCGGCCGGAACCGCGGACCGCCGACCGGGACCCCGGCCCGGAGCCGCCGCCGGAGGACGCGCCGCCCGAGGGCGGCTGGCCGGATCCGCGGGACCGTGAGCTGAAGGCCGAGCGGGAGGCGCTCAAGCTGGCACTGCAGCAGCCGGCGCTGGTGGCCGCGGCCTACGGCATGGTCGCGCCCGAGGTGTTCAAGGCGCCGGCCTACGCGGCGGTGCACCGGGCGATCGGGGCGGCGGGCGGTCCGGACGGCGACCGACACGGACCCACCTGGGTGGACGAGGTGCGCGGCGAACTGCCGGAGGGCCGGCTGCGGTCGCTGGTCACCGAGCTGGCGGTGGAGCGTCCCGAGTGGCCGACCGACCAGGTCGACGCCCGGTACGCCGGGTCGATCATCGCGAGATTGGCCGAGCGGCAGGCGCTCCGGCAGGAACTGCAGCTCAAGTCGGCGCTGCAGCGGGCCGAGGCCACCGGCGACAGCGCGTTGGCCCGCGAACTCAACGCCGACCTGTTCGAGTTCACCAAGTACCGGTTGGCGCTGACCAAGCGGGCCTGGGGGGATTCGTGAGGTGGCGCCGCCGGCCGTTGCCGGAGGTGCTGCGGTCGGCGCTGGCGGCCGACGAGCGGGTCGCCGTCGCCGCCCCCTGCGAGGGCGGGGTGGTGCTGGCCGCCAGCCGGTTCGGCCTCTGGGTGGTGTCGGATCCGGACGGCCCGGCCGCCCGGGCCAACCGGGTCGGCTGGGAGCTGATCGCCCGGGCCCGGCTGGCCGCGCGGGTGCTGTCGGTGCTGCCGACCCGGGTCGCCGGTCAGCTCGCGGACGGCTTCGACGTGCTGGTCGACGAGCCCGAGCTGGAGTTCGCGCTGGCCAACCGCAGCGGGCTGACCGACGTCGTGCACAACCGGGTGCGGCGGTCGGTGGCCGCCAGCCGCTACCTGCCCTTTCCGGGTGCCGGCGGGTGGGTGGTGCTGCGCCGCGTCCCCGGGCACGACGGGCTGACCCGGCAGGTCCGCCTCGACCCCGGCGCCGACCTGGCGGTGCCCGGATTCGCCGACGCGGTGATCACCGTCGCCGACGATCTGGGCCGGACGCTGCCGGAGGCCTGACCGGCCCGCTGGCTAGACTCGGACGCGATGACTCAGGACGCCGACCAGCCGTTCGACCCGGGCAAGCTGCGCGCCTCCGACGACGACCGCGCGGCCGTCGCCCAGGTGCTGCAGACCGCGATGGACGAGGGCCGGCTGACCCCCGTCGAGCTGCAGGAACGGCTGGATACCCTGTACAGGTCAAAGACGCTGCGCGAACTGGAGCCGCTGACCTGGGACCTGCCCGGCCACCGCGAACTGGTGCCCCGCTCGTCCGCGGCGCCGGCGCCGGCCACGCCGGTCGACCTGACCAAGGCCGCGGAACCGGGCGCGGTGGCCGACCGGGTCGGTGGGACGCCGACGTCCACGGTGGCGATCGGGGTGATGTCCGGGGCCACCCGCGCCGGCAACTGGGTGGTGCCAACCCAGTTCTCCGCGGTCGCAGTGATGGGCGGCGTCGACATCGACCTGACCCAGGCGCGTTTCGCCGAGCGAGAGGTGACCATCACCGCGCTGGCGCTCATGGGCGGGGTCGACATCGTGGTGCCCGAGGACATCACCGTCATCGTCAACGGCGTCGGCTTCATGGGCGCCTTCGAGGACAACGCGCACGTCCAGGGCCCGCCCGGCGGGCCTGTCGTCAAGATCAACGGGTTGGCGTTGATGGGTGGGGTCGACGTCAAGCGGGCCAAGCGCAAGCGGAGCGAGCTGGACCGCTGATCAGTACGTGGTGTCCCGACCGGAGAACACGCCGGACACCTTGGCCTGGACGAAACCGGCCGCGCCCTGGACCGCCGGATGGTCGGCTACCTTCGACGTCCACCGCTTGATCTGCTCGTATCGCTCCCGTCCGGCGCGCGAGCCGAGGACGTAGCCAATGCCGATGCCCAGCACGAGGCGGAACATATCCGGTGAACCTCCCGATCGATCCAGGACCGCGCCGGGTCGGCCGTCGCGGTCCTGGACAGTCTTCCCTATTCGGGAGGGTGTCAAGCACCGGCATCAGGGAGGGTGACCGGCACCGGCATCCGGGAGGGTGAACGGCACCAGCATCCGGGAGGGGCCGGCACCGGCATCCGGGAGGGTGCCGGCACAGACCCGGGAGGGGGCCGGCACGGACCCGGGCCGGGTGGCCCGGGATCGTCACCGTCACCAGCTGGCGCGACCGAT
>JBDHZW010000223.1:0-9023 GCA_039812105.1 Nakamurella sp.
TGATCGGGGAGCCCGACCCGGAGCCGACCCGTCAATGGCTGGGCACCGAGGTCGGCGACTCGGGGATCTGCCGGGTCGAGATGCGCTTGCGGAAGATCCAGTAGCTCCACGCCTGGTAGGCCAGGATCAGCGGGACGAACAGCAGGGCCACCCAGCTCATCAGCGTCAACGTGTACGGCGTGGACGCGGCGTTCTCGATGGTCAGCGAGTAGGCCGGGTCGATGGTGGACGGGAACACGTTCGGGTAGATCGAGGCGAACCAGCCGGTCACCAGCGTCGCGGTGGACACCGCGGAGGCCAGGAACGCCCAGCCGTCCCGGTTCGCCCGGGTCATCACCACGGCCACCAGCATCGCCACCACGGCCACCGCGCCGAGGACGATCGACGCCGGGGTGCCGCGCAGCATCTGCTGCCAGACGACCGCCGCGGCCATCACCACCAGGGCGACCGGGCCCAGCCGCAGGGCCAGCTTCTGTGCCCGTTCGCGAACCTCCTGGGTGGTCTTCAGGCCCAGGTACACCGCGCCGTGGGTGAGGAACAGCAGCAGCGTGGTGACGCCCATGAGCAGGGCGAACGGGTTCAGCAGGTCCAGGAACGTGCCAACGTACTCATGGTCGGCGTCCAACGCCACGCCCCGGACCACGTTGCCGAAGGCGACGCCCCACAGCAGGGCCAGTCCCCAGGAGGTGACCAGGATGGACAGATCCCAGCGGGCCCGCCACTGGTCGCTGTGGCCCTTCCCGCGGTACTCGAAAGCCACCCCGCGGACGATCAACAGCACCAGGATCAGCAGCAGGGCCAGGTAGAAGCCGGAGAACATCGACGCGTACCACTCCGGGAAGGCGGCGAACGTCGCGCCACCGGCGGTCAGCAGCCACACCTCGTTCGCGTCCCAGACCGGCCCGATCGTGTTGATCAGGACCCGGCGGCCCTTCTCGTCCTTGCCGACGATCCGCAGCAGGGCGCCGACGCCGAAGTCGAAGCCCTCGAGGACGAAGTAGCCGATCCACAGGATCGCGATGAGGACGAACCACAGGTTGTTCAGGAACACGGTCGACCGCTCCTAACGGCGAGATGATCGAGTGACGAGATGTCGCGGGCGTCAGTAGGCGAACGCGAGCGGCTTCTCCTCTTCCTCGCCGGCGCCACCGTCCGAATCGTCGGGTCCGCCGAATCCGCCGCGCTTGAGCTTGCCCCGGCGGATCGACGCCAACGCCTCCTGCTCGCTGGGCGCGCCGATCTTGACGTACTTGACCACCAGGCCGATCTCGATGACCGCCAGGATCCCGTACAGCAGGGTGAACACGATCAGCGACGTGAGCACCGACCCGCCGCTGACCGACGGCGACACGGACTCCTCGGTCTTGTACAGCCCGACGACCGTCCACGGCTGGCGGCCCATCTCGGTGAAGATCCAGCCGGCCGAGTGACCGACCACCGGGCCGGCGATGGCGAACATCGCCAGTCGCCAGACCGCCTTGGACTTGGGTAGTCGGCCCTTGCGGGTCAGCCACAGACCGACGATCGAGACCAGCAGCATGACGAAGCCGGCGCCCATCATCAGCCGGAACATCCAGTACGTGACCGGGATGTTCGGCCGGTAGTCGCCCGGGCCGTACTTCTGCTCGAACTGGGCCTGCACGTCGTTGATGCCCTCGACGGTGCCGGAGAACGACTCGGTGGCCATGAACGACAGCACGCCGGGCACCCGGATGGAGAACACCTCGCTGGAGCCGTCCAGGGTGCCGATGGTGAACAGCGAGAACGAGGCGCCCTCGGTGGTGTTCCACAGCGCCTCGGCCGAGGCCATCTTCATCGGCTGGACGTCGGTCATCACCTTGGCCAGCAGGTCGCCGGTGATGATCACCGCCAGCGATCCGATCAGCATGCCGACCAGGCCGAACCGCACGGCCGGCCGGAACACGTCGACGTCCCGGTTCTTCATCAGGAAGTACGAGGAGATGCCGGCGAACATGGCCGCCCCGGACAGGATCGCACCGGCGATGACGTGCGAGTACGCCCACATGTTCAGCGGCTGGGTCAGCACCGCCCAGACGTCGTTCATCTCGGCCCGGCTGCGGTCGGGGTTGACGGTGATGCCCACCGGGTGCTGCATGAACGAGTTGGCGGCCATGATGAAGAACGCCGAGAGCATCGTGCCGATCGACACCAGCCAGATCGTCGCGCAGTGCAGCCGCGGGGACAGCTTGTCCCAGCCGAAGATCCACAGCCCCAGGAACGTGGACTCCAGGAAGAACGCCAGCAACGCCTCCATGGCCAACGGCGCCCCGAACACGTCACCGACGAACCGGGAGTAACTGGACCAGTTCATGCCGAACTGGAACTCCTGGACGATGCCGGTGACCACCCCGATCGCGAAGTTGATCAGAAAGACCTTGCCCCAGAACTTCGTGGCCCGCAGGTACACCGGCTTGCGGGTGCGCACCCAGGCCGTCTCGGTGATCGCGATGAAGAACGCCATCCCGATCGTGATCGGGACGAACAGGAAGTGGTACACGGTGGTGATCCCGAACTGCCAGCGGGCAACTCCAAGGGGATCCACGGGCGGTACCTCCAGATGGCTCATTCGTTGCGGCGGCGGATCGGTACGTCGGTCAGAAGCCTGCTGTGTGGGCTCACTGTGGATCAAGGACCAAGGTCCCGTCGTCAGTGTGAACCGTCTCACCGACAGTCGCAGTCCGTTCCCGAAACCGTAGGACCGTACGGGTAACGGTGTTGTACGCCACGGGCGAATTCCCACCGTGCGGGACCGTCGGGATGGCACGATGAGGACGTCGGAGTCGTGACCCGTGCGAATGGTTGTCCGAGCGGGTATCCAACAACCTGGGAAACGCCTCTGACGTCCCAGACGTGGGAGACAGCGACGTCTCGTCTTGATGGGAAGGACAGCGCCACGCACCAGAACCCGTGAACGCGAAGTCGGACGTGAACGGTGACAACGCTGCCACCGCGGTGGCAGCCGAAGAGAGGACGACAATGACCGACACTCTTGCCAGTCCAGCTGCGCTCACCGCCGCCGACCGCTGCGATCGCTGCGGTGCCGCCGCACGGGTCCGGGCCGTCCTGTCCACCGGCGGTGAGCTGCTGTTCTGCAACCACCACGCCAAGGAGCACGGCGCCCGGCTGGAGCAGTTGGCCGCGGTGATCCACCGCTCCCGCGACGAATCCTGAGCGACTTCCCGGTTCCGTCCGATCGTCCGCGAACCGGCGGTACCGCCCGCGCGGTGTGATGCGCGATGATGCAGGCCCGGGATCGGAGGTGCGGGTCATGTCACAGCTGGGCCGTGCCGTGCCGCCCGGGCTGATGACCGCACCTCCACCGGCCACTCGCCCCGTCCGGGCCGACCCGATCGCGGCCGTGCTGCTGCTGATCGCCGGTGCGCTGGGCATCTGGCAGCTGCTGGTCCCCTGGTTGTCCGTACCCGTGGTCGGCGGCAGCGCCGGGACCCCGACCGGCTGGCAGATCTGCCGCACGCTCCGGGCGCTCCCGGCGCCCTCCCCCGAGGTGGGCTGGGCGACCCTGGCCGTGCTCGGCGCGGCGGTCGGCGGCGGGGCGCTGATCGTGCTGGGTCTGGCCATGATGGCGCCGATCAGCCATCGGCCGCTGGGCGCCGCCGCGCTGCTGATCTCGCTGCTCTCGTTGGCCGGCGCGTTGTGGGTGGCGGTGCACGCCCGGCTCATCGTCGACGTCGGCCTGTTCGGCCTGTTCGGTCAGGCGAGCGCCGGCTGGTACCTGTTCCTCGGATCCGGAGCGCTCGGCATCGCCGGGGCCTGGAAGGCCCTGTCCACCGGCTGAGTACCCGCCGCGCCCGTCACAACAGCCCGAGCAGGTGGTCCCGGCGGGCGGCCAGCACGTCCGGGTCGGCGGCGGCCGAGGCCGGACCGGGCACCGCGCGGCGCACCTGCGAGTGCACGGTGGCGTGCGGCTTTCCGGTGCGGGCGGCCACCCGGGCCACCAGCTGGTTGACCTCCCGCCGCAGATCGGCGGCCGCCCGCCAGCCGTTCACCGAGACCGTGCGGTCGTCGACGGTGCCGTCCACCGGATCCCGCGGCATCGACCGCACCCGCTTGCGCAGGTCGGAGTCCCGGGTGGCGAGCAGGGCCGCGGTCTGCTCCGGGCTGAGCAGCCCCGGCAGCCCCAGGTAGTCCTGATCGTCCTGGCTGATCGTCACCGCACCGCCGGCGGCGACCCGGTCGCCCGGTCCCGGCCCCGGTCCCGGCACCGCGGCCGACACCACCGCCCGCCCCGAGTGCAGCACGTGCGCGAACTCGGCCTCCGAGTCCAGCACCTCGATGCCGGCGCCGCCGGGTTCCGCGGGCTCCCGGGGCAGCGGGTCGGCCAGCGCGTCCAGATCGTCCTCGACGGCGGGGGGCGGGGCCATCACGTGGTTGCGGTCCTGCTCCAGCTCGGCGGCCAACGCCAGCAGCGGCCGCACCGCGGGCAGGAACACGGTGGCCGCCTCGTGCGCCCCGCGGGCCCGGACCACCCGGCCGACCGCCTGGGCGAAGAACAGCGGCGTCCGGTACGAGGTCATCCAGGCCAGGCAGGCGGCCCGGGGAATGTCCACCCCTTCGGAGATCATCCGCACGCACACCGCGATCCGTTCGTCGCTGCCGCGGAACTTCTCGATCCGCTTGGAGGCGGCGGCGTCGTCGGACAGGATCAGCACCGGCTTGCGGCCGGTGATCCGGCGCACCACCTCGGCGTAGTCGCGGGCGTCGTCCTGGTCGCTGGCCAGCACCAGGCCGGCCGCGTCGGCCATCCCGGAGCTGCGCAGCTGGGTGATCCGCTCGTCCATCGCCGCGATGACGTGCGGCACCCAGCCGCCGGTCGGGTCCAGCGCGGTGCGCCAGGCGGCGGTCTCCACCGACTTGGTGCCGGCGTCGGTGAGGGAGGCGGCGATGACGTCGCCGGCGCTGTTGCGCCACCGCGACACCCCGCTGTAGGCGGCGAAGACGACCGGGCGCACCACCCGGTCGGCCAGCGCCTGCCGGTAGCCGTAGGTGTAGTCGGCGACCGACCGCAGCAGGTCGCCGTCGGTCTCGTAGTCGACGAACGGAATCCGCTCCCCCGCCCGGGTCCGGAACGGGGTGCCGGTCAGCGCCAACCGCCGGTGCACCTCGCCGAACGCCTCGCCCACCGCCTCGCCCCAGGACAGCCCGTCGCCGGCGTGGTGGATCTCGTCCAGCACGACCAGCGAGCGCACCTTGCCGCTGCGCGCCCGGTGGATCGCCGGCCGGGCGGCCACCTGCGCGTAGGTGGCCACGTAGCCCTGGCATCCGGCCGGCACCGGCCCCTGCGCGTTGGACATCTTCGGGTCCAGCACCAACCCGAACGCGGCGGCCGCATCGGCCCACTGGGTCCGCAGGTGGTCGGTCGGGCAGACGATCACCACCCGGTCGATCACCCGGCGCCGCAGCAGGTCGCCGGCCACGGCCAGGGCGAAGGTCGTCTTGCCGGCGCCGGGGGTGGCCGTGACGAGGAAGTCCCGCCGCCCGCCGCCGGCCTGGGCGGCCTCGTATGCGGCCAGCGCCTCCCGCTGCCAGGGCCGCAGCGCCGGCTGCCCCACCCGAAGCCCGCCCAAGCCCTTGCCCTCCACCTGCCCGAACCGATCGACCGCGGCACCCGAAACCGTCCGAAACCGTCGACTGCGTCACGGATGCCGGTGCGCCGGGCTCCGACGATACCGTCGGCGGGAGCGGCCCCCGGACACGCCGATCACCCGGTGAGTCGGCGACCGTGGCGGCCGGACCGGGTCGGCGACCGGCCGGATTGCCCGCTACCCGGGTGAGATGCGCCTGTCGCGTTACCACCACCGCCCGCGGTCAGGGCATGCTCGTCATCGTGAGCACGGCCATCCCGCCTCGGGATCCCAGGCCCGCCGGGGGCCAGCCGCCGAGCGCACCCGCCGAACCGGGGGTGCGCAACGGTGCCGCGCCGCGCCCGGCCGCCGGGCCGGAGGAAACGCCCCCCGCACCCGCGCCGACCGGAATCCCGCCCAACTCTCCGGCGGACGCCACCGCGACGGTCGCGATCGACCGGTCCGAGGTCATGTCGGCCGGCCCGCCGGACGAGGCGGGCGAGGCGGCCGGGGACGCCCAGCACACCCTGCCGTGGTTCCGCCAGGGCACCGGACCGGTGGCGATCGCGCCACCGCGGATCCGCCGCCGCTGGCGCAAGGTGATCGGCCGCACCCTGTCCAAGGCGTGGGGCGACTCGTTGTTCGGTATGAGTTCGCAGGCCGCGTTCTGGTGCGCGTTGTCCACCGCTCCGCTGCTGCTGGCCCTGCTCGGCCTGGTCGGTTACGTCGTGAACTGGTACTTCCCGCCGGGCACCATCGACCAGATCCGCGAGCAGATCCTGATCTTCCTCAACGCGATCTTCAACCAGGAGGTCGCCGACAACCTGGTCGGCAACACCGTCGAGACGATCCTGGGGCAGGGTCAGGCCGACGTCGTGTCGGTCGGCCTGGTGATCAGCCTGTGGGCCGGTTCGTCGGCGATGTCGGCGTTCGTCGAGTCGATCACCATCGCCTACGGCCAGCACGAGGTGCGGCATCCGGTGGTGGAGCGGTTCTTCGCACTGGGCCTGTACCTGGTCGCACTGGTCTCCGGCATCATCATGCTGCCGCTGCTGGCCATCGGCCCGGACTACCTGCCCAAGCTGTTCCCGGAATCCTGGCGCGGGCAGGTGTCCAACATCGTCAACGTCGCCTACTACCCGGCGCTGGCGCTGGGCCTGATCTTCCTGCTGACGGTCCTGTACAAGGTCGCGCCCAAGCACAAACACCCCTGGTACCGCGGGGTCCCGGGGGCATTCCTGGCGGCGGCCGTATTCATCGTGGCCAGCTTCGGGCTGCGCCTGTACCTGTCCTACGTGTACGCGCACGGCCTGACCTACGGCGCGCTGGCCACGCCGATCACGTTCCTGCTCTTCTACTACTTCGTGTCGATGGCGGTGATCATCGGCGCGCAGTTCAACAACGCGATGCTCGAGTATTACCCGCCCCGGCCCTCCAAGCGGGAGCTGCGCAAGTGGCAGCGGTACGACCCCGACCGGGAGGCGTCGGCCGAGTCCGGCCGGCCACAGTCCTGAGGGTCAGGCCTTCATCGACTCGTAGATCTTCTTGCAGTCCGGGCACACCGGGGAATCCGGCTTCGGGGAGCGGGTCACCGGGAAGGTCTCCCCGCACAACGCCACCACGTAGTTGCCCATCACCGCCGATTCGGCGATCTTCGACTTGCGCACGTAGTGGAACATCTTCGGCGTGTCGTCGTTGTCGGTGGTCTGCTCCACCGGCTTGGTGAGCGTCGTGGTGGTCGTGTTCGACATCGTGGCTCCTGTTCGTTCGCGCCGTTCGCGATTCGCGGTGGCCGGCCTGCACCCGCCATGATGCCAGTCGCCGGGTGGGCCGCGCCCGTTGATACCCGTCCACCGAAACCGAATGTGGGAGGTCGCATGTCCGGGCCGCTGATCGTCGCCGACGAGGTCGCCGCCGCGCTGGCCGACGGGCGCCCGGTGGTTGCGCTGGAGTCGACGATCCTGGCGCACGGGCTGCCCCGCGGCGACAACCGCCGGGTCGCGGACGAGATCGAGGCGGCCGTGCGCACCGGCGGAGCGGTGCCGGCGACCATCGCCTTGCTCGGCGGGGCGGTACGGATCGGGCTCACCGGTCCGGACCTGGACCGGCTGTGCGATTCCGCCGACATCGCCAAGCTGTCGGTGCGGGATGTGGGCGTGGCGCTGGCCCTGGGCGTCGACGGGGCCACCACCGTGGCGTCCACCTCGGCGCTGGCGCACCGGGCCGGCATCGACGTGTTCGCCACCGGCGGGCTCGGCGGGGTGCACCGGGAGGCCGGCAGCACCTTCGACGTGTCGGCCGACCTGCGGGTTCTCGCCGCGACCCCGGTCGTGGTGGTGTGCGCCGGGGTCAAGTCGATCCTGGACGTCGGCGGGACCCTGGAGTACCTGGAGACGCTCTCGGTGCCGGTGCTGGGCTACCGGACGGACCGGTTCCCCGGGTTCTACCTGTCCGACTCCGGCTTCCCGGTGCCGTGGCGGATCGACCGGCCGGCCCAGGCCGCCGACGTGCTCATCCAGCGGCGGCGGCTCGGGCTGGACCGGGCCGGGGTGGTGGTCGCCAACCCGCTGCCGGCCGACCGTCAGCTGGACCCCGACCTGCACGACCGCACCTTGGAGCAGGGCCTGGCGCTGGTCGCCAACGAGTCGGTCACCGGCAAGGACGTGACGCCCCGGCTGCTGGAGTACTTCCACCGGGCAACCGAGGGCGCCAGCCTGCGGGTCAACGTCGAGCTGGTGCTGGCCAACGCCGCGCTCGCCGCGCCGATCGCGGTGGCCCTCGCCGACCGGGGCCGCGAGCCCTCGTGAACGGCACCCCGGTCACCGTGGTCGGCGACGTCGGCCTGGACATCCGGTGCGAGCTGCGGGTGCCCCTCACGTCCGGCGACGACACCCCGGCCCGGATCACCGCCCACCCCGGTGGCGCCGGCGGCAACACCGCCGCCCACCTCGCCGCGCTGGGCTACCCGGTGCGGCTGGTCGCCCGGGTCGGCGACGACGAGGCCGGCCGGACCGCCGCCGCGGACCTCACCGCCCGCCGGGTGACCTGCCGGTTCGCGGTCGACCCGAGGCTGCCGACCTGCCGGGTGATCGTCCTGGTCGACGCCGGCGGCGATCGGACGATGGTGTCCGACCGGGGCGCCAACGCCGCACTGCGCCCCGACGACATCGTCCTGGACGCCGGGCCCGGCCACCTGCACCTGTCGGGATACGTGCTGCTGGACGGCGGATCGCGGGCCGCCGGCCTGGCCGCGCTGCACCGGGCCCGGCGGGCCGGCTGGTCGACCTCGGTGGACCCGCAGACGTCGGCCGGGGTGGCCGCGGTGGGCGCCGCGACCTTCCTCGACTGGGTCCGCGGCGTCGACCTGCTGCTACCCAACGACGCCGAACTGGCGGCGCTCGGCGGGCCGGCCACCGTCCT
>JBDHZW010000224.1:0-8980 GCA_039812105.1 Nakamurella sp.
CGCGGGCCGGATGGTCGCAGGCGATGATCATCAGCCGGCCGTCACCGTCGGCCAGCCCACGCTTGGTCCGGGCATCGGCGGCCCGCTTGATCGCGCCCGGGTCCTGCACCCGGATGTCGGTCAGCTTGCGGTACCGCTCGGCGTTCGTCGCGCCCGAGACCCCGTTCGCGGAAACCGTGATCACGTCAGACATGGGAAACCTCCGCGATCAGCGCCTGCACCTCGTCGGTGGTCGGCATGGCCGTCGAACACTCGCGCCGGGTCGCCACGATGGCGCCGGCGGCGTTACCGAACCGCAGGATCGTCTCCAGATCCCACCCGGACAGCAACCCGTGGCACACCGCGCCGCCGAAGCTGTCGCCGGCGCCCAGGCCGTTGATCGGGGTGACCGGGGTCGGTGGCACCTCGACGACCTCGTCCTTGGTCATGCCCAGCACCCCCTTGGGACCCTGCTTGACGATGGCCAGCTCGACGCCGGCGTCCAGCAGCGCCTTGGCGGCGCGCAGCGGCTCGGTCTCGCCGACCGCGACCTCGCACTCCTCCTTGTTGCCGATCGCCACGGTGACGTGCGGCAGCGCCTTGGCCACCTCGGCCGATGCCGTCGCCCGGTCGTCCCAGAACACCTCGCGGTAGTCCAGGTCCAGGATGGTCAGCGGCCGCCGGTCGCGGGCCGCCCACGCCGCATGGTGCGCGGAGCGGCTCGGCTCGCGGGACAGGCCGGTCACCGTCGTCCAGAAGATGTCCGCGTCCGCGATCGCGGCCAGGTCCAGCTCCTCCGGCTTGATGACCAGGTCGGGAGCGATCGGCAGCCGGTAGAAGAACAGCGGGAAGTGGTCGGGCGGGTAGTTCTCGCAGAACGTCACCGGGGTCAGCAGGCCCTCGACGGGGCTGATGAACACGTCGTCGACGTTCATCTCGCGCAGTGCCTTGTGCACGAAGCGGCCGAACGCATCCGGCCCGGTGCGGGAGATCAGGGCCGCCGTCCGGCCGTGCTTGGCCGCGGCGATGGCGACGTTCCCGGCGCTCCCGCCGACCGTCTTGCTGAAGGTCTCGACCTCCTCCAGGCCGACGTTGTCCTGCAGGGGATACAGATCGACACCGACCCGTCCCATGGTCAACACCTCGAAATGCTGGGCCACTGCTGGGGTCCCCTTCCGTCCTCACGCACCGTGTCTGCTCTCGAGTCAGCGGGGCGATCGGGTGGTGACCGATGGCCGCGTCGCCTGACATCACAAACTTTGGACCGTCTGAGGGCTGGTGTCAAGACTTTGATAGGACATATAGTCATATTCATGTCGGGCTGACATTGCCCTACGATGAGCCAACGAGAACCGGGAGGGCCGATGACCGCGCTCACTGTCGACCTCGACCGGTCCAGCCCGGTCCCCCTGTACTACCAGGTCGCCCAGCAGATCGAGTCGGCGATCAACGAGGGGCAGCTGTCGCCCGGCGACCGGCTGGACAACGAGATCAGCCTGGCCGAGCAGTTCGGGTTGTCCCGGCCGACCATGCGTCGCGCCATCCAGGAGCTGGTCGACAAGGGCCTGCTGGTGCGCAAGCGGGGCGTCGGCACCCAGGTGGTGCACGGCCAGGTGAGCCGGCCGGTCGAGCTGACCAGCCTGTACGACGACCTGGCCGGTCACCATCAGGCGCCGCGCACCGACGTGCTCACCAACGAGGTGATCCGGGCCGGCGACGAGGTCGCGGCCATGCTCGCCGTGAAGCCGGGCACCGAGGTGCTGCACCTGCGTCGGCTTCGTTTCGCCCACGACGAACCGCTGGCGATCATGGAGAACTACCTGCCCGAGGACCTGATCGGGATCGGCGAGCTGGACCTGGCCGGCCGCGGGCTCTACCAGCTGATGCGGTCCAAGGGTGTGAACATCCGGGTGGCCAAGCAGAAGATCGGCGCCCGGACGGGAACACCCGAGGAGTGCACCCTGTTGGGCGAGAAGCGGGGAAGTCCCGTGTTGACCATGGAGCGGGCCGCGCACGACGACTCCGGCCGGGCCGTGGAATGGGGCCGGCACGCCTACCGGGCGAGCCAGTACTCCTTCGAGGTCACCCTGGTCGAGCACTGAACCGACGACATTCCGGACGGCGCCGCGGCGCGCCGTCCGGCCGATTGTTGACGCGCCCGGATGCGTGGCGCGAGATGGAGGATGACGTGGCAACGACGCTGACCGCTGCTCCCGAGAGGCCCATGCTGATCGGTGGCGAGTGGGTGCCGAGCGTGGACGGGGAGTGGACCGACGTGGTCTCCCCCGGCCGCCGGGGCACCGTGCTGGCCCGGGTGCCGGAGGGCACCGCCGAGGACGCCGACCGGGCCGTCCGCGCCGCCCGCGCGGCGTTCCCGGCCTGGAAGGCACTGCACTTCAAGGACCGGCAGAAAATCATCCTGCAGATCGCCGACGCGCTGGAGGCCCGGGCCGAGGAACTGGCCGTGCTGACCGCCGAGGACACCGGCAACGCGCTGCGCACCCAGGCCCGGCCGGAATCGCAGACCCTGGTCAACCTGTTCCGTTACTTCGGCGGGGTGGCCGGCGAGTTCAAGGGCACCGTGCTGCCGGCCGGCGACGACCAGCTGCAGTACACCCGCCGCGAGCCGCTCGGCGTGGTCGCCGGCATCCTGCCGTGGAACTCGCCGCTGATGATCGCCGGCATGAAGACGCCGGCCGCGCTGGCCGCCGGCAACACCCTGGTCCTCAAGACCGCCGAGGACGCGCCGCTGACCATCCTGCTGATGGCGCAGATCTGCCAGCAGTTCCTGCCGCCGGGGGTGCTGAACGTGATCACCGGCAAGGGCTCGGTGGTCGGCGAGGCGCTGCTGGTGCATCCGGACGTGGACAAGGTGTCGTTCACCGGCTCCACCGGCATCGGCCGGCACGTGGCCGAGACCGTCGGCCAGCGGCTGGCCCACGTGTCCCTGGAGCTGGGCGGCAAGAGCCCGAACATCGTCTTCCCGGACGCCGCGGCACCGGATTCGATCGAGGCGACCACGGCCGGCGTGCTGACCGCGATGCGGTTCACCCGGCAGGGCCAGTCCTGCACGGCCGGATCGAGGTTGTTCGTGCACGCCGACGTCTACGACACGTTCCTGTCGGCGCTGGTCGATCGGGTGTCCGCGCTCAAGGTGGGCGACCCGCTCGACGAGGCATCGGACATGGGCTCGATCATCAACCAGAAGCAGTACGAGTCGGTGCTCGGCTACATCGACAACGGCAAGGCCCAGCCCGGCGTCGACGTCGCGTTGGACGGCACGGCTCTCGATTTCAGTGGCCTGGACGGGTACTACACCGGGCCGACCATCCTCGGGTCGGTGGCCAACGACTGGCGGATCGCCCAGGAGGAGATCTTCGGGCCGGTGCTGGTGGCCATCCCGTGGCGGGACCGGGACGACGTGATCCGGATGGCCAACGACTCGCACTACGGCCTGGGCGCCTACATCTGGACCAACAACCTGAACGACGCGCTGGACACCGCGCACCGGGTCGAGTCCGGTTGGGTGCAGGTGAACCAGGGCGGCGGCCAGGTCATCGGCCAGTCCTACGGCGGCTACAAGACCAGCGGCATCGGGCGGGAGTTCTCCATCGAGGGCGCGCTGGAGTCGTTCACTCAGATCAAGCAGATCAACGTCAAGCTCGGCTGACCCCTGCCCTTATTCGGAGTTGATCATGCAGGACACGCCCTCTTTCGACCGGGATAAGGGCGTGTTCTGCATGATCAACAGAAAGTTGGGAGTGCAACTGTGAACGGCGGTCCCCTCTCCGATGTCGTCGTCGTGGACCTCACCCGGGCCCTGGCCGGCCCGCACGCCGCGATGATGCTGGCCGATCTCGGCGCGCGCGTCATCAAGGTGGAGACCCCGGGCGGCGGTGACGACACCCGCGGCTGGGGGCCGCCGTTCGTGGCCCGCACGGAGGACGGACTCACCACGGAAATCCCGTCGGCCGAGGGCATCTCGACCTACTTCCTCTCCTGCAACCGGAACAAGCAGTCGATCACCCTGGACCTGAAGAGCGCGGCCGGCGCGGACGCGCTGACCGAACTGGTCCGGCGGGCCGACGTGCTGCTGGAGAACTTCCGGCCCGGGGTGCTCGACCGGCTCGGCTTCCCGCTGGAGCGGCTGATGGAGCTGAATCCCGGCCTGGTGGTGCTGTCCATCTCCGGGTTCGGGCACGACGGGCCGCAGGGCGGCCGGGCCGGCTACGACCAGATCGCCCAGGGCGAGGCGGGTCTCATGTCGATGACCGGACCCGACCCGGACACCCCGACCAAGGTGGGCGTACCGATCGCCGACCTGCTGGCCGGCATGTACGGCGCCTTCGGGGTGGTTGCCAAGCTCAACGAGCGCGCCCGTACCGGTCTCGGTGGACTGGTCCGGACGTCGCTGCTGGCGTCGGTCGTCGGCGTGCACGCGTTCCAGGGCACCCGGTGGACGGTCGCCGGACAGATCCCGAAGGCCGAGGGCCCGCACCACCCGTCGATCTGCCCGTACGGCCTGTTCCACTCCGCCGACGGCATCGTGCAGATCGCGGTCGGCTCCGAGGGGCTCTGGCAGCGGTTCGCACCGGCCTTCGACCTGCCGTTGGACGCCGCGGGTTTCGCCACCAACGCGGACCGGGTGCAGAACGGTCCGGCCGTCCGGGCGGCCGTCGAGCAGGCGTTCGCGGAATGGACGACGGCCGACCTGCTGGCCAGGCTGTCCGAGATCGGCGTGCCCAGCGGCGAGGTCAAGAACCTGCAGCAGGTGTACGAGTGGGATCAGGCGCGGTCGCAGGGGCTGCTGATCGACGTGGAGCACCCGTCGCTGGGCACGGTGCAGCTGCCCGGCCCGCCGCTGCGGATCTTCGACGGCACCGGCGCCGAGTGGCATCGGGAGCACACCGCTCCCCCGCTGCTCGGGCAGCACACCGACGAGATCCTGGGCTGGCTGGCCGCCCCCGACTCCTGACGTCGGGCCGGAGCTCGCCCACGGTTCGCTGATCAAAGCCGGGCCGAAACCGGCGATTCGGGCGCGCGCACCCGGGTTTGATCAGCGAACCCGGGGGCGCCCGGCCGCCGGCGGCGCGGACGTCCACGCGGTCGACCTCAGCCGGTGGTGAAGGTCAGCCGGATCGACGCGGTGCAGGACGAGTCGAGAGGCTTCGTCGGGTCGGCCAGGAACGCGTTCATGACGGCGGGTGCGCAGTCCGACTTGTCGTACACGGAGTGCCCGGTGAACGGGAAGTGCACGACCTGGGCCGCGGACAGGCCGGGGGTGACCAGGTCGACCCAGGCCGGGGCGGTGGCGGCATCGAAGTCACCCTCCATGATCAGCACCGGGACGTCGCTGACCACCGGGGTCATCATCGTCGCGTCGGCGGGATCGACGTCCCAGATCGGGCATTCGTCGAACAGCCGGCCCTGCTTGGGTTGGATCGACAGCACCTGGTCCGGGAACCGGGGCAACGCCGCCTTGGCCGCCGCGAGGGTCGCCTCCCGGGTGGTGAGATCGGCGGCCTCGCCACAGAACACGCCGAACGCCAGGCCGTGCCCGCCCACGCCGACGGTCTGCTCCGGCGTCATGTACTCGACCGTGGCGGCGACGACCTCGTCGTAGTCGCCGCGGGCGGCGTCGGCGATCATCGTCGGCACCCCGGACGCGTCGTGCCGTTCGGTGGCCATGATCACCGCGTAGGCCAGCACGAACCCGTCGACGTTCACGGTCAGCGGCGCTCCGTCCGGCCCGGTGGTCCGGACGACCGCGGGCGTCGACGTGAGACGGTCGACCGTGTCGTAGAAGTCGGACTCCAGGGTCGGGTAGGCGGCGGCGCAGGTCGGCTGCGCCGCGCAGGCGGCGAAGATGGCGGCGAACGAACTCGCCGGCGCCGACCACCAGTTCTCCACGATGTTGAAGTTCGGCGGCGACACCGAGTCGAGCACCACGCTGCGGATGCCGGCGGGGTGGTCGCGCAGCAGCACCGACGCCAGCTTGGTGCCGTAGGACACGCCGTACACGTCCCACGCTTCGATGCCCAGCGCGACCCGCAGATCGGCGATGTCGGCGGCGTTCTCGGCTGTGGTGTAGGCGGACAGGTCGATACCGGCGGCGGCCCAGCGGTCCCGGCACGCCGTCACCGCGGCGACGTCCTTGGCCGTCGCCTCGTCCGAGGTGAACGGGATGCTCACCAGCTCGTTGCCGACCGTGTCGTACTCCGGGCAGTTCACCAGCGGGTCGGAGTGCAGCGTGCCCCGCTGGTCGACGAAATACACGTCCCGGTCGGCGTTCACGCCTTGTTTGAGCATGCCGGCGTAGGTGATCGACCCGGCGCCGCCGGGGCCGCCGACCAGCACCACCAGTGGATCCGCGGCCGGGGTGGCCGAGACGGCGGGCGCCCGGGCGACGAAGACCCTGATCGTCCGCCCGTCCGGCCGGTTCCGGTTCTCCGGAACGGTCAGATAGCCACACGTCATCGTCGGCGGGAAGTCGTACGCCGGCACGCCGGGCAGGTTCGGGGCGGGGCAGGCGGTCGGCGCGAACGCGCTTTCCGGAGTTGGCACCGCGGTCGACCCGGCGGCGGACGCCGGTGCCAGCGGCGACTGGACGTAGATCTGGTCGAGCACCTTGATCATGAGCTGGTTGGCCGTCGGCTGCATCGTGTCCACCGCGACGGTCAGGTTCGTCCACACGACCAGGGTCACGCCGTTGACCGGGTCGGCCACCATCGACGAGTTGTAGCCGGCGGTTTCGCCGCCGTGCAGGTAGATGGTGTTCGGCCCCCAGCTCTGTCGATTGATGCCGTAGCCGTACCACAGGCCGGCGGGGTTCCCCGGGTCCTGCACCTGCAGGCTGTCCAGCCACTGTTGCTGGAGGTCGGCGTCCAGCACCCGACCGCCGGCGAGTGCCTTCATCCAGGTGACGAGATCGGCTGCGGTCGAGGTGACCCCGCCGGCAGCGAAGGCGAAAGAGTGGTTGACGTCGGTGTAGTCGGTCGGCGCCCAGGTGCCGTCGTGCGCGGCGGCGATCTGCTCGGCCGAGTAGGGCGGCTCGCCGTACAGGGCCACCGACGAGCTGCCGTACAGGTAGCCGTGGGCGAAGGGCTCCGGGATCGCGTTGGCGGAGGGTGGCGGCAGTTGGGTGTTCGTCATGCCCAGCGGGCCGAACAGCCGCTGCTGGTAGATGTCGGCCAGCGGCTTGCCGTCGACCTGCTCGGCGATCAGCCCGAGCAGCACGTAATTGGTGTTGTCGTACTCGAACTCGGTGTCTGGCGCGGCGTGGGCGGGCTGGGTGAAGGCGAGGTCGAGCAGTTCCTGCGGGGTCCACACCCGGGTCGGGTCGTTGTCCAGGCTGGCCGCCATCGTCGGCGAGTTGGTGTAGTTGTACAGGCCGCTGCGCATCTTCAGCAGGTCGGCCACGGTGATCGCGTCGCCGCCGGGCACGCCGTCCACGTACCTGGACACCGGGTCGTCCAGGCTCAGCCTGCCCTCCTGGACCAGCTGCAGGATCACCGCGGCGGTCATCGTCTTGGTGTTCGACGCGATCCGGAAGTGGGTCTGCGCGGTCGGGGTGGTCCGAGCGCCCAGATCGGTGGTGCCGGCGGTGACCGTGACGTCCCCCTGCGGGGTACTGAGCATGACCACGGCGCCGGGGATGAGTTGCTCCTTGATCGTCGTGTCCACCAGCGCCTGCAGCGCCGTCGGATCGACGGTCTTCAGTCCGGACCCGGCCGCCGGTGGGGAGTCGGTCGCCGATGGCGTGGTGTCCGGCCCGCCGCCGCACGCGGCGAGCAGCAGCAGGGTCGCGGCCGCGATCGCCGGCCATTGGCGCGACTTCGTCATGACGTTCCTCCGGTCGGTGGGCGTTCGGCGTCGGCGTGCAGGACGCGACGGGCCTTGCCCACCCAGTCGGGGTCGACCACCTCGTCCTCGGCGCGCATCATCGACTCGTCGAAAGCATCGTTGTAACAGTTGATCTCGCCCTGGAATCCGTCCGGATCGGCGAACCGCAGGGACAGCATCGGGCCCAGCGGACGGATGTCGCCGCTGGTGGCGCCGACGGCCAGCAGCCGGTCCCGGAGCGCGGTCAGCGCGGCCCGGTCGGGCACGGTGAAGCCGAGGTGATCCAGGTGGCCCCGCTGGAACATCGCCGCGGCCGCGCCGTCCGCGGCCCGGTCGCCGGCCACCTCGAACACCTGGAGCATGGCTCCGCCGATGCCGTCGCCGACGACCATGAGCGCCTCGCGGGCGTGCCCGGGCCCGGCGCCGAAGACCACGGAGGTGCGCAGGCCGACGACGTCCTCGTAGAAGGCGCGGAAGGCGTCCAGGTCGGCGGTGACCACCGCGACGTGGCTGACCCCGCACGGCCGGTGGCGGTCCGGTCCCGCGGTGAATCCCGCACGGCTCATACCCGGAAGGCGTTCACCGCACCGGAACGAATTGTTCCCTTGCGTCCGGGTCCGGCACGGACTAGGTGAGGGCCGATCCGGGCGCCGGCAGGTAGATGCAGTGCCGGCCGGTCCGCACCGACTCCTCGAGGTGGGCGCCCAGCAGCGGGGCCTGCCGGCCGACGGCGGCGATCGTCCGGCGCAGGCTGCGGACCACGTTGATGCGGGCCCGTTCGGCGTCCGAGCCGGTCGGCCGGTCCCGACCGCCCAGGCCCACCGCCCGGCGCAGCTCCCGGAGCAGCGCCTCCATCTCCACGTGCGCCCGTTCCGCGCGGACCAGGTCGCGGTCGGCCTCCGCGTCCTGCACCTCGACCTGCAATCTGTGCAGGCGCCGCCGGTACTCGCGCTTGGCCCGCGCGTCCAGTCCCGGCCCGAGGTCGGCATCGACCGGCCCGACCGGCCCACCGGCCAGTTCGACGGCGGCCACCTCGACCCGCGGGGTGCGCAGCAACCGGGCGAGTTGCCCCGGCCCGGCGCTGTCCGGCAATCGGGCCTGTCCCAGCGGCGAGACGAGCAGCCAGGAGGCACCGTCGCGGCGCATCGACGCCGACCGG
>JBDHZW010000225.1:0-8972 GCA_039812105.1 Nakamurella sp.
AAGTGGCACCTGCTGTCGATCGGCCCCGGCTGCGGTCTTCGCGAGCGCGAGAAATGATCATCGGCAGTGGTTGCCGGGGCTTCGTCGGGCCGTGTCCCTCTGCCCCTCTGGATGAGTGGGTTCTTCAGTTGTCGGACCATCGTAACGTATCGGTTCGGTCCGGCCGGGCGGCCGATGCGCCGCCACCGGGAGAACCGAACCGGCACCGACGTCCCCGGATCCGTCGCGGGGCACTGTCGGTGGTTCCTGGCACGATGTCGGTCATGTCAGGTGGCACCGGGTTGACCCCGCTGGTTCTGGTCTCCGGCGACGAGTCCCTGCTGGTCGACCGGGCGATCGCACGGGCCGCCGCGGCGGCCCGGAAGGTCGATCCGGACGTGGAGCGCCGGGACGGCGCGGGCGCCGGCCTGACCGTCGGCGAGTTCTCCGACCTGGTGGCGCCGAGCCTGTTCGCCGAACCGAGGCTGGTGGTCATCCGCGGCGCGCACGAGGCGTCCAAGGACCTGGCCGGCGCCCTGACCCGCTACGCCGACGAGCCGGTGGACGGCGTCTGGCTGGTCGTGCATCACCCGGGCGGCGCCCGGAACAAGGGCATCGCCGACGCCCTGACCAAGGCCGGCGCCACCGTGGTGACCTGCGGCAAGATCACCAAGCTGAACGAGCGGATCGACTTCGTCCGGGCGGAGATCCGCCGGGCCGGCGGCAGCACCAACCCGGCGGCGGTGACCGCCCTCGTCGAGGCGGTGGGTTCGGACCTGCGCGAACTGGCGTCGGCGGCCGATCAGTTGGTCGCCGACACCGGCGGGGTGGTGGACGAGAAGGCGGTCCGGCGGTACCACACGGGCCGGGCCGAGGTCAGCGGCTTCACCGTGTCCGACGCCGCCATGACCGGCGACCTGGCCGGGGCGCTGGAGTCCCTGCGGTGGGCGCTGGGGGTGGGCGTCGCGCCGGTGCTGATCGCGGACGCGCTGGCCGACGGGGTCCGCACCGTGTCCCGGGTGACCGGCGTCAAGGGCGGCAACTCCTACGCGATGGCCTCGCAACTCGGCATGCCGCCATGGAAGGTGGACCGGGCCCGCGGGATGGCCCGGGGCTGGACGCCGGACGGCCTGGCCGGCGGCATGGCGATCGTCGCGGACCTGAACGCCGCGGTGAAGGGGGTCGCGGTCGACCCGGAGTACGCGTTGGAAAAGGCGGTGATCGACCTGGTCGCAGCACGACGGCGCCGATAGAAACACATGCCGGTGACCGTCGGGTCACCGGCGCGGCGAAATGCGAACTACAGGCCGTTGACCAGGACGGTCAGCGCCGACTTGCGGTTGGCGGCCTGGTTGGCGTGGATGATGCCCTTGGACGCGGCCTTGTCCAGGCTGCGGCAGGCGGCCCTGAGCTCGACCTCGGCGGTCGCCTTGTCGCCGGCGTCGGCGGCGGTCCGCACCTTGCGCACGGCCGTCTTCAGGGACGACTTCACCGACTTGTTGCGCTGACGCGCGATCTCGTTGGTGCGATTGCGCTTGATCTGGGACTTGATGTTGGCCACGCCGGAATGCCTTCGTTTCGTCGTCGGGGTTCGTGGCACCGTCGGGCACACACGGCCGTCCACTTTACCAGCCGGATCAAGCCGGCCACAAACACGCGGTCAAGGGCACGGGAAGGCGGTCGGATCGGGGTGGCCGCCGGTCCGCAGGGCCGCCCCGACCCAGGCGATGACGCCCGGGTCGCCGGGGAGTTGCAGATGGTCGATGCGGGTCGCCGGGCATTCGTCCTGGACGATCAGCGACCTGACCCGGTCGGCCGGGCCGGCCGGCGATTGCGCCTCGACCGGTGTGACCACCGTGTCGTCGCGGCTGGCGATGGTGGCGTACCGGACGTCCCCGTCCAGGTCGCCGCCGGCATCCAACTCGGCCAGCAGCGCCGAGCCGGCAGTCTGGTCGGCGCAGGCCGGACACGCCAGGCCCGGCACCTTGTCCAACAGCGGCGACGTCGTGCCGTGGAATGTCGGCGCGATCAGCACGGCGGTGCCGACCCGATCGGCCAGGTCGTCGAGCCGCAGCGCCGTCCGCAGCACCAACCCGCCCTGGGAGAAGGCCACCACGTCGACCCGATCGGCGCCGGTCGCCGCCAGCACCTGGTCGACGAACGCGGCGACGGACGTCGCCGAGTCGCGGACCGGCGCCACCCCGCCCAGGCCGTAGTTCGTCGCGAACACGCAGCGGCCGTCGGCCCGCAGCGCCGCGGCCAGTGCGGAGAAGTTGCCGGCGACAGTGGAGAACGTGCCCGGCAGCAGCACGACGGGCGGTTGGCCGGATCGGCAGGACGGGTCGTTGACGCCGGGAACGTGCACATCGGGCAGTCCGGTCCGCGGCGCCGCGGACGTCGGGGCGGCCACCGGGCTCGACGACGGGCTCGACGACGGACTCGACGGCGGGCTCGTCGGCGGCCCGGTCGGCTCCGCCCGGCCGCCGCATCCGGTCACGAACAGCGCTGCGACCAGCAGCAACGCGGCCGGGCCCGTCCTTCTCATCGTCCGCCACGGTACGGCCGCCGGGGTCGGTGGAAAGAATCTCGAAGAAATATCCGCTGAGGTGTCGTCTCCGGCGGGGTCCGTTCGTGGAGAGGGTGAGAGCGGATCGAACCGGAATGAGGAACCCATGAAGCTCAGCCTGAACATCTTCGTCAGCCTCGACGGGGTCATGCAGGGCCCGGGCGGCCCGGACGAGGACACCGCCGGTGGATTCACCCGCGGCGGCTGGGTGGTCCCGCACGTCGACGAGGACTTCGGCCGGATCGTGGACGCCGAGTGGTTCACCCACGCGGACGCCATCCTGCTCGGCCGGAGCACCTTCCAGATGATGCGGACCTACTGGAGCGAGTACCCCAACCAGGACGAACTGGTGGCCAGGGCGCTCAATACCTACCCGAAGTACCTGGTCTCGACGACCCTGTCGGACGAGCAGGCCGCCTGGGGCCCGACCACCGTCATCCGCGACGACGTGGTCGAGCAGGTCCGCCGGCTCAAGCAGCGCCCGGGCCGGGAGCTGCAGGTGCACGGCAGCTGGCGGCTCGCTCAGACCCTGCACAACGCCGGCCTGGTCGACCTCTACCGGCTGCTCGTCTTCCCAGTGGTCCTCGGACCGGGGAAGCGGCTGTTCGACGACCACACCCGGCCGGCCGCCTTCCGTACCGTCACGCAGACCCCGACCGCGGCCGGCGCCACCCACCTGGTGCTCGAACCGGCCGAGTTCTCCCGCGGCGAGTTCGCCATCGTGGACGGCCAGGAGGTGACCATCGCCGACATCCCTGTCCCGGCCTGACCGATCAACCCCACCGACCCACCCACGCACCATTCGAGAGAGCAGGAAATCACCATGGCCCAGTACATGCTGTCCGTGCACCACGAGTCCGCCGACGAGGTCGCCAACATCTCCGACGAGGACATGCAGCGGATGTTCAAGCAGGTCGACGAGTTCAACACCAAGGTCCGCGACGCCGGCGCCTGGGTGTTCGCGGGCGGCCTGGAGGGCATCGAGTCGGCCACCGTGGTCGACGGTCGCGGCGCCGAGCCGATCGTCACCGACGGCCCGTTCTCCGAGACCAAGGAGTACCTCGGCGGCTTCTGGGTGATCGAGGCCGAGGACCTGGACGCCGCGTTGGAGTGGGCCCGGCAGGGTTCGGCGGCCTGCGAGGGCCGGGTCGAGGTCCGCCCGTTCCAGGCCGCCTGACCTCGGCGCCGGCACCGCCCCGCCCGGCGGTCCGGCCGACGGGTCCGAACAATGGGCCCCATGGCCGCCGACCGCACGGACGTGATCACGGCCCGGGGCATCGAGCAGGTGTTCCGGGCCGAACACGGCCGGCTCGTCGCCGGCCTCATCCGGCGGTTCGGCGACATCGACCTGGCCGAGGAATCGCTCGGCGACGCGCTGGTCGCGGCCCTGCAGACCTGGCCCGACCAGGGCCGGCCGCCCAACCCGGGGGCCTGGCTGGCCACCGCCGCGGCCAACAAGGCCATCGACCGGATCCGCCGCGAATCCACCCGGGACGCCCGTCACCGCGAGGCCACCGCCATGACCACCAGCTCGACCGACCCGGTCCTGGAGGCGGGCGCCGTCGGCGAGGAGGTCGGCGTCATCGCCGACGACCGGCTCCGGCTGATCTTCACCTGCTGCCATCCGGCGCTCGCCCCCGAGGCCCGGGTGGCGCTGACCCTGCGCCTGCTCGGCGGCCTGACCAGCACCGAGATCGCGCAGGCGTTCCTGGTACCGGAGGCGACCATGGCCCAACGCCTCACCCGGGCCAAGCGCAAGATCAAGACGGCCGGCATCCCCTACCGGGTCCCGCAGGCGGCCGACCTGCCCCGCCGGCTGACCGGTGTGCTCACCGTGCTCTACCTGATCTTCAACGAGGGTTACCTGTCGACCACCGCCGACGACCCGATCCGGGACGACCTGTGCGCCGAGGCGATCCGGCTGACCCGGGTGCTGCGCAGCCTGCTGCCCGGCGAGCCCGAGGTGGCCGGGCTGCTGGCGCTGATGCTGCTCACCCAGGCCCGCCGGGCCGCCCGGATCCGGGACGGCGTGCTGGTGCCGCTGGACCAGCAGGACCGGGCCGCCTGGGATCGGGCGCTCATCGACGAGGGGCACCATCTGGTGCGCGAGTGCCTGCGCCTGAACAAGCCGGGGCCGTATCAGATCCAGGCCGCCATCAATGCCGTGCACACCGACGCGGCGCGGGCGCCGGACACGGACTGGGCGCAGATCGTCGCGTTGTACGACCAGCTGCGGGCGAGCCGGCCGTCGCCGGTCGTCGACCTCAACCGGGCAGTCGCGGTCGCCGAACTGGACGGTCCGGCGGTCGGCCTCGCCCTGGTCGAGCCGCTCGGCCTGGACGGGTATCACCCCTGGCACGTCGCCCGGGCGGACCTGCTCCGCCGGCTGGACCGGCCGGCCGAGGCGGCGGCGGCCTACCGGCGGGCGATCGAGCTGACCGACAACCCGGCCGAACAGGCGTTCCTACGGCGCAAGGCGGCCGATCTGGGCGTGGGACGATAGGCCCCGTGACATCTGGTCCTGCCGCCCGTGCGCACCGCACGTTCACCCCGCCCGAGCTGATCCGCAACTTCTGCATCATCGCGCACATCGACCACGGCAAGTCGACGCTGGCGGACCGGATGCTGCAGCTCACCGGTGTGGTCGAGGAGCGGGCGATGCGCGCCCAGTACCTGGACCGGATGGACATCGAACGCGAGCGCGGCATCACCATCAAGTCGCAGGCGGTCCGGCTGCCCTGGCTGGCGCCGGGCGCCGACGGCACACCGGCCGACCACGTGCTGAACCTGATCGACACGCCCGGCCACGTCGACTTCACCTACGAGGTGTCCAGGTCGCTGGCCGCCTGCGAGGGTGCGGTGCTGCTGGTCGACGCCGCGCAGGGCATCGAGGCGCAGACGCTGGCCAACCTGTACCTGGCGCTGGAGAACGACCTGCACGTCATCCCGGTGCTGAACAAGATCGACCTGCCGGCCGCCCAGCCGGAGCGGTACGCCGCGGAGATCGCGCACATCGTCGGCGGCTCGCCCGACGAGGTGCTGCGGGTGTCCGGCAAGACCGGGGCGGGCGTCAAGGAGCTGCTGGACAAGGTGGTCGCCGAGGTGCCGCCGCCGGTCGGCGAGGCCGACGCGCCGGCCCGGGCGATGATCTTCGACTCGGTCTACGACATCTACCGCGGCGTCATCACCTACATCCGCGTCATCGACGGCAAGATCACCCCGCGCGAGCGCATCCAGATGATGTCCACCAAGGCGGTGCACGAGCTGCTGGAGGTCGGCGTCATCTCGCCCGAACCGATCCCCACCCAGGGGCTGGGCGTCGGCGAGGTCGGCTACCTGATCACCGGGGTGAAGGACGTCCGGCAGTCCCGGGTCGGCGACACCATCACCTCCGCGGCCAAGGGCGCCACCGTGCCGCTCGGCGGCTACCGCGACCCGAAACCCATGGTGTACTCAGGCCTGTACCCGCTGGACGGCTCGGACTACCCGCTGCTGCGGGACGCGCTGGACAAGCTGCGGCTCAACGACGCCGCGCTGACCTACGAGCCGGAGACCTCGGCCGCCCTCGGCTTCGGCTACCGCTGCGGCTATCTCGGGCTGCTCCACCTGGAGATCACCCGGGACCGCCTGGAGCGGGAGTTCGGGCTCGACCTGATCTCCACCACGCCGAACGTGGTGTACCGGGTGACGATGGAGGACAACACCTCCCATGTGGTCACCAATCCCAGCGACTGGCCGGCCGGCAAGATTCACGACGTGGTCGAACCGATCGTCCGGTGCACGATCATCAGCCCGAGCGAGTACATCGGCACGATCATGGAACTGTGCCAGTCCCGCCGAGGATCGTTGGGCGGCATGGACTACCTGTCCGAGACCCGGGTCGAGCTGCGGTACACGATGCCGCTGGGCGAGATCATCTTCGACTTCTTCGATGCGCTGAAGTCCCGCACCCGGGGCTACGCGTCGCTTGACTACGAGGAGATCGGCATGCAGGAGGCCGACCTGGTCAAGGTCGACATCCTGTTGCAGGGCGAGGCGGTGGACGCGTTCTCGGCGATCGTGCACAAGGATGCCGCCTACGGCTACGGCGTGGCGATGACGGCCAAGCTGCGCGAACTGATCCCGCGGCAGCAGTTCGAGGTGCCCATCCAGGCCGCGGTCGGGTCGAGAGTGATTGCCCGGGAGACGATCCGGGCGATGCGCAAGGACGTGCTGGCCAAGTGCTACGGCGGCGACATCACCCGCAAGCGCAAGCTGCTGGAGAAGCAGAAGGAGGGCAAGAAGCGGATGAAGATGGTCGGCCGGGTCGAGGTGCCGCAGGAGGCCTTCATCGCCGCGCTGTCCACCGACGCCGCCGGGCCGGCCGGCAAGGACGGCAAGAAGTAGTCGCGGCGGAGGCCGGATGACGCGAGAGATCACGGCGAGCCCGCCAGCCCGACCAGGTAACTGCGCACCACCGCGGCGATCTCGGCCCGGGACGCGTCGCTGCCGGCCGGCGCCGCGGACAGCGAGCCGACCCCGACGAGCCGGTCGTACTGCAGGCCGTCGAGCAGGGCGATCAACCCGTCGGCGGACCGGGCCGGGTCGGTCGCGCCCAACCGGGTGACCGCACCGATCGCCAGCGTGCGGAAGATGCCGCCCGCGTGCAGGATCTCGCGCAGGTCCGGGTCGGAGGCCACTTCGATCTCGCAGGCCATCCGGGCCAGCGTGCGGTCCCGGTGCTCGGCGATCTGCCCGTCGACGAAGACCGCGATCCGCCCGGCCAGTTGATCGGCCTCGGCCAGTCGCCCGGCCCGGGTGGTCGGCGCATCCACGGGGTCGGTGGATGGTCCGGGCAGCCGGGCCAGCCGCTCGGCGTTGATCTGGGCGATCCGGACCAGCACCCCCCGCAACAGGTCTCGCCGCGTCCGGAAGTGGTACGAGGTGGTGCCGGTGGGCACGTCGGCGGCGGCGTCGACGGCCCGGTGGGTGAGCGCGCGGATGCCGCGGCCGGCGATCAGGCCGATCGCGGCGTCGGCCAGGACCACCGGGCGGTCGGTGACGACGGGCATCGACGTTCCCCCTTGACCTCAGGCACTACGGGTGTAGTGTAGCCGCTACAAACGTAGTGCTACAGATGTAGTGATTCAGGGAGGCAGCGTGAGTGAGCAGGAACTGCATGTGGTGGTGGGCGCGGCCGGGGTGACCGGGCGGCTGGTGGTCCGGCACCTCACCGGCCGGCAGTTGCGGGCCCTGGGCGCCGTCGTGCCGCTGGCCCGGGACGGTGCGGCGCTGATCTACCAGTTCGAGCAGCCCTTCGTGGTCGACGGGGCGGCGACCGCCGACGCCTTCGGTATCACCCCGACCCCCTACGCCGACGGCGTGCGCGCCGTGCTCGCGGCCGGCGGGACGGTGTCACGGTGACGGCGCGGCCGGTGTCTTGAGAGCAGGATCCACCTCGACCCAGGAGCGAACGTGAACGACAGACTTGCCGTGGCCGGCGGAACCGGCCTGATCGGACGGATGGTCACCGACCGGGTGCGCGCGGCCGGCTACCGACCCGTGGTGCTGGCCCGGTCGACCGGCGTCGACCTGCGCACCGGCACCGGCTTGGACGCGGCGCTGGCCGGCGTCGACGCGGTGATCGACGTGGTCAACATCGGCACCCAACGACGGCGGACCGCGGTCGATTTCTTCGGCACCGCGACGGCCACCCTGCTGCGCGCCGAGCGACGGGCCGGCGTCCGGCACCACGTCACGCTGTCCATCGTCGGCATCGACCGGGTGGACACCGGGTACTACGCCGGCAAGCGACGGCAGGAAGAGGTGGTCACCCGTGGCGACGTTCCGTGGACGATCCTGCGGTCGACGCAGTTCCACGAATTCGCCGGGATGCTCCTTGACCTGCTGCCCGGGCCGGTGGCGGTCGTGCCGAATCAGCTAAGCCGGCCGGTCGCCGCCCGCGAGGTCGCCGACCACCTCGTCGCGCTGGCCGCCGGGCCGGCGACGGGGCGCGCCCCGGAGATCGCCGGGCCGGAGGAACGGCGGATGGCCGACCTGGTGCGGCGGCTGGCCCGAACCCGCGGTCGGCGCCGGGCGGTGCTGGAACTGCCCGCGCTCGGTGCGGCGGGTGCGGCGGCGGCGCGAGGCGCCCTGCTGCCGACCGGGCCCGGTCCGCGGGGCACCGAAACCTTCGACCACTGGCTGGCCCGCACGGCCGGACGGCCGCAGCCGAGCGCGGTGGGAGCGACGCCATGAGGGCCGGCATCGTCGGCGGCGGCATCGGCGGGCTGGCCACCGCCGCCGGCCTGCACCGCGCCGGGGCCGACGTCACCGTCTTCGAACGGTACGACCGGCCGGCGGTCGGCGGGTCGGGCATCTCGCTGTTCGGCAACGGGATGGCCGCGCTCGCCGCGCTCGGACTGGCCGAGCCGGCCCGCGGAATCGG
>JBDHZW010000226.1:0-8926 GCA_039812105.1 Nakamurella sp.
GCCGACCCGGCCGCGTCGGCCGACGCCACGCCCACCACCGACCCCGCCGCGCCGGCCCCGGCGGAGACCCCCGCGCCCGCGTCCCCCGCCCCGCCGCCGCCCTCCTACGACGCCGACGGCAAGCTGCTCTGCGCCGACACCTCGGTCACCCTGGCCGCCCAGTCGCCGGCTGAGTCGAAGTCGGGCGCGAACGTCATCGTCGGCATGACGGTCACCAACACCGGCACCGAGGAGTGCCGTCGCGACGTGTCGGGAACCCTGCAGGTGTTCACCGTGTTCGCCGCGGACGGCACCCGGGTGTGGTCCACCGCCGACTGCTTCCCGGGGCAGGGCACCGACGTCCGCGATCTGGCGCCCGGCCAGTCGTTGCAGTACACCGTCAAGTGGTCGGGCACCACGTCTTCGCCGGGCTGCACCGGCGACCGGGTCCCACTGGCGCCGGGCAGCTACACGCTGATCGCCCAGCTTGGTGCTTTGTCCAGCCCGCCGGCGGCCTTCACCATCACCTGACCGAGGCCAGCCGACCGGATCCCTACAGGGCCGTGCCGTACCGATCCACGATGGACGACTCGGCGAGCCGGGACAGTCCCTCGCGGACCACCCGGGCCCGGGCCTCACCGACCCCGTCCACCGCCTGCAGGTCGGCGGCGGTGGCCGCGAGCAGCCCCTGCAGGTTGCCGAAGTGCTGGATCAGCCGGTCCAGCACGGCCGGCGGCACCCGTGGGATGCCGGCCAGCAGCCGGTAACCGCGCGGACTCACCGCCGAGTCCAGGGCATCGCCGGTGGTGTTGATGCCGAGCACCCGGGCAACGGCCGTCAGATCGAGCAGGGACACCTCGTCCAGGTCGTCCAGCGCCTCGATCAGGTCGTCGATCGCGTCCGGGCTCTGATCGGCGGGCAGGTAATCCCGGATCAGCAGCTCCTGCAGACCCTGGGTGCCGCTGAGCATCTCGTCCAGCTGCAGGGACAGCAGCCGGCCGTCGGTGCCCAGTTCGATCACGTTGCTGGTCAGCTCGTCGGCGATCCGCCGCACCATCAGCAGCCGCTGCAGCACGGTCATCGCGTCGCGCAGGGTCGCGAAGTCCTCGATCTCCAACGCGGACAGCGCCCGGGCCACCTCGTCCAGCCGGAACTTGTACCGCTGCAGGGTGGCCAGCGCCTGATTCGCGCGGCCCAGGATCGTCGGCGGGTCGGCGACCACGTGCCGGCGGCCCCCGAAGTACAGGTTGATGATCGACATCGAGTGGCTGACCGCGATCACCGGATGCCCGGTCTGCAGGCCGGTCCGCTCGGCGGTGCGGTGCCGCGTCCCGGATTCGACCGTGGGGATGGTGGGATCCGGGGTCAGCTGCACGTTCGCCCGCAGGATCCTGGTGGCGTCGTCGTTGAGTACGACGGCGCCGTCCATCTTGCACAGTTCGCGCAGCCGGGTGGACGAGAATTCGACGTCCAGCCGGAACCCGCCGTCGCACAGGTCGTCCACCGCCTGGTCGAAGCCCAGCACGATCAGCGCGCCGGTCCGCCCCCGCAGGATCCGCTCCAGGCCGTCCCGCAACGGCGTTCCCGGGGCCACCCTGGCCAGTACGGCCCGATGCGCGGCAACGCTCGTGCGCTCGTCCACCCCGGCCCTCCCTCGGCGTCCACCGGCCAGTTTAGGACCGCCCGGTCACGCCGATGTCACCCACCGGGGGTGAGCCCGAGCCGCCGTCAGCCGGCTCGTCCCGGGCGGTCACCCCCCTGACCGCCCGTTCGGGCGCCGCCGGTCCCGGACCGGTGCATCCAGCGGACGACGCCGTCACCGGCTGCGACGTCGAGCGCCTCACCGAGGGTCGCGGCCTCGACCACGCGCATCCCGCGCGGCCGGTCCGCCCCGGTCCCGGGCGGCACGATCGCGTACCCGAAACCCACCCGGGCCGCCGCCGCAAGCCGCTGCGGCACCCCCTGAACGGGATGGATGTCGGCGGCCAGGCCCAGTTCGCCGATCGCCACCAGACCGGCCGGCAGGGGGGTGTCCCGGGCGGAGGAGTGGATGGCCAGGGCAAGGGCCAGGTCGGCCGCCGGTTCGGCGACCCGCCAGCCGCCGACGGTCGCCGCCAGCACCTCCTTGCCGGCCACGCTCACCCCCGACCAGCGTTGCAGGACCGCGATCACCATGGCCGCCCGGGACGCGTCCAGGCCGGAGACGGTGCGGCGGCCACCCTCGCCCGCGGCCGGGGTGATCAGGGTCTGCAGCTCGACCGGCAGCGCCCGCCGGCCGGACAACGCCACGGTGGTGCAGGTACCCGGCACCGGCGCCGAGCGACGGCTCAGGAACAGCCCGGACGGGTCGGGCATCTCGGCGATGCCGTCGGGCACCATCCGGAAGCAGCCGACCTCGTCGGCCGGGCCGTATCGGTTCTTGATGCCGCGGACGGTCCGCAGGATCGAATGCCGGTCACCCTCGAAGTGCAGGACGACATCCACCAGATGCTCCAGGACGCGCGGGCCGGCGATCGCGCCGTCCTTGGTCACATGACCGACGAGGACGCACGCCATGTTCCGCTCCTTCGCCGCGGCCGTGAGGGCGGCCGCGACCGCGCGGACCTGGCTGACCCCCCCGGCCGTGCCGTCCACCGCCGGCGACGAGATGGTCTGCACGGAGTCGACGATCAGCAGCCGCGGCTTGACGTGCTCGACCTGACCGAGCACCGCGTCGACGTCGCCCTCGGCGGCCAGGAAGATGCCGTCGTGCAGGGCGTTCATCCGCTCCGCCCGCAGCCGCACCTGGGCCGCCGACTCCTCCCCGGTGACGACCAGCACCGGCCCCTGCCCCCGCTCGGCCCACGCCTTGGCGGTGGCCAACAGCAGGGTGGACTTGCCCACCCCGGGCTCGCCGGCGAGCAGGATGACGGCGCCCGGGGTCAGCCCGCCCCCCAGCACCCGGTCGAACTCGGCGACCCCGCTCGGCGTCGGCCGCACCACGTCGCCGGACACCTCGCGGATCCGCTTCGCCGGGTGCGCCACCGGTCCGGGGCTCAGCCGGCGCACGGTCGGCCCGGTCAGCGGGCTCTCGTCGAGCGAACCCCACGCGCGGCACTCCGGGCAGCGACCGTGCCACTTGGCCGTCTCGTGTCCGCAGCCGCTGCAGCGGAAGGCGGGGCGCGGACCCCGGGGCGACGAAGGTGATCTCATGCCCGGGACGTTAGGCGGGGGGTCTGACAGTCACCCCCGCCCGGGCCGGATCAGTGGCCGCCCGGCCCCAGATCGCCCTGTGCGGCCTCGTCCTCTTCCCAGAGCGGCGTCGGGTGCGGCGGCAGGATGTCGATCGTTTCGCGGTTGGTCGAGCGCTCCGCCGGCACCTGGATCGGCACGTTCAGGTCGATCGAACCGGCGTTGGCGAACGAGAAGGTCATCGGGATCGACACCCCGTAGTACTGATCCTGGTCGAAGCCGGTGACGACCACCTCGGTGCCGGTCTCGCTGGCGAAGTCGGACAGTTTCTGCGGCGGCAGCAGGGCGTCACCGGTGATCTTGACCGAGCCGGCGGCGCTGGTGGTCACGCTCTCCAGGGTGTCTTCGGAAAGCCCGTTGTTGGAGACGTAGAGCAGGATCCGGGCGTTCGAGCCCTCCGGGTAGTACTCACGCGCGGTCGGCGCGAGCCGGGCGTTCAGGACGGCGATGTTCCCGACCGTGCCATTGGCCCCGTCGATTGCTGCCACCTGGTCGGCCGTCTGCGATATCTGTCCGGCCGCGCAGCCGCTGACGGCCAGGGTCATCACGGCGAACAACGCCAGGCCGGCGGGAGCGAGCACTCGGCGCGGCAACCGGACGGTGCGGGTCACGGCGATCCCCTCTTCTTCTCGACCCGGGGTGACGGGCTGGGCGGTGATCGGGCAATGCGGCGGCGCTCACCGCGCAGTGCGGTGCTCGCAAGCAGGTTAGTCGCCGCGGTGTCGGCTCTGCTCGGTGGGAGGCCGTGGCCGGTTCGTGTCGTGCACCGGTGATCGCCCCGGGGCTGGTCGCGCCGGGCCGGGTTCGGGTCGTCGAGTGGACCGACGACAGCCCCTGGGCCGTCGGCACATTCCGTCCGCAGCCTCGCCATGCACGTCGGTGACGACTTTGTCAAGTCACCGCCCAATGCCGGCCACGTGATCGGATAGGGCCCTGACCTGCGACAACGGGTGAGACTGCGGCTCAGGTCGTGGTAGGATGGGGATAGCGAAAGGGGTCTTGAACGCTCATGGTTTTCAACGTTGGCGAAACCGTTGTCTACCCGCATCACGGTGCGGCCCTCATCCAGGCCACCGAGACCAGAACAGTGAAGGGTGTCGAGAAGCTCTACTTGGTCCTCAAGGTCGCGCAGGGTGACCTGACCGTCAAGGTACCGGCCGACAATGCCGAGATCGTGGGCGTGCGTGACGTCGTCGATCGGACCGGCCTCGACCACGTCTTCGAGGTGCTGCGGGCGCCGCACACCGAGGAGCCGACCAACTGGTCGCGGCGGTACAAGGCCAATCTGGAGAAGCTGGCCTCGGGCGATGTGAACAAGGTTGCCGAGGTCGTCCGCGACCTGTGGCGGCGCGACCGGGAGCGCGGGCTGTCGGCCGGCGAGAAGCGCATGCTGGCCAAGGCCCGGCAGATCCTGGTCTCCGAGCTGGCCCTGGCCGAGGGAACCAACGAGGTCAAGGCCGAGGGCATCCTCGACGAGGTCCTGGCCTCCTGACGACTCGATGAGACGGGCGGTGCGATCGGTCGCGCCGCCCGTTTCGAGTCTCCAGCCAGCATGAGGATTGCCGCGATTGTTCCGGCGGCCGGTTCCGGCGAACGGCTCGGCGCCGACGTACCCAAGGCGTTCGTCCGCGTCGCCGGCCGCGAACTCGTCGTCCACGCCGTCGACCGGCTGGTCGCCGCCGGGGTTGATTCCGTGGTCGTCGCGGTGTCGGCCGACCAGCTGGGTCGGGCCCGCGAGCTGCTGGGAGCGGCCGCGACGGTGGTCGTCGGCGGTGCCGACCGCACCGCGTCGGTCGCCGCCGGTCTGGCCGCCGTCCCGTCAGACGCGGACATCGTGCTGGTGCACGACGCGGCCCGGGCCTTCGCGCCGGTCGCGCTGATCGAACGGGTCGTCGCGCGGGTCCGGGACGGTGCCGACGCGGTGGTCCCGGTCCTGCCCGTGGTCGACACCATGCGGACCGCCGGGGCCGGCGACTCGCTGGCCGGCACGGTCGACCGGGACCGGTTGCGGATCGTCCAGACCCCGCAGGGCTTCCGGGCCGACGCGCTCCGCCGGGCGCATGCCGTCGCGGCCGAGGGCGGCGGGTCGGCGACCGACGACGCCGCGCTCGTGCAGGCCGTCGGGCTGGCGGTGACGGCCGTGACCGGCGATCGGGCGGCGCTGAAGATCACCACCCCGGACGATCTGGAGACGGCGACACACATGACCGCGGATCCGCTCGCGGCCCTCCGGGTGGGCAGCGGGATCGACGTGCACCCGATCGAAACCGGCCGGGACTGCTGGTTGGCCGGCCTTCGCTTCGACGGGGTCGACGGCTGCGCGGGCCACTCGGACGGCGACGTGGCCGCGCACGCGCTGTGCGACGCGTTGCTGTCGGCGGCGGGACTGGGCGATCTCGGCGCGGTGTTCGGCACCTCCGACCCGCGGTGGGCCGGCGCGTCCGGACTGATCCTGCTGGCCGAGGTGGTCGACCGGGTTCGGGGCGCCGGCCTACGGGTGATCAACGCCTCGGTCCAGGTGGTCGCCAACACGCCGAAGCTGGCCCCGCGCCGGGCGGAGGCCCAGCGGGTGCTGTCGGCCGCGGTGGGCGGACCCGTCGCGGTGGCCGGCACCACCACCGACGGCCTCGGGCTGACCGGCCGCGGTGAGGGCCGGGCCGCGACCGCCACCGCGTTGCTCGGGCCGGCCTGACCCGCACCCCTTCCCGGGAGTTGATCATGGCGCTCTGCACGCGACACACCGGGCAAACCCGCGACACGCCGATGCCGCCGGTGCAGCACCCCATGATCAACTTTTAGGGGGTGGCCGGCAGTTCGTCCTCGACGAAGCGCGGCCGCACCGCCACCAGCCCCGCGCCGATCTGCACCAGCACCACCACCGATATCGCCACCAACGACGCCGTCCACCCGCCGGACAGGTCGAACAGCAACCCGAAGCCCAGCGGTCCGACCGACGCGATCAGGTACCCGACGCACTGGGTGAACGCCGACAGCGAGGTGGTGGCCAGGCCGGTGCGGGCCCGCAGCGCGATCAGCGTCAGGGCCAGCGGGAAGGCGCCGGTCCCGATGCCGATCAGGACCGACCACAGGTAGACCAGGTCGGTCGGCGAGACGATCAGCCCGACGAACGCCAGCAGGTAGCAGGCCGCGAGCGCAATCACCAGCAGCGCCGGCCGTCGCGCCCGGCCGAGCAACGGCGGCACGACCGCGGCGAGCGGGATGCCGACGGCGATCGCGATGGACACCTGGGCGGCCGCGGCGGTGTCGGTCATGCCGTTGTCCACCAGGATCTCGGCCAGCCAGCCGAAGACGACGTAGGCCACCATCGACTGGCAGGCGAAATACAACGCCAGCGACCAGGCAACCCGGCTGCGCACCAGCGCCCGCATCGGCAGCCGCCGCCCGGCCGCGGGCGTGCCGCCCGATTCGCGGATGAGCAGCAGCCAGGGAATCAGCGCGATCGCGGCGGTCGCCGCCCACAGGCCGATCCCGAGCCGCCAGTCGCCGCCCAGCGACCGCTGCACCGGCAGGGTCAGCCCGGCGGCCGCCGCCCCACCGATGGTCAGCAGGGTGGTGTAGGCGGCGGTGACGACCGGGATCCGGTCGGGAAAATGCAGCCGCACCAGCCCCGGCATCAGCACGTTCGCGACGGCGATGCCGGCCAGCGCCAGCAACGACCCGACGAACAGGGCGGGCACGCCGGGCACCGCGGCCCGCAGCAACTGCCCGGCGGTGAGCGCGATCAGCGCGACCACGACGGTGCGATGCGCCCCGATCCGGGCGGCCAGCGCCGGGGCGGTCAGGCCCATCACCGCGAACGCGAAGGTCGGCAGGGACAGCAACAGGCCGGTGGTGCCGGCCGGCAGGCCGGTGGCGTCGCGCAGCTCGGGCACCACCGCACCCAGCGCGTTCACCACCGGGCGCAGGTTGATCGCCAGCAGCAGAACGGCGACCGTCACCAGCGTCCGGCCGGGTCGGGACGTGCTCACCGGGTGAGTTCGGCGGGGAAGCGGGTCGCGAACACCAGCGGCGGGACGGAGCCGGGGACCGCCACGAGCAGCCCCGGGGTCCGGAACAGCTGCTCCATCGGCACCATGGTGACCTGCCCGTCGGGGCGCACCAACTCGACCGCGTCGGCCAGCGGCAGGACGGTGGGCACCCCTTCGGTGAGCGACGTGCCGGTGATGGTCTGGCCGTCCCTGGTGTGCAGGCCCAGTTCGGCTACCCGGTGCGGCTGGCCGGTTCGCTCGTAGTGCTGCTGCAGCAGCGGCCGGGCGGCCGCGTACTGGATGGCGTCCCACCGCCGGCGCAGCGCGTCGGCATACGGCCGGACCGCCGCGGGCCACTCGAACGGCGCCCAGCCGAATCCGTGCCCGGACAACGGTTGGATGGACACCGTCCGCGCCGCCGACTCCAGGATCCGGTCGGCCAGGCGAGCCATGAACGTCAGGCCGGCCGGGTCGGCCGACCCACCGACCAGGAGGCTGTCGACGGTCGGCACCAGCACGACCGGGTCACCCTCCACCGGAAGGCCACGGATGAGTTCGGGCCGCAGCAGCGCCGTCGCGGCGAACCGGACGTCGCGGTAGAGGTGCACCGATTCGAGGCGTTGAGCGGCGGGGACGGACTGGCCGAAGCCGTTCGCGACCGCCGCGTCCAGGGCGTGGGGCAGGCCGGCGCCCCACTGTGCCAGCATGCCGGCGGCCACCGGGACGTCCGCGTCCGGCAGATCGAGGTACGGTCCCACGCCGAGGTCGCCGATGATCGGCTGGACGACGTCCAACGCGGACGCTTCGTTGTGGGCCGCCAGCTCGAGCCGCCGGATCTCCAACGGCAGCAGGCCGACCGGCCGGATCGCGAGCAGCCGCCGGGCGTGCTCGAACGTCGGGGGGATCTGCACGCGGTGACCGTACCGGGCCGGTCAGTACCCGCTCGCTCGGTAGCCCTCGGCGGCCAGGAATTCCCGGGCCCGGCCCAGTTGACGGTCCTCCGAGAACGCGTACCAGCGGGCCGCCTCGCCCGGCCACCGGTGCAGGACGTCCTTGAAGCGGCGGAACGCGCCCCGGCCCTCGATCGCGATCGTCAGCCGGTCCGCCCGTCCAGGGTCGCTGACGGTGTCGATGAACGCGGCCATGTCGTTCCAGCCGGTGCGGGAACCACTGGGCTCGATACCCAGCCAGCGGTCCCGATCGTCGTCCTCCTCGTCCTCCTCGCCCTCTTCGTCCCCGAAGTCGTCGAAGCCGAAATCGGCGGCCGGATAGACGGTGCCGTGACGCAGATCGATCCGGCCGCCGTAGTTGCTGGTGTCCATCGCCGACGCGAGCTCGGACAGCCGCACCGGAACGTCGGTGAGCGCCGGGACCGGGCCGGTGCCGAGGGCGCCGGTCAACTCGGCGGCCAATTCCTCGTCGCCGTCCCACCCGCGTTCCGTCAACGCCCGGACCAGCGACCGGGCGAGCGGCTCGGCCGCCGCCCGGTCGTCGGCCAGCGCGGTGAGCAGGCCGAGGCCGGCCATCTGCAGCCGCCGAGCCGCCAGCCCCGCCGCGCGCAGCGTGTCCAGGATGGCCGGGGTGTCCCGCCGGTACACCGCGCCGCGCAGTTGCTTGGTGATGTCTTCCTCGTCCACCGAGCCATTCTGACGGACGACCCCGCCGGCGGCCGTCGAGCCACCGCCGGGGTCGGCTTCAGCCGGACCGGACCGGCTCACCCCCGGCCG
>JBDHZW010000227.1:0-8888 GCA_039812105.1 Nakamurella sp.
CCACCCGGACACACCGACACCACGGTCGGGCGATCACCGCTGCCCGGAACCCGATCCACCCCGATCAAGATCAAATATACGATTCCAAGATCAACAGCGGGTTACGCGGTGGATCGAGGCTGAGCGACAACGGTCATGACCAGGGGCAGGGGGACGTACGTATGCAGGCATCGGTGACCCTGATCCGGTGCACCGTCGTCGACGGCCACCTGGCTCGCGACGTCGAGATCAGCGCGGTCCCCGAGACCGAGACCGCGGCGATCCTGGCAGCGCTGCCGTTCGACCTCGCCGGGCGGACCGTCTATTGCGGTCAGGTACCACTGACGCGGGACAGCACATTGGCGGAGTCGCCGATCACCCCGGGCTGCGTGCTCACCATCGGCACACCTGGGCCATCGCCGTTCACCATCCCGGACGACGCGGTGGGCACGCTGAGCGTGCTCGCCGGACCCAGCGCCGGAGCCTGGGCCTGGGTCCGCACCGGCACGACGACCACCATCGGCCGCGATCCCTGGTCCACTTTGTCCTGCGCCCGGCGGACGTCTCCCGCACCCACGCGACCGTCGAGGTCGCCGCCATCGACCCGGCGCGGGTCGCGCTGAGCGACAACGCGTCGACCAACGGCACCGTCGTCGGTGAGGCGGCCATCCGCGAGCCGACCGAGCTGCCCGCCGAGGGTCTGTTCGTGATCGGCGACGACGTCATCCAGTGGCTGCCGCTGGACCGGGTCGATCGCAGCTGGACCCGGGAACCGGACGGCCACCTCGAGATCACCCGCCGATTCCACGCCGCCCCCAGCTACGAGCCGCAGCGGGTGGAGCTGCCCCGCAAGCCGGCCGAGCGGCTGCAGAACGGCGGGCCGCGGGCGATCGCCCTGGGCACCCCGCTGGTGATGGGCGTCGGCATGTTCGTGATGACCGGGAATCCGCTGTCCCTGCTCATCGTGCTGGCCAGCCCGTTGACGTTCCTGCTGCAGCAACATTTTGAGCGTCGGACCCGCGTCGCGCAGGACCTGGAGTACGCGGAGGCAAAGCCCGGGCGGCTCTGCAGATCGCCGAGGCGGTCACGGCCGAGGAGCGGGTCCGCCGGTTCAACGACCCGGGCCCGCTGGCCCTGCGCCTGTACGCGGCCGGCCGACTGCCCGGGCTGTGGACCCGGCAGCGACTGGGTCCGGACGCGCTCCGGGTCCCGGGGTCGGGGTGCGCGACGTCCCGTCCAGCCTCACCCTGGCCGGGGACCGGTGGAAGGGCCTGGACCAGCCGACACAGCGGGCCGTGCCGGTCAACGTCGACCTCGCGCGGATCGGGGTGCTGGGCATCACCGGTCCCCGTCCGGCGGCCCGCGGGCTGCGGAACTGGGTCGTCACCCAGCTCGCCACCCGACGCTCCCCCGACGACCTGCACCTGTACCTCGTCTCCAGCGGTGACGGCGCCGACCTCGCGTGACCCGTTGGCTCCCGCACCTCGACGTCGGAGACGCCGCCGACATCCCCTGCCGGATCGCCGTCACCCACCCCGGCCGGACGCCGTCGGCAAGCAGCTCGCGGACGTCGTCGAGGCCCGGGAGAAGGACCGGGTCGGCCACAGCGGCCCGGTCGACTTCGGCCACCAGATCGTCGTGGTCTTCGACGGCGCCCGCGAACTCCGCAGAACCCGGACCTGCTGACCGTCCTGCGGCGCGGCGCCGAAGTCGGCTCTACAGTCTGTGCCTCGACGTCACCGACATCAACGAGTGCAAGGGCAAGGTCGTCATCGAGACTGATGGCCGCGTCGACGTTGTCGAGTCGCATTTTTCTTCCAAGGAGTCGGCGACCGCGGAAACCCTGACGCCGCCCGAACCTTGCCCGTCAACGGCCGGGACGGGAGCCGTCGCCCGCTGACCGATGCGTCTTGCCCAGCCCGGCCTGTCGCGCGACCACCGTCGCCTGCACCCGGTCGGCCACCTGCAGCTTGTTCAGGATCGTCGACATCAGGTTGCTCACCGTCTTGGTAGTCACACCCAGCCCGGCGGCGATGGCCGCGGGTGGCAACCCGCCGGCGAGCCCGTCGAGCACCTCGAGTTCACGGTCGGTGAGCTGCGGAAACGGCCGGTCGACCAACGGCGGCGAGGTCAACTGTCGCAGCACCCGCTGGGCGATGCCGGCGCCGAACACTGCCTCGCCGGCATGGATGGACCGGACGGCCCTGGCGATGTCGTCCTGCTCGGCGCCCTTGAGCAGGTAGCCCCGCGCGCCGGCGCTCATCGCGGCGAACAACGAGTCGTCGTCGTCGAACATGGTCAGCACGCACAGCGCGGTTCCCGGTGCCACCCGGTTGATCTCGCGGAGCGCCCCGAATCCGTCCAGCCGCGGCACATCTGCAGGTCGAGCAGCGCGACGTCCGGCCGCATCAGCACCACCTCGCGGACGGCGTCGCGGCCGTCGGCGACCACGGCGACCACCTCGATGTCGGGAAGTGAACCGAGGAGGGCAGCCAGCCCGTTGCGCATCACCGGGTGGTCGTCTGCGATCAGTACGCGAATCACGCCGGCACCAACGGCAATCTCGCCCGGACCGCGCCGCCCTCGGCGGATGGACCGATTTCGCAGGCACCGCCCAGTTCTGCTGCGCGCTCGCGCATGGCGGTGATCCCGACACCGGGAGACCAAGCGGCAGGGCGGCTCTCGCCACGGGTTGCCATCTCGTCGTCGGCGGAACCCGAGCCGCCGCAGCCTCCGTCGTCGACGATCTCCACCACCAAGTCACCGTCCTGCTGCAGCGTCAGCCGCACCGAGCCGGCCTGCGAGTGTCTGACGACGTTGTTCAGCGCCTCGGTCGCGATCCGATAGGCCGCCACCTCGATCGCTGGCGGAAGCTCGCCCAGCATCGTCGCTTCGACCGACACTGACAGCGGCGAGCCGTCCGCGCGGCGCACCGTTTGGCCGGCCCGCGCCCGCAACGCGCCGACCAGGCCAAGATCGGCCAACGCCGAAGGACGCAGATCCTCGACCACGCGCCGGATCTCGACGATCGCCGTCCTGATGTCACCGCGGACCCCGCGAAGCAACGCCGCAGTCTGCCCAGGGTCGGTCGACTGCAGGTTCGCGGCCGCGTCGGCAGCCAGTGCCACCCCGGTGAGCAAGGGGCCGAGCCCGTCGTGCAGGTCACGACGCAACCGCAACCGCTCCTCCTCGACGGCGCTCACCAGCCGCTCGCGGGAGTGCTGCAGATCGCGAGCGGTCATGGTGGCGTGACAGGCAACCGCCAAAGGGCCCTCGAGCAACCCGACGATCCGCTCATCGCTGGCGGCGAGCCGCTTCTGGCCGGGACGCAACCCGATCACCAGTTGCTGCCCCTCACCCAGCGGGCGGCTCACCACCTTGGCAACCCGGTCCGGAACGTCGGCCCCGTTCGCGCCACCGGACCCGTCCGGCCGGACAGCTTCGTCGGGAGCTGCACCAGCGGCTGCGACGACGGTCCCGCCTGCGGTGATCGCCGCGTACGGCAGACGCATCAACGTCCTGATCTCCTCCAGGCTGCCGGGCAGGTCGGTCAGCCGCCCGCCGACCCGCGAAGCCACCCGCAGCGGATCACGATCGCCGTAAACGAGTCGTTCGATGGCCTGCTGAACCCGCGCCCGGAACGGGAACACCAGCAACGCGGCGAGAAGCGCGGATGCCACACCGGACAGCGCCAGCACCAGGATCGCGTAACCGGCCAGCACCAGCGACGAGAGCAGCGCGTAGGTCAGACCCCTGGCGAGGACGAGCCTGATGTCCAGCAACCCGTGGCGCAGGATGGCGGCAGTGATCGCGATCGGCAGCAACGGAATGGCGAAGAGTGCCACCACCGGCGTGCCGGCGACCAGCGACCACGGCACGACCGCGGCGAACAACACCGTCGCCGCGGCGAGCAGCCACATCAGCTGACGGCGGACGACCTCGCCGCCGCGCCGGAAGCGAACGGCGAGCGCGGCGATGCCCAGTGCCATCACCACCAGCCAGCGCACTTCGCTGATCGTCCACACCACCGACCACGACCCGGTATGGGGCAGCGTCCACAGCGGATCCAGCCCGCCGAGGTCGGCGGGTTCGGTCCCTACCTCGACCAGGAACAGCGGCGTCGTCACCGCCGCCACGACGAAGAGCGGCCGCCAGCGCGGGGACGGGAGCTTGCCGTCCGGCATCAGGTACAGCGACAGCGGAAGCATGACGCCGATGTGGATCGGCCACGCCCAGGAGAACACGGTGATCAGCAGTGCGACCGACGCCGGCGACCCACCGGACTGCTGCAGTCCGACGCCGATGGGTGCGCAGGCTGCCGAGATCAGTTGGCACACACCGCCGACGGCGTACATCCAGCCGACCGGGTGCCGTGGCCGGTGCCAGACGATCAACGCTCCACACAGTCCGAAACTCAGCCCGATGACGAGGTTGCTGGCCATGAAGGTGTCCACGGCTTGGCTGAACGTCCAGCCGAGCCTGACCGCCGCCACGACGGTCACCACCGCCAGCACGATCGCCGTGCCGGCCATCAGGCCGGCCGCTACCTTCGCCGCCACCGGTTCAGTGTGACCCCTGCGGTTCCCGACGTCACGGGACGCGTTCCCGGCCGCCCGGGTGACGTCCTGCCGAACCGGGCCGATGCCCCTTCAGATGGGACGTCGCCCATCGGACAGTGGGCTCACCACCGACTCGAGGGAGCACACCGTGACATCTCCTACCGTTCTCACCCCCGCCCCCACCGGAGCGTCGTCAACGCTCGGCGCCCGGATCGGGCTCGTCCTGTTCGGGTTGCTCTCGCTGGCTGACATCGCCACCCCGTTCGTGACCGACGGGTCCCATCCGCCGATTTCGATCTCGGTGATATCCGCTGTGCTGGGCGTGATCTCGCTGGTCCTGGTCGTCCAGGCCTGGCGGGGACGCCACCGCGCGGTGATCCCACTGGTGGTGACCCGGATCCTGTCGGCGGCGTCGGCGGTACCGGCGTTCTTCGGTGGTGTGCCGGCACCGGCCGTGCTGGCGGCCGCGGCCATCGTCGTCGTCACGACCGTCGGCGTGATCCTGGTCGTGCCGGCCCGGGTCTCCGCGCGGGCCTCCCGATGAGCGTCGGCCGGCGGTTGAGCCTGGTACTGCTGCCGATCGGGCCACTGATCGTGGCATTCCTTCGGCTCGTCCTGCCCTACTACACGGCGCCGGACAGTGCGGCGACGGTGGCGGCGGTGGCGGCCCACCCGGATGCCCAGAGCCTCGTGCTGTGGCTCGGTCTGGCGGCACTGCTGACCATGGTGCCCGGCATTGTCGTCCTGTTGCAGGAACTTCCGCGCAGTTGGCCGAAGACGGTCGGCGCCACGCTGGCGCTCGCAGGCTACCTGTGCCTGGGCACCCTGCTGGTTTCCGATCAGCTGGTGTGGGCAGGAGTGACGGCCGGCGTCGATGCGCGCCAGGTCGCGGCGATGCTGGACGCCCTGCACCCCTCGTACGCCGTCGGCGTCGTCATCTTCGTGGCCGGTCACGTGATCGGAACGGTACTGCTCGGCGTGGCGCTGTTGCGCTGGCGGACCGTGCCCGGCTGGGCGGCCTGGGCCGTCATCGTCTCGCAACCCATCCACCTCGTCGCGTACGTATTTCTCGGCAGCCCGGTGCTCGACTTCGTCGGCTACCTGCTGATGACCACGGGGCTGGCCGTCACCAGCTTCACGCTGCTGACCGCGTCGCCGGCCCGCGCCGCAACGCCCGCCCAGGTCGGGTGACACCGGCGGGCCGAGAGGTCCTGGCCAGTCCTCCCGAGACTGCGCGGTAGAGACCCGCCCCACGAACAGGTGCTGACTCCCCCGGCCGCCGAGTCGGGGCCGGTACAGCCCGAGAGCCTCGAACCATGCTTCGGCCCGACGGAACCTGACACAGAGTGCGCGAGTGGACTCTGGGCCAAGCAAGTCGTCGCTCGCGGGCCGAAGACTTCCGTCCAGATAGCTCAGCCGGGCGAGTCGGGCCTGGCGGGTGGGGTCGCGGATCGCTTGGGCGAGCGCGGTGCCCGGGATGATGACGGGCGCGCCGGTCTGATCGGCGCGAGTGAGTAGGACGATGACTCGTCGGTCCGCGCGGTCCAGTCCGATCATGGGCCGACACTGCCACCCTGCCCCTACCGGGCCCCGGCACCGACCAGCACGGGCGATCCGGTCGCCGAACAGGCGTCGCGGACGTGCCGGTAGCGCGGGTCGTCGGGTCCGATGACGTCCAGCGATCCAGCGGCAGCACCGGACGTCACGGCCGCGGACCCGGCCGTGGCCCCTGCGCAACGTCGACGAAGTACTGCAGATCGTCCCCGGCCAGCGGGCTGGTCCCGGCGATCAGCTCGACGATGTGCACGCCGACGTCGGCGGCCGGAATCCAGCCGGGGTCGTCGATGCCGGCCTGCTGCCGCGGCCGGGTCCGGATGAACCCGACGATCAGCTGGTAGACGCGCGGCCCGCGGCCGGCCCGTTCGGCCGCGACCGTCAGGGTCAGCGACTTGCGCGCGGCCGCCGCCAGGGCCAGCCCCGCCCCGCCCGGGAAGGGCATGTCCGCGCTCATGCCGTTGATCTGGATGAGCGCGCCGTCGGCGGCGATGTGCGGGACGAACGCGCGGTAGAGCCGGAACACCGAGGTCAGATTGGCCTCGATGAGGAACCGGAACTCGGCGTCGGTGAGGTCCAGGGCGGGCTTGCGGCCCTGGCTCCCGAACGACGCGACCGACACCACGACGCCGTCGAGCGGCCCGTATCGACCCGCCACCTCACCGGCTCGGTCGTCGAGGTCGTCGCCCAACGCGTCGAGAACCTCTGTCGTCAGACGTGGGTCGTCGATCCGGGCGGTGAGCTCGGAGAGCCGTTCCGCGTTCCGGCCGGCGACGACGACGGCGGCGCCGGCGGCCAGCAGCGACCTGACGACGCCCTCGCCGACCCCGCCCGCTCCGCCCACCACCAGGACGGTCCGGCCGTCCAGTGTGGTGCCGGGCGCTGCCCAATGCGGTTGCCCCGTTGCTGCCGGCATGTCGTCGGTCCTCCTGTCGGTCGAGATCGCCGGCGGTCGTCGAACACCGGCGATGGTGCGCAGTCGTGCTGGGTCCGGCACCGCTGCCGGACGCCCGTCGCGCGGCGTTCCGCACGCTGCGTCGATTCTAGATTGACGTTGACTCAGACTCAATCTAGCGTCATGCCATCTCGTCGAGGAGGACACCGATGTCACTTCGCACCCCAGGTCGCCCCGCCGACAACGGGCCACCGCCGCCGGACCTTCCGGCGAACCTCACCCGGCTCTTGCCCGACCGGTTCCCGATCGCCTGCCCGGCCGGCCACGGCCCGCCGCGTGATCGGATCCGGTGTCGGGATGCCGAGGACGTCCGCGCCGTGGTCGCAGACTGCGCCGGACGATCCGTGCCGATGTCGGTCCGCGGTGGTGGGTACTCGCCGGCAGGACTCGGCGAGGCCGCCGACGCCGTCAGTATCGACGTCTCCATGCTGGACACCATCGACATCGACATCCCCGCTCGAACGGTCACCATCGGCGGCGGGGTCACCGCCGGCGACCTCGACGAGGCGCTGAGCGGTTCGGGACTGGCGCTGAATCTGCCGGTGCCGAACCGGATCGGTGTCGCCGGAGCCGCGTTGTCCGGTGGTGTTGGGGTGTTCCTGCGGCACACCGGCTTCATCGGCGACCAGATCGTCGCGGCGCGGCTGGTGGACGGCAACGGAACGCACGTCGTGGCCACCGGCGACCACCACGCCGACCTGCTGTGGGCATTGCGCGGCGGGGGCGGGAACTTCGGCGTGGTCACCGAACTCACCATGGCCTGCCGACCCATCCCCGACTTCCTCGTCGTCCAAGCCGCTTTCCCGCACGAGCGGGCCCGCGGCGCAATGCGCCTGCTCCGCGACTTCATGGCCGACGCCGACGACGACATCACCGCCGCCATCTTCCTGCGAAACCTGGCCGGCCCGGCCACTGATCGACCCGGGCGGCCGGGAGTCATGGCCCTGCTCACCCACGTCGGCGACCTGGGTCGGGCGGCCGCCGACCTGTCCGCTGTCATCGATCATCCGGATGCGCTGGCCGTCAATGCTTCTCGGGTCTCCCCCACCGAGCTGCGGCGCCGCACCGAGCCCGGGTTCCCGTTCCGTACCTTCGGCGCGCACTTCCGCTCCGGGTTCGCCGACATCCTGACCGACGACCACATCGCCGGACTGGTCGAGGTCTGCCGGGAGCTGCCGTCCGAGCAGTCGATGGTGGAGGTCGTTCCCCTCGGCGGTGCGGTGCGCCGCGGCGTCGGCTGCGCGCCCGGCCGAGACGCGGCGGTCATGGTCAATGTGATGGGCCTGTGGACCGACACCCACCGGTCCGCGGCGGTGCGGGCCTGGGTCGACGCGGCGGACGACGTGCTCAGCGACTTGCGACGGGACGGCGCCGTCGTGCCGGGATTCCTGTCTCGGGACGAGATCGACCGGGCCGGGGCGACATTCGGTCGGGCGATGGCCGACCTGCGGGCGCTCAAGCACAGACACGACCCGCAGAACCTGTTCGCTGCCAACCTGAACATCATCCCCGAGGAGAACGCGTGAATCAGAACGAGACCGACGCCGCGGTGGCCATCGTCGGCGCCGGACCGGTCGGTCTGTCGGCGGCGATCGACCTGGGACGGCGGGGCCATCGGGTGGTCGTCCTCGAACAGCGGTCCGAGCCCTCGAACCAGCCGCGTGCGCACGTGATCAACGCCCGCACGATGGAACTGTTCCGGCAGTGGGGGGTGGCCGACGACATCGACCGCGCCGGACTGCCGCGGCACCTGGCCACCGGATTCGGCTGGCTGACCAGCATGTCCGCGGAAGCGCTGGCGACCCTGGACTACGTGGACGAGGTGACGGCCGAATCGAATT
>JBDHZW010000228.1:0-8880 GCA_039812105.1 Nakamurella sp.
CGACAGCGCGGCCGGCCGGCCGGCCGGGACCGGCAGCAGCGCCGGCCGCGCCGCCAGCGCCTCGTCGCCGGCGAGCATCTCGGCCAGGGCCGCGGCCACCCGCGACGGGGCGATCACCGGGCCGACCGGCAGGACCCGGCGCCCCGGCACACCGTCCGCCGGAGCCGACCGGACTCCGGCGGCCGTGACCACCACGTCGGCGGGGCCGTCGAGGGCCGCCCGGGCCTGCCGCGCCGACGACGTCCGCACCGTCGGACCGCCGATCCACAGAGCGTCCCGCGCGCTCGCCGAAATGGTCGATCGGGTCCCGTCGCCCACCTCGATCGACGTCGGAGGACCGGCGCCGAGCAGTTCGACGGATCGCCGCAGCACGTCGGCAACCATCGACAGGCGCAGCGCGTGCGGAGAATCTCCGGGCAGGCCGCGCAGATCGACCGCCAGCCGACGGATCGTGTTCAGCCCGCCGATGTCGATGGCGTCGACCCCGATCGGGTCGATCGCCGTCACCGGGCCGATTCGGTCGAGAACGGCCATCGATCCCACCTCCATCGAGGTAGGGACCATTGGCGACCATCGCGGCTACGGCGAGTCCCTCCGCCGCACAACGCCTTCAGCCTACACCCGGCCCCCGCACCGGGCCGGCGTGCGGGCCGGCCGACTGGACATCACCGGAACCGCGGCGCAGACTGGTGACGGCGAAGGTGCTCGCCCGACCGACCGGTCGAACTGCCCACCAAAGGCGATGGGCTGATGGCTCCTTGATCGACAGGTTGATCGAGCGACGGGAGCCGTGATGAGCACTCCTACCATCGACCGGGAGCTGGCCGACATCGTCCGCGCGGGCGCGGCGATGATCGACGACGTCACCGACGCGGTCCGGCACTGTCGCACCGACGCCGATCCCGATTCCGCGCTGGCCCGGGCCTGCGGATCTCTGGTGTCGCGGTACCTGGCCCTGCTGCGCCGCGTCCAGACCCTGCCGCCGACGCCGATGCAGCGCCGGGTGTACGAACTGCTGAACTACCACATGGAGCTCACCGCCCAGGCCTCCATGCTGGCGTTCCGCCCGCACGACGAGCATTGGGCCGCCCTGGCCGAGGGATTCGGCGACGGCCCCGGCGAGCCCGCGCAGGCCCTGCGCCGGCTCGCGACCGAGGTCGGCGGAACCGGTGCGCCATGAGCTTCCCGAGCGTGCTGTTCGCCGGGGCCTCCGGGCCGTCGGCGCCCCCGACCGCCGCGGACGCCGACTGCCTGGTCGACCTGAACCTGGACCAGATCATCGCCGGCGTCACCGCCGGGCGCGAGCGGTTCCAGCTGCGCAGCGATCTGACCTGCGCCCTGGTCGACGAGGCGGTGATCGCCGACCGTCAGCAGGTCTGTCAGGACATCGAGGGCGCAGACGTGGCGGCCGGCCTGAACCGGTTCGCCGCGGCGATGGCCGCGGTCCGCCGCGATCTGGCCCAGGCCGACGCATTGCGGCACCGCTACCAGATCGCCCGCTGGCAGGTGACGGCGGCGATCGAGTACCGCGACGCCGTCGTCGGCCTGCATTCCGTTCTGACCGCCGCCGACCTGCGCTCGCGCGGCCTCCGAGCGATCCGCGAGATGCTCGACGGGCTGCTGGACGGGGCCGGTTTCCGCTCGCTCCGAACCGATCTCGATCTGGTCGCACCGGCACTTGCCGCGGTCCGGTACGACCTGCTGGTGACCGGCAGCCAGGTCCAGGTCCGCCGCGGGGGCGGTCGCCCCGATTACGCGAACGCCATCGACGCCACGTTCCGCCGCTTCCGGCAGGGCGAGGTGCAGAACCACCTCGTCGGCTTCACCGAGCATCCGGCGATGAATCACGTCGAATCCGGCGTCCTCGACCTGGTCGCCGAGGTGTATCCGGAGGTGTTCGCCGAACTGGACCGGTTCGTCACCCGGCATCCGCACCTGGTCGACGACGAGGTCGCCGCGTTCGACCGCGACGTCCAGTTCTTCCTCGGCTATCTGGACTACATCGCCCCGCTGATCCGGGCCGATCTCCCGTTCTGCTTCCCGACCTTCGACCGCCCCTCCGGCTCGCGCGACCGCACCGTCGAGATCGTCGACACCTTCGACCTCGCCCTGGCCGCCACCCTGCGCCGGGCCGGCTCCCCCGCCCCGGTCCGCAACGACATCACGGTCAGCGGCTCCGAACGCATCCTGCTGATCACCGGTCCCAACAACGGCGGCAAGACCACCCTGGCCCGCACCTTCGGGCAGGTGCACCACCTGGCCCGGCTCGGCCTGCCGGTGCCCGGCCGCTCCGCCCGGGTCCTGTTGTGCGACAACGTCTTCACCCACTTCGCCCGACCGGAACGGCCCGGCGCGGCGCTGGGCGGCCTGCAGGACGAACTCGTCCGGATGCACGACATCCTGGGCCGCGCCGGCCGGGACAGCGTCGTCATCCTGAACGAGCTGTTCACCTCGACCACCCTGGCCGACGCGATCCTGCTCGGCGGCCGCGTCATGCGATCGCTGATCGAGAAGGATCTGGTCGCCGTCTATGTCACCTTCGTCGACGAGCTGGCCGACTGCGGCGACACCATCGTCACCATGGTGGCAACCGTGCCGGACGACGACCCGACCGCCCGCACCTACCGGATCGTCCGGCGACCCGCGGACAGCACCGCGCACGCCCACGCCCTGGCCGTGCGGCACCGGCTCACCTACCGCCAGCTGACGGATCGGATCGCGTCATGAAACCGCATCTGCTGTACCGGGACCGGGAGTTCGAATGGGGCGGTCCGCTGCCCTGGAACAGCGACGACCTGCAGGTCGATCTTGATCTGGCGCCGCTGCTGGACACGATGGCCGGCGGCGACCCGTTCCTGCGCGAGACGGCCGAGCAGGTGCTGCTGCTCGGGCTCGACGAGCCGAGCGAGATCGTCTACCGCCAAGCGGTTGTCGCGGACTGCCTGGCCGCACCCACCGTCGTTCGCGAGCTGTACGACCTGGCCGTCGACATCCTGGACGGCGAGCGCAAGGTGCATCACTTCGCGTTCAGCCGGTCGGCCAAGGCCGTGCTGGTCCGCGCGGTCGACAGCCTGGAGTACCTGGTGGGTCGGCTCCGTCAGCTGCACGACTTCGCGGTGCGGCACCACGACGAGTTCCGTTCCGACGGCCTGCGGATCATGCTGGGCGACCTGGTCGACCAGCTCGACCGGAGCTATCTGGACGTGGTCTCCGGCCACCTGAGCCGGCTGCACCTGCGCGACGGCGTCGCGCTGAGCGCCGAACTCGGGTTGGGCAACCACGGCGTCCGGTACCAGGTGCATCTGCCGCCCCCGCCGCCCGGCTGGTGGCGCCGCCTGCTCCGGGCCTATCTGCCGCCGCCTCCGCACACCCTGGTGATCGACGACCGGGACGAGGCGGGCGCCCGGGCCCTGAGCGAGCTCACCGACCGCGGCATCAACCCGATCGCCAACGCGCTCGCCCAGTCCAGCGACCACGTGCTGGCCTTCGTCCAGGCCTTGCGCCGCGAACTGGGCTTCTACGTCGGATGTGTCAACCTGCACCGGGCGGTGCGAGAGCGCGGGGTGCCGACCGGCTTCCCGCAACCGATCGCCGGAGGGACCGAGCTCGCCGCGGTCGGGCTGTGCGAGACGACGCTGGCCCTGCGACCGGCCCGGGGGTCGGCGCCTGGACCGGTCGGCAGCGACCTGGCCGCCGACGGTCGCCCGCTGGTGGTGATCACCGGCCCGAACCAGGGTGGCAAGTCCACCTTCCTGCGGGCGACCGGCCAGGCCATGCTGCTGCTGCGGGCCGGCATGTTCGTCACCGCCGAGCAATTGCGGGCGAGCGTTCCCCGGTCGGTGATCACCCACTTCGGCCGGGGGGAGGACCGGTCCATGGGCGGCGGCAAGTTCGAGGAGGAGCTGCGCCGGATGAGCCAGATCGCCGATCACCTGCGACCCGGCGACTGCGTCCTGCTGAACGAGCCGTTCGCCACCACCAACGCCCGGGAGGGCGCCGAGATCGGCCGGGACATCGTGCGGGCCCTGCTGGATCGGCAGATCCGGGTACTGCTGGTGACCCACCTGTACGACCTGGCCGAGGGCCTGCGCCGCGACCGCGCCGAGCACGCCGTGTTCCTGCGGGCGCATCGCCGCCCGGACGGCCGGCGCACGTTCCGGCTCGAACCCGGCGATCCGCAGCCCAGCAGCAACGGGTCCGACCTGTACGACCGGGTTTTCGGCCCGGCGACGGAAGGGGTTCGCCGCCATGAGATCTCCCCAGTCTGACGAGGCCCGGCGGCTGGCCCCCCTGGTCGAGCGGGAACTCGCGGTCATCGCGGACCTGCAGCGACAGGTGTCCGCGCTGCGCCGCGAGCTGATCGCCGTCCGGCCCGATGCCGACCTGCCGCCCGAGCAGGCGCGTCCGGAACCGCCCGGGCCCGGGGCGGGCAACAGCGCCGACGAACTGTCCGCCGCGTTCGACCGGCTGCAGGAGCACGCGGACGGACTGTGGTTCGAGCGGCAGTGGTTGACCGCCGAGATCTCCGTCGCCCGAGGCGAATTCGGCCGCAACGGGCCGACGTCAGCGGCGCCCTGAGCGCGCCGCCGCCCCCGCACGACGCACAAGCCCGGCCGCCCAAGGCGGCCGGGCTTGCAGGTGCGCCGAGGGTCAGCGGCGGCGACGGCGCCGGCTCAACTCCGACTTCGGCGGGAAGATGCCCGGCGGCAGTTCACCGAGCAGTCCGCGCATCGATTCGAAGTCCGCGGCCCGCCTGATCTCGTCCGCGCGGTGGTCCAGGTCATCGTGCTGGGTGGGTAGATCGGGCCGATCCTTGGTGCTGGTCATGGTATTTCCCTTCCGCCGTGCTCACATGTGCTGGTGGGCTGGCTATTCGATGATCGGTGGTTGCGTCACCCGCGTCTGGCGGGCGGCCGGGCGACGGCCGCCTCGCGAACGCACGGGTTCGGGCACCGGATCCCCGCGGGACCTGCAGGTGGGCATGGCTCTCCTACCGTCGTTTGATACGAGGTAGGGACCGTTGGCGGGTCGTTCCGCGGATGTACTTCGGCGAGCCCCTCCGCCGATGAATCAACTGTATCCGGTCGCCCGCCGTCCGATCAACGAGGCCGGCGGTGTGATCACCGTCACGGCGACCCGTCGACCCGGCGAAGATCACCGGTGACCCGAGGTCGGTGCGGCCCACCCGACGGAGCACAATCGAATCCGCGTCGGGCGCCGTCGGATGACGACCGGCCCGTCCACCCTCGACGAGAACGGAGGCCGCGCCAACCATGACCGACGCGGTCACCGTCGCTGCCCGGCCACGCCCCACCTGGTTGCCGAAGCTGGACCGGCGCGAACTCGCCGCGATCTTCGCCGGCGGCGCCATCGGCACCCTGGCCCGGGCCGGCCTGTCCGAGGCGCTGCCGCACTCGCCGACCCAGTGGCCGTGGGCGACGTTCATCGTCAATGTCGTCGCCGTCGTCCTGCTCGGCTACTTCGTCACCCGGCTGCAGGAGCGACTGCCCCTGTCCAGCTACCGGCGTCCGTTGTTGGGCACCGGGGTGTGCGGCGGGCTGTCCACGTTCTCCACCATGCAGGTCGAGATCCTCAAGATGATCGAGGCCCAGGCGTACGGGCTGGCCGCCGCGTACGCCCTGGTCAGCATCGTGGTCGGGTACGCCGGCATCCACGTGGCCACCGCGCTGGTGCGCCGCGTCCGGATCCGCTGATGAACGCGTTCGTCTGGGCCGGGGTCGTGCTGATCGGCGGGGCCGGGTCGGTGTTGCGGTTCCTGGTGGACGGCATGGTGTCGTCCCGCACGGGACGTCGCTTCCCCTACGGCACCCTGGTGGTCAACATCAGCGGGGCCGTCGTCCTCGGGCTGCTCACCGGGCTCGCCCTGACCGGTGACGCCGCCCTGCTCGCCGGGACCGCCGCGGTCGGCTCGTACACCACGTTCTCCACCTGGATGCTGGAGTCCCAGCGGCTCACCGAGGAGCGCCAGGTGCGCAGCGCGTCGCTGAACATCGTGGTCAGCCTGGTGCTCGGGGTGGCCGCGGCCGCGATCGGCCAGGCGATCGGGACGGCGATCAGATGAACCGGGAGTGCCTCAAGCTGTCCTGTTACTTCGGCGAACGGCACCGCACGCCGGACGGGTTCGTCGCCGACCAGTTGCTGGACGTCTTCGGCCGCGGCGGTCTGGCGACCAGCATCATGATGCGCGGCGTCGAAGGCTTCGGGCTCAAGCACCGGCTGCGTACCGACACCTCGCTGACCCTGTCCGAGGATCTGCCGGCGGTCGCCATCGCGGTCGACACCCGCCCCCGGATCGAGGCGGTGGTCGACGACGTCGCCGCGATCCCGTCGATCGGCCTGGTCACGCTCGAGCGGGCGCGGCTGCTGGAGGACGGCACGGATTGGGCGGCCGGCCGGCTGCAACTGCCCGACGACCTGACCGAGGCCACCCGGTTGACCGTGTACCTCGGGCGGCAGGAGCGGGTCGGCCGGGTGCCGGCGTTCGTCGCCGTCTGCAACCTGCTGCACGATCGGGGCCTCGACGGGGCCACGGTGTTGCTGGGGGTCGACGGCACCGTGCGCGGGCACCGCAAGCGGGCGCAGTTCTTCGGCCGCAACGCCGACGTCCCGATGATGATCCTGGCGGTCGGCACCGGCGAGCGGATCGCCGCGGTCCTGCCCGAACTGGACCGGATGCTGACGGCGCCGTTGCTGACCCTTGAGCGGGTGCGCATCTGCCGTCGGGACGGGATCATGGTGAACCGGATGCAGTACCTCCCGGCGACGGACGATCAGGGGCGACCGCTGTTCCAGAAGATCATGATCTTCACCTCGGAGGACGCGAACTACCAGGGCCACCCGATCCACCGGCAGGTCACCCGGTGGCTGCGGCAGGCCGGGGCCAGCGGCGCGACGACGCTGCGCGGGGTCTGGGGATTCCATGGCGACACCCCGCCGCACGGGGACCGTCCGTTCCAGGTGGGCCGGCACGTGCCCACGCTGACGGTGGTCATCGACACTCCGGATCGGATCGCCGCCTGCTTCCCGATCATCGACGAGCTGACCAGCGAGCGGGGGCTCGTCACCAGCGAGCTGATCCCGGCCGCCCGGGCCCGGACCAGCGACGGCCCGCAGGGTGGGCTGGACCTGGCCGACCACCGCTGGTGACGGGTCGCCCGAGCTGGCCGGGGCGCCATCCCGCACGGCGGGTCGGATCCGGCGAGCAGGATCCGCGGGTCGCGACCTACTCGCCGAACCGGCGGTGCCGGGCGGCGTAGTCGCGCAGGGCGCGCAGGAAGTCCACCCGGCGGAAGTCGGGCCAGTAGGCCTCGCAGAACCAGAATTCCGAGTGTGCGCTCTGCCAGAGCAGGAAACCGGACAACCGCTGCTCGCCGGACGTGCGGATGACCAGGTCGGGGTCCGGCTGGCCGGACGTGTACAGGTGCTCGCCGATCGTGTCGACGTCCAGCGAGTCGATGACCTGCTGGATGCCGTGGCCCTGCTCGATGCCGGCCTCCAGCATGGACTTGACGGCGTCGACGATCTCCTGCCGCCCGCCGTAGCCGACGGCGATGTTGACCTCGAGACCCCCGCGGTGCTCGGTGCGCATCTCCGCGGCGGTGAGCCGGGTGGTCATCGACGCCGGGAGCAGGTCAAGGGCGCCGACGATCCGCAACTTCCACGGCCGGTCCGGGGCGGCCAGGTCGTCCACGACGTCGGTGATGATCTCCAGCAGCGGCAGCAGCTCGTCGTCGGACCGGCGCAGGTTGTCGGTGGACAGCAGCCACAGCGTGACCATGCCGATGCCCGAGTCCTGGCACCATTCCAGCAGGTCCACGATGTGCGCGGCGCCGGCCCGGTGGCCCTCGGTCGGGTTGGAGAAGCCCGCCTTGCGGGCCCACCGGCGGTTGCCGTCGAGCATGACGCCGACGTGGTGCGGGACCGGGGCGCCGACCAGTCCCCTGGTCAACCGGCGTTCGTACAGTCGGTAGACCAGGGACGGGAGCCGCACGGTCCGACCCTAGTCGCCGGCCGGCCCGGGACATCGGCCGAGTCCGGTGTCGCGCCGAAGGGTCGTGAAGGTTGCGCGCGCCGGCGACCCCGGGTTGGCGGGAAGGATCACGGCCTCGGACGGTGTACCTGCGGCGGCCGGTCGGCGAAGATGAGGGCATGAGTGTGACCGCGCCCGCCGCGGCACCGGCCGCGACGCGGCCCCGGGCCCGCGGCTGGATCCATCTGTACTCGGCCGTGGTGGCCACGGCGATGAGCGTGGCCCTGATCCCGCTGGCCGCCGTGTTCGCCGGCCCGGGTCCGGCGTTCGCCTGCACGGTGTACGCGGTCACGCTGGTCGCCATGTTCACGGTGAGCGCGACCTACCACCGGCACACCTGGACGTCGCCCCGGGCCCGCACCTGGATGCGGCGGGCGGATCACTCGATGATCTTCCTGTTCATCGCCGGCACCTACACCCCGATGACCGTCCTGGCGCTGCAGCCGCCGACCAGCACCGTGGTGCTCACCACGGTGTGGGTGGGTGCCGCCGGCGGGGTCGCGTTGAAGATGTTCTGGCCGCACGCCCCGGTGTGGGTCGGCGTGCCGTTCTACCTGGCCCTCGGCTGGGTGGCGGTGTTCGTCCTGCCGGACCTGCTGGCCAGCGGCGGCGTCGCGGTGCTGGTGTTGCTGCTGGTGGGCGGGGCGCTGTACTCGCTGGGGGCGTTCTGCTACGCGACCCGGCGGCCCAACACCTGGCCGTCCACCTTCGGCTACCACGAGTATTTCCACGCCTGCGTATCGCTGGCCGCCCTCTGCCACTGCGTCGCCATCTGGCTGGTCCTCTTCCGGGTGAGCTGACGCCCCTCCCCGCGCGGATCAACTACGCCG
>JBDHZW010000229.1:0-8766 GCA_039812105.1 Nakamurella sp.
AGGGTGAAGGGCCCGGGGATGACGGCCAGCCGGCGGTGCAGGGTCTGCTCGTCGTGCCGGGCCAGCCGGTAGCCCCAGTCGACGGTGTCCAGCAGCGATGCCTGCCGGGCCGGTCCGGTGCCCCGACGGACCAGACCGGCGGGACTGCGGTCCAGCGTCGTGGCGATCTCGTCCAGCTGGAACGTCCGGGCCTGCGTCGCGGCCAACTCGATGCCCAGCGGCAGACCGCCGACCGCGGCACAGATCCGCCGGATGATCGCCCGGTCCGGCCCGTGCGGGTCGAGATCGTCGGCGGCGCCGATGCGGTCGAGGAACAGGGCAACGGCCGGGCCGGTCGCGTCGTCGTCGCCGACCGCCAGCCCAGGCACCGGCACGACGTCCTCGCCGGGGACCTCCAGCGGCTCGCGGCTGGTCGCCAGCACCCGGCTCCGCGGGCAGCGGTCGATGATCTCCAGCACGGCGTCGGCGGCGGCGCCGACGAGGTGCTCGCAGTTGTCCAGCACCAGCAGGGCGCACCGATCGGCCAGGAAGTCGGCGACGACGTCGATCGGCCGCCGTCCCGGCGGCCCGGCGAGTTCGAGGGTCCCGGCGACGGTGGCGTCCAGCAGGGCGCCGTCGGAGACGGCGGACAGGTCGACGAACCACACCCCGTCCGGGAACGACGGGCTTGCCGTGTGCGCGACCTCGACGGCCAGCCGGGTCTTACCGGCGCCGCCCGGCCCGATCAGGGTGACCAGCGGTGCGTCGACCACGCGAGCGGCCAGCCGGGTGACGTCGTCGTCCCGGCCGATCAGGGTGGTCCGCCGGCGGGGGAGACGAGCGGCACCGGTCGTCGTCGGGCCGGTGGCCGGCGGTCGCCGGCGCAGCTCCGGGTCCTGGTCGAGGATGCGGTGCTGCAGGTCGCGCAGTTCCGGACCGGGGTCGACGCCGAGCTCGTCGGACAGCAAGCCGCGTGCGCGGGTGAAGGCGGCCAGCGCGTCGGCCTGGCGACCGGCCCGGTACAGACCGATCATCAGCAGCGCCCACCACGGTTCCCGGAGCGGATGATCGGCCAGCAGCGGCTCCACCTCGCCGACCGCCTGCTCCGGTTGGCCGAGGTCGAGCAGCGCCCGCACCCGCAGGTCGGCCACGTCGAGCCGGGCGTCGGCCAGCTGCTGCCGGGCCGCCGCCAGCCAGCCGGTGTCGACCACTCCGGCGTACGGTTCCCCACGCCACAGGGCCAACACGGTCGCCGCGACGTCGGCGACCTGCTCGGGCCGTCCGGCGTCGCGCAGGCCCCGCAGCCGCGGCCCGGCGGCGCGCAGCTGGGCCGAATCGATCGCGTCCGCGGGAAGGTCCAGCCGGTAGCCGAGCGCCTCCCGGCGCAGCACGACCGGTTCGGCCCGGGCCGCGCGGCCGGGTTCGATCTCCTTGCGCAGGCGCCAGATCACCGAGTCCAGCAGCTGCCCGGCCCGCGCCGGCGGGTCCTGCCCCCACACCGCCTCGATCAGCGCGGCCGGGGAGACCGGTTCGCCGACCCGGTCGGCGAGCAGGCTCAGCACGGCGGCCTGGCGCCCGGTGCCGATCACGGTGGGCAGCCCGTCGAGCTCGACCAGCAGCGGGCCGAGGTCGCGGATCTCCACCGGCCCAGGGTAAGGGGCGATTTCTCACTCGCCGGGAACCGCACGCGGATCGGTCCGCCGTTTGGCAGCCTGTCGAGGTGGGTGTCGTGTCCAGCGTTGATCCGCACGCCGGTCCGGCCGCGCCGAGCGATGTCGACGCGGCCGTCTTCCGTCGGGTCATCGGCAGTTTCATGAGCGGCGTCGTGGTGATCACCACGACCGACGGCGACGTTCCGCACGGCATGACCGTCAGCGCCGTGTCGTCGCTGTCGATGGACCCGCCGATGCTGCTGGCCTGCCTGAACACCGCCAGCCGCACCCAGGAGGCGGTCAGCCGGTCCGGGGTGTTCGCGGTCAACATCCTGGCCCACGACCAGGGGGAGCTGGCCGCCACGTTCGCCCGGTCCGGGCGGCCGGACAAGTTCGATGGCGTCGGCTACCGGCAAGGGGCCACCGGCGTGCCCCTGCTGGACGGCGCCCTGGCCGTCATCGAGTGCCGGGTCGACGAGGTGGTCACCGGCGGGACGCATCGGGTGTTCCTCGGCCGGGTGCGGCACGCGGAGGCGAGCGAGGGATCACCGCTGGCCTACTTCCGGGGCCGGTTCGGCAAGCTGGAGGTCGACGGGGACGCCGAGGCATACGACCGGCTGCGCCGGATGGTGCTGACCCGCGAGCTGCCGCCGAACGAGGTGCTCGACGTCGCGGGGCTGGCGGAGCGGACCGGGCTGCCCGCATCGTCGGTCTACTACGCGTTGACCCGGCTGGCCGGCGACAACCTGGTGATCCGCGATGCCGACCGCGGTCACGTGGTGCGGCCGGTGGACGTCGCCGCCGCCGACGACGCGCACGACGGCAAGCTGGCGATCGAACTCGGGGCGGCCGAGATGACCGTCGGTCGGCTGACCTCCGACCAGCTCGACGAGTTCGACCGGCTGGCCGAGGCGACCGCGCAACACCTGTCCGGGGGCCATTTCACCGACGTCGCCGGGTACATCGAGGCGAACGAGGCGTTCCACACCTTCCCGTTCGCCGCCTGCGGGATCTCGTCGTTGCTGCAGGCCTACCGCCGGCTGAGCCTGCCCGACCTGATGTCCCGCACCCTGTCCCGGGACACGGTGGTCAGCGATCGGCTGATCGACGATCACCGGCGGCTGGTCGCCGCCTACCGGCAGGGCGATCTGGCCGAGGTCAAGCGGATCGTCATCCGGCACAACGAACTCGGCAAGGCGACCCAGCGGGCCGGCATCGAGCAGGCCGGTGGCCAACTGTGAATCACTGCGCAGTGATTCGGTACACGAGGGAGATGGTGTGACGGGATTCCGGGCATTCGAGTCGAGCGATCTGCCGGCCGCCGACGCCGGGCCGTACCGGGAACTGCTGCGGCGGCCCAGCATGTCGCTCGGCGTCTACCGGCTGCCGGCCGGCGGCACCGATCACCAGCACCCGCACTCCTCGGACGAGGTGTACACGGTGGTCAGCGGCCGCGCGACGCTGCGGGTCGACGGCCGCGACCACCCGGTCGGTCCGGGCAGCATCGTGTCGGTCGACCGGGGCATCGAGCACGGATTCATCGACATCGTCGAGGATCTCACCGTGCTGGTGGTCTTCGCGCCGGCCGAGATCCCGGACTGACCGCCGTGCCCGCACCGGTGAACACCTTCCTGCGCCGGCTGCGTGCCCGGCAGCAGATGATCGGCCTGTTCGCCACCCTCGGCTCGCCGACGCTGACCGAGCAGCTGGCCGGTACCGGCTTCGACTGGATCCTGCTGGACACCGAACACTCGCCGAACGAGACACCCGACCTGATCGCGCAATTGCAGGCACTGGCGGCGTTCGAGGTCGCCGCCCTGGTGCGGCCGGCCTGGAACGACCCGGTGCTGATCAAGCGGGTGCTGGACGCCGGAGCGCAGTCGTTGCTGATCCCGTACGTCGAGACCGCCGACGCCGCCGCCGATGCGGTTCGTGCCACCCGGTACCCGCCGGCCGGGATACGCGGGGTGTCCAGCGGATCCCGGGCCGCCGGGTACGGGCAGAACACCGACTACCTGCGCACCGCGGACGAGCAGATCTGCGTGCTCGTGCAGATCGAAACCCCCCGCGCGCTGGACAATCTCGAGGCCATCGCGGCGGTGCCCGGGGTCGACGGGGTGTTCATCGGCCCGAACGACCTGGCCGCGTCGCTGGGTCACCTGGGCGAGGCCACCCACCCGGACGTGCTGACCGCGGTGGACGACGCGTTCGACCGGTTGGCGGCCGTCGGCGCCGCCAGCGGTTACCTGACCGCCAACCCGGCCGAGGCCCGCCGGGTCGCGGCCAAGGGCGTGCACGTGATGGGCGTGGCCACCGACACCTCCATCGTCAACGCCGGGGCGGCGGCGACCCTGGCCGGGTTGACGGCGGACCGCCGGGCTCGCTGATCATTCCCGCGCCGATTCGGGCAAACCGCCCGGGTAGGCCCGGGTATGATCAGCGAACCGTACGGCTCAGGCCTTGGCCTGCATGGATTCCCGGGCCGGGTTGGCCTGCTTGGCGGCCTTGGGGTCCTTCTCGCCCTGCTTGGCCCGCACGCCCTGCTCGACCCGGTCGCCCAGGTTCTTGTCGACGTTGCGCCAGTACTCGAACGCCCGCGCCAGCACCGGCTCACTGACCCCGTTGAGCAGGTGCCCGACGATGTTGTCGACCAGCCGCCCGCGGGCGGCGTCGTCGAGCACGTCGCGGACCATGGTGCCGGCCTGACCCCAGTCGTCGTCATCGGGCCGCAGGGTGTAGGCGGTGCGCACCATGTCGCCGTCGGACGCCCAGGTTCCGCCGTCGTCGGTCAGCGACGGATCGGCGGCGGGACCGCCGTACGAGTTGGGCGCGTACACCGGGTCGGTCACCGGGTTGATCCGCATGTGCCCGTCCTTGGAGTAGGCGTGCACCGGCACCTTCGGCGTGTTCACCGGGATCTGCTTGTAGTTGACCCCCAGCCGGGCGCGGTGCGCGTCGGCGTAGGAGAACCCGCGGGCCAGCAGCATCTTGTCCGGCGACAACCCGGTGCCCGCGACCAGGTTGTTGGGCTCGAACGCGGCCTGCTCGATCTCGGTGTGGTAGTCGGTGACGTTGCGGTTCAACGTCATCCGGCCCACCTCGTGCAGCGGGTAGTCGCCGTGCGGCCACACCTTGGTCAGGTCGAACGGGTTGAACCGGTAGGTCTTGGCCTCCTCGAACGGCATGATCTGCATCTGCAGCGTCCAGCTGGGAAATTCGCCGGCCTCGATGTGTTCCCACAGATCACGGGTGTGGTAATCGGTGTCGGCGGAGGCCATCTGATCGGCCTCGTCCTGGGTGAAGAACTCGACACCCTGGTCGGTCTTGAAGTGGTACTTCACCCAGTACCGCTCGCCGGCCGCGTTGATCCACATGTAGGTGTGGCTGGAATAACCGTTCATGTGCCGCCAGGTGCGGGGGATGCCCCGGTCGCCCATCAGCCAGGTCACCTGGTGCGCCGACTCGGGGGACAGCGTCCAGAAGTCCCACTGCATGTCGTGGTCGCGCAGGTTGTTCGATGCCCGCCGCTTCTGCGAGCGGATGAAGTGCTGGAACTTCATCGGGTCGCGCACGAAGAACACCGGGGTGTTGTTCCCGACCAGATCGAAGTTGCCCTCGGATGTGTAGAACTTGATCGCGAAACCCCGCGGATCGCGCCAGGTGTCGGGTGATCCGCGCTCGCCGGCGACGGTGGAGAAGCGGATCACCAGGTCGGTCTTGGCGCCGGGTTGGAACAACGCCGCCCGGGTGTAGGCGCTGACGTCCGCCGTGACCTCGAACGTGCCGTAGGCGCCACCGCCCTTGGCGTGCGGCTGCCGCTCCGGGATGCGTTCCCGGTTGAAGTTGGCCATCTGCTCCAGCAGGTAGTGATCCTGCAGCAGCAGCGGTCCGTCGGGTCCGACGGTCAGCGAATGCTCGTCGCTGGCGGCCGGGATGCCGGCATCGGTCGTCGTCGGCGGGGTCGTGCCTGGTCGTGATTCGGTCGCCGTCATGCGGTCCCCTTTTCTCATGTCGTGACGCCCGGGTCCCGGCCGCGATCGGCGGCGACCGGGGTGGGCCGTCCCAGGTCGAGTACCCGGACCGGGCGTCGGCCACGCGGACCGCCGAAAAAGACTCTTGACAGCTCGGGGCGGCGACCTCATTCTATTACCGAAACCGATTCGGTTTCGTTGAGCCGGTATCACCGTCCACCAGCGACAACACGCCTGCCCCGCCGCCCGCTCTACCCTGCTCTGAAGGAGTCCGTCGATGAGCCTGACCGCCGAACCCGCGTCCACCCCGGGAGCGCAGATGCCACCACCGGAGACCGGGGGAGCGCCCGAGCACCTGAAGGCCAACGCCCTGGGCGCCGGCGGCATCGCGTTCCTGGTGATCGCCGCGGCCGCGCCGCTGACCGTGATGGCCGGGGTCGCCCCGGTGGCGATCCTGGTCGGCGGCATCGGCGCGCCGGCCGGCTACCTGGCCGCCGGCGCGGTGCTGACCCTGTTCGCGGTCGGCTTCATGGCCATGACCAGGCACACCGGCGGCGCCGGCGCGTTCTACAGCTACATCACCCTGGGCCTGGGCCGGACCGCCGGCATGGCCTCCGGGGTGCTCGCCGTCGTCGCCTACAACGCCCTGCAGATCGGCGTGTACGGGCTGCTCGGCCAGCAGATCTCCGACGCGATCGCCACCTTCACCGGCCGGGACGTGCCCTGGTGGGCGGTCGCACTGGTCGCCGTCGTCATCGTCTGGTTCGTCGGCCGCCGCGGGATCGACGTCGGCGCAAGGATTCTCGGCGTGCTGCTGATCGCCGAGACGGCGATCCTGGCGCTGCTGGCCGGTGCCGTCATCGTGCAGGGCGGGGCGCCGGGGACCAGCGCGCTGTCGGCCGCTTCGTTCAGCCCGGAGGCGATGTTCGCGCCCGGGATGATCGGCGTGCTCGCGTTCTGCTTCGCCGCGTTCATGGGCTTCGAGTCGACCGCCCTGTACCGGCCGGAGGCGCGGAACCCACAGCGCAGCATCCCGCGGGCCACCTACGGGGCGGTCGCGTTCATGGGGCTGTTCTATTGCCTGATCGTCTGGGCGATCATCCAGGCGTTCGGCAACCAGGGCGTCGTCGCCGCGGCCGCCGCCGACCCGGCGTCGCTGTTCTTCGTGGCGATCGAGCAGTACGTCGGCCCGTGGGCCTCCGACCTGATGTACGTCCTGATCATGACCAGCGTGCTGGCCTCGCAGATCGCCTTCCACAACGCGATCAACCGGTACACCTTCACGCTGGCCCGGGACGGCCTGCTGCCGGCCCGGCTGGCGCACACCCACCCGACGTACGGCTCGCCGTCCTTCGCCGGCACCGTGCAGTCGATCCTGGCCGCGGCGGTCATCGCCGGCTTCGCGGTCGCCGCCGCCGACCCCTACACCGACCTGCTGCTGAAGGTGAACACCCCCGGCGTCGTCGGCATCATCGCGCTGCAGGCGCTGACCTCGGTCGCCGTGGTCGCCTACTTCTGGCGCCGCCGGCACACCGTCAAGGCGTGGGTCGCCACCGCGTGCGCCGCGCTGGCGGCCGTGCTGCTGTCGGCGGCGGTCATCGCGCTGGCCGCGCACATCGACCTGCTGACCACCGCCGAGGGCGCGGTCAACGTGGTGCTGGTCGGCATCGTCCCGCTCACCTTCGTCGTCGCCGCGATCGCCGCCCGGGTGCTCAAGGCCCGCCGGCCGGCCGTCTACGCCGGCATCGGCGCCGTGCACGCGCAGGACGGCCACCTGCCCGCCCCCGAACCCAAGGACAGCTGATGAACCCCGACCTGATCGTCACCGCCGACACCGTGCACACCCTCGACCCGGACCGGCCGGCCGCCACCGCGGTCGCCATGACCGGCGGCGTGATCACCGCCGTCGGCGACCGCCGGGACGTCGCCACCTGGCGGGGCGCCGGCACCGAGATAGTCGACCTGGGCGCCGCCGCCGTCACGCCCGGTCTGGTCGACGGGCACATCCACCCGGTCCTCGGCCTGGACCTGACCCAGGGTGCCGACCTGTCCGCCGTCCGCGACCTGGACGAGCTGGCCGACGCGCTGCGCCGGGCGCAGCGGGCGGAGCCGGGGGAGTGGGTCCTGGGCTGGGGGCTGAACCCGAACGCGTTCGGCCGCACCCCGATCACCCATCAGCCGTTGGTCCGCGCGGTCGGCGACGTGCCGGTGTTCATCCTGATGTTCGACGCGCACGCGGCCATCGCCTCGCCGGCCGCGCTCAAGCGGGCCGGCATCGACGGTGCCCGGGAGTTCGCCGGCGGAGCGTCCGTCGTCTGCGACGAGAACGGCGTGCCCACCGGGCATCTGCTGGAGATCCCGGCCTACGAGATCGTCCAGGCGGTGCTCCCGGCGCAGAGCGTGTCCGACCGCCGCGCCCGGTTCGCCGACCTGCTGCAGCGCATGGCCGCGACCGGGCTGACCGCCGGCAACGCGATGGACTTCGAGGCCGACTCCGCCGAGCTGGTCACGAATCTCGATTCGAGCGGTGATGATCGGGGCGGCCTGCCGCTGCGGCTGCGGTTCGCGCCGTTCTGCATGCCCGGCGTCACCCGCGCCGCGCTGGACGACCTGGTCGACCGGCAGCGCTCCGGCGGCCGCCGGTGGCGGGTGGACGGGGTCAAGTTCATGATCGACGGCACCGTCGACGGCGGCACCGCCTGGCTGTCCCACGCCGACACGCACGGCGAGAGCACCGCGCCGTTCTGGCCCGACCCGGCCGAGTACGTTTGGGCGGCAAGGTATCTGGCCGACCGTGGGGTGCCGGTGGTGACCCATGCGATCGGTGACCAAGGGGTGCGGTACGTGCTGGACGCGCTGGCCGGGACCCGGCGGGGGCGGGTGCCGCACCGGATCGAGCACATCGAGACGATCCCCACCGAGCTCGTCGGCCGGTTCCGGGCGCTGGACGTCACCGCCAGCATGCAGCCCACCCACTGCACCCTCTACACGCAGGCGGACCAGTCGGACAACTGGTCGGAGCGGCTGGGTTCCGAACGGGCCCGGCGGGCGTTCCGCTGCCGGGACCTGGCCGACGCCGGCGCCCGGCTGGCCCTGGGCTCGGACTGGCCGGTCGCCCCGTTCGACCCGCGCGGCGTCATCGCCGACGCCCAGCTGCGCCGGCC